>JBBQTO010000053.1:0-13577 GCA_038234575.1 Candidatus Limnocylindrales bacterium
TCCGGTCCTATCGCCACACGCCGACCTCGGATCTATAGCTGTCTCGGTAGCTGTCTTTGCACGCCAGCAGGCAACAACTGAACACAAAGACGGCGGAGTGGTGGAGATGAGGGGACTCGAACCCCTGCCCCCGCGATGCGAACGCGGTGCTCTTCCAGCTGAGCTACATCCCCACCGGGACGTCCGAGCGCGCGAGGCGGCTGGACGAGGCGACGAGTCTAGCAGTCCGACCCAACCGGAAGCCTCCGTGGAGGCGTATCGAGGGCGTGGCTGTCTTCAGTGGGGCCCTTGATTCATTCGAACAGATGTTCGATACTTGGCCCATGGCGTCACTCTCTCCGGATGTCACGGCGGCCCTGACGACCCTCCGGTCGAAGTGGGGATCGGCCGCGCCGAGCCGGGTCGGAGAGGTCGTGGGATCGCTCGCTCTGGCGCTGCCGGAGGTCCCGGCAACCTCCGGCGGGAATCACGACCCGCTCACCGAGGACCGAGGTGAGCTCCGCGGGCCCTCGGTCCGAGGTTTCTTCTCGACCGGCTTCGCGGCTCTCGACGCGATCCTCGGGCCCGGCGGCCTGCCACGCGGGATGGGCCTCTCGCTCCGGGGCGACCTCTCGAGCGGCCGGACGACGCTCGCCCTGCGACTCGTCGCGGAGGCCCAGGCAGCCGGCTCGATCGTGGCCTGGATGGACCTCGCGGCGGCCCTCGATCCCGTCGAGGCTGTCGCTCGCGGCATCCGGCCGGAGTGGCTCGTGGTCCTCACGCCCAGCGACGCGGACGAGGGTCTCGCGATCGCGGGCTCGCTGCTCTCGAGCCGGACCGTGGATCTCCTCGTCCTGGATCTCCCGCCTCGCATCGAGGCCGCGGCGCGTGTTGCCGACCGACTCGGCCGGCTCTCGGCGCTCGCCCGGCGGGCCGGGATCAGTCTCGTGGTCCTGGAGCCGCCGGGCCTCGTCTCGAATGTGGCGGCTGCCGTCGGTGAGGCGACCGGGATCCGTCTCGAGCTGGCTCGGCGATCGTGGATCCGCCTCGGGCGGGACGTCGTCGGCCAGCGAACGGAGGTGATCGTCACCCGCAACCGGGCCGGCCCACCCGGCCGGCAGGCGACGCTCCGAATCCTCTATGCGGATGGAGGGGAGCGGGACGCCTGCCTCCGCCGCGAAGGGCTCCTCGTCGAGCCCATTGATGCCCCCGTCATCCCAGTGCCCGGGAAGCGGAACCATGCGACTCCTTCATCTCTATCGCCCGCATCTCCTCCTCGATCTCGCGAAGCGACGCCTGCCCTCCGGCTCGTGGCCGGCGGGGCCGGTGGTCATCGGCGGGAAGCCGTGGTCGGACGGAACAGTCCTCGACGTGGATCCGCTGGCTCGAGCCCTCGGCGTCCGGCGGGGGATCCCGCTCGGGTCGGCGCACCGGCTTGCGCCCGAGGCGACATTCCTCGATCCGGATCCGGAGGCTGATCGGGCCGCCGCCGAGCTCGCGTTCGAGCGGCTCGCGGCCTTCAGCCCGGCCGTCGCCGGAACCTCGGATCCGACCGAGGCCGCCTTCGGCCTGCTCGAGGCCCAGATCGACGGCCTCGAGGCCCTCTGGGGTCCCGAGCCGGTCCTCGCCGAGCGGGTCGGGACCGCGATCGAGCCGCTCGTGGCCGGCCCAGCCCGGGCCGGGATTGCCGGAACGCGCTTCGCGGCGATGGTCGCCGCCGCGGCCGCCAGGCCGGGCTCGCTCGTCGCGGTCCCCGAAGGCGCCGAAGTGGGCTTCCTCGGCCCGCTGCCCTCGGGCCTGCTGACCGCGGATCCGGACGTTCGTGCCCGGCTCCGCCGGTTCGGCCTGCGTTGGATCGGTCAGGTCGCCGAGCTGCCCGCGTCCGCGCTCGTCGCCCGGTTCGGGGACGAAGGGGCCCGCATCGGAGCACGGGCCCGGGGCGAGGAGACCGATCCGTTCCGACCGCGCCGCACCCCGGAGCGCCTGCTCCTGGCGCTGCCGATCGAGCCGCCGGTGGCCGAGATCGAAGCCGTTCGTTTCGTCCTGCGGCGCCTGGCGACCGCGCTCGGGGAGAGTCTCGCGGCCCGTGGCCTGGCGGCGACCCAAGGGCGCCTCCGCCTCGAGCTGGATCTCGCCTTCGCGAGGGCCGGCACGCCGGCTGAGCAGATCGTCGAGGGCCGCTTCCCCGAGCCGACGTCGGATCCCGAAGCCATCGAACGGCTCCTGCTCGCGCGCCTCGAGCGCGTGCCGCCGCCCGCGCCCGTGGCGCGACTCGAGCTCGAGCTCTCAGGCGCGAGCCCCGCCACCGGCCAGCAGCTCCCGCTGTTCGTGCCGCAGGCGCTCCGCGGCGCCCGGCTCGCGTGGCAGCTCGCCCGCCTGGCGCTGACCTACGGCGAGGATCGGGTCCGGCGGGTCGAGGTCACCGATCCCGAGGCGCCGTTGCCGGAGCAGCGCTGGGCCTGGCATTCAGTAGCGGGCCCACCGCGGTGACCCGCCTGCTCAGGGCTCACCCATCGATCGGCGTGGAGCTCGACGAGGGTCGCCTCATCGCGATCAGCTGGGCGAATCGGCGGGAGCCGGTCGAGGTCTGCAACCGCTGGCGGGTCGAGGAATCGTGGTGGCGCGAGCCGATCGCGCGGGACTACTTCAAGGTCGTCGGTGCCCGCTGGCTGGCGCTCATCTACTACGACCGCGTCGCCGGGACGTGGCATCTCGAGCGGCTGTACGACTAGCCCGGACATGAGGGGACCCCGTCGCCCCCAGTGGCCACGGGGTCCCAGCTCGTTGGTCGTCCGCCCGCTCACCAGGTGTCCGACCAGTCGTCCCAGATGACGCTCCGGGACGTTTGTTCGTGGATCAGTGACCGCTTGCCGCCAATGCCGCCGGGAGGAGGACGAGGATGAGAAGCACCGCGAGGAGAAGCATCGCGGCGGTCCTCGTCATCACGACGGCAAGGGTGCGAAGGTCTTGATCCACGGCCCTCTGACGCGACATCCCATCCGGATGTTGCGTCCCCAATGATAGAACATTTGTTCTATGATCGGTGGCCCCAGAAAATGCCCCTGCGCAGCCGGATCTCGAGCATGTCAGCGACCTATGCGGAGCTTCACTGCCACTCGAACTTCTCGTTCCTCGACGGCGCCTCGCCCGTGGAGGATCTCGTCGGTCGAGCGGTCGAGCTCGGCCTGTCAGGGCTCGCGATCACCGATCTCGGCGGCCTCTACAGCGTGGTCCGCTTCGCGACCGAAGCCGAGGGGGCGGGCATCCGTCCGATCATCGGGATCGAGATCGAGCTCATCGACGCCGCCGCGCCGGACCCGGATGGAATCGTCCTCCCGGCTCACCGAGAGCGGCGCCGCTCGAAAGCCGCCGCACGCATCGACGGGCTCCTCGGACTGGGAAACGGGGCCGTGGTCGCGGTCGAGGGCACGCCCTCCCGGCCGCGACCGACCCGGGCCCGGCTGCCGGGCCATCGGAACGTGGTCAAGGAGGACCTCCGGGGGATCGGCGAGCGCCAGCGCGGCCCGCGCCTCGTCCTCCTCGCCCGGAACGCGATCGGCTACCGGAGCCTGTGCCGCCTGACCTCGCACGCCAACCTCGCCGGCACGAAGCGGGTCCCGCGGTTCAGCCAGGCCCTCCTCGCGGAGCACACCGAGGGAGTCATCGCGCTCTCGGGCGGTCGCGAGAGCGAGATCGCCCGCCGCCTCCTGGTCGGCGATCGCGACGGCGCTCGGATCGTGGCCGAGCGGTACGCGACGATCTTCAACGCGTCCGGGTCGGGCGACGACGTGGCCAAGGCCGGCTTCTTCTTCGAGCTGACGCACCACCTCCGGCCGGACGATGACTGGCTCGCCGCCGAGATCGCGCGGCTCGCGGCGGAGCTCGGACTGCCGGTCGTGGTCGCGAACGATGTCCACTACGCCCGGCGCGAGGACCGCGAGCTGCAGGATGTCCTGACCGCGATCGCGCACGGCCGGACCCTCGAGACGCTGGGCGACCTGCGTCGCTCGGACGGCGAGTCGTACCTGAAGTCCGCCTCGGAGCTCGCCGCGCTTCCGCCGGGCGACCCCGAGACCGCGGTGTCGGACCCCGTGACCGCTCGAGCCTGGGCCGAGGGGATCGCGACCGCGGGCGAGCTCGCCGCGAGCTGCACGGTCGACCTCGGGTTCGAGCAGTACCGGTTTCCGGGGTTCGCCGTCCCGAAGGGCGAGACCCCGTTCAGCTATCTCGTCGAGCTCTGCCAGGCGGGTGTCCGGCACCGCTACCACCCGGTCTCGCCGTCGGTCGTCCGCCAGCTCGCGCACGAGCTCGACGTCATCGAGCGGACCGGCCTCGCCGAGTTCTTCCTCATCTGCTGGGACCTGATGCAGTTTGCGAAGGGCCGCGGCATCCCCGCCCAGGGTCGCGGGAGCGCCGCCGACTCGATCGTCGCGTATGCCCTCGGGATCACCCGCGTCGACCCGATCCGCCACAACCTCCTGTTCGAGCGGTTCATCAACGAGGGCCGGACGAGCTACCCGGACGTCGACATCGACTTCTCCTCGGCCCGACGCGAGGAGGTCATCCAGTACGTCTACGAGCGCTACGGTCCCGAGCACACCGGGATGGTCTGCAACCTCGTGACGTACCGGGCTCGATCCGCCGTCCGCGAGGTTGGCTACGCGCTCGGCTTTCCGCGGCCACTCGTCGATCGGGTGGCGAAGGCGCTCGAGACGTACGACAGCGTCATGGTCCGGCGCGACCTTGAGGCCGACGGCGGCTTCGCCGAGTTCTTCCGCCGTCCCGGCGAGCCGGCGCTCGACCGCGCCGGGGCAGGTCGCGTGGTCGCCGAAGATGCGGTACGCGCCTCAGCGGCCCTCGTTGCCGCGCGCGGCCTCACGAACGGGATGGGCGAGCTGAATCACGCTCGCGGCAGCCGTTGGCAGGGCGCGGCGGCCGGCTCGACCTCGACCGCCAGCACCAGCGCCGGCTCGGTTGCCGGGACATCCGGTCCAATCGTCACCCCCGGACGGTTAAGCGAAGAGATCGGGGTCGAATCGGCGCGCCGGGGGAATGCGGGCTCGGTATTTATCCACAGCCACGCTCACGCCGGAACGAATCCCACGGCTCCGGATGCTGTCGCAGACTGGAGAGCTGGCGATTCCTGGCTTAACCGTCCACCCATGACGATTAGCCCAGAAGCTCGGAGCGAAGCGGGGCCGAGCGAGCCCGGGCCGAGCCGATCCGGGATGTGGGAGGAGGCGCCGCAGTCGCCGCCGGCGATTCGGCCGGGACGCGGCGCAGACGACGAGGGCGGCCCCGGCGACACGCCCGCGAGCGTCGCCTGGCTGCGAGCGGGCAAGGGGACGGGCTATCGGCAGCCGCCGGGCAACGCGCGCCGCGTCGCGCTCGTTCACGCGCCAGGACTCGTCGACGGTCGGGTCATCGATCCCGAGAGCGGAGCCGTGGCGCCGCCGAGCCGCGCCACGGACAGGCTCGGCCGGCCCAACCACTGGGATCCGGTGCCGGGACGGACCGAGCCCAGCTCGGTGGCGAGGGTCGCGCCGGAGCCGCCGCCGCAGGCCCGTGGCGGCAGCACGGTGGGCCTGTCCGATTGGGAACGCTGGCTCGAGTTCTGCGCCCGGATCGATGGCTTTCCACGCCACCTCTCCATCCATTCCGGCGGCATGCTCGTGACCGCGGCGCCATTGATCGACATCGCGCCGCTGGAGCGGGCGACGATGAAGGATCGGGTCGTCGTCCAGTTCGACAAGCGCGACGTCGAGACGCTCAAGCTCATCAAGCTCGACCTGCTCGGGCTCGGGATGCTCGCCGCGATGGACGAGACGCTCCAGCTGATCCAGGCCGATTGCGCGACCTGCATCGACCTCGACCGGATGCCCGAAGACATCCCCGAGGTCTTCGAGATGGTCCAGGCGGCAGACACGGTCGGCGTGTTCCAGATCGAGAGCCGGGCCCAGATGCAGACCCTGCCGAAATCGCGTCCGAGCAATCTCGACGACCTCGTCGTCGAGGTCGCAATCATTCGGCCAGGCCCGATCCAGGGCAACGCGGTCCACCCGTATCTCCGAAGGAAACAGGGCCTCGAGCCCGTGACCTACCTTCACCCCAGCCTCGCGCCGATCCTCGCCGAGACGCTCGGCGTGATCCTGTACCAGGAGCAGGTCATGAAGGTCGCGATCGAGGTCGCGGGGTTCACGCCGGCAGGCTCGGACGGCTTCCGACGGGCGATGGGCACCTGGCGCTCGAATCGGGAGATGGAGAAGCTCCATCGCCAGTTCATCGATGGCTGTCTCCGCCAGCCGGGGATGACCGACGAGGTTGCCGAGGAGCTCTTCAGGCAGGTCTCGGCGTTCGCTTCCTTCGGGTTCGCGAAATCCCATGCCGCGGCGTTCGCGAGAACCGCGTATGAGTCCGCGTTCCTGAAGCTCTTCTATCCCGCCCAGTTCCTCACCGGGCTCATCAATGCCCAGCCGATGGGCTTCTATCCTGTCGAGGTCCTCGTCAACGACACGAAGCGGCATGGCGTGAGCGTGCTGCCGGTCGACATCAACGCCTCGAGCTACAAGACCGCCACGGAATGGGTCGGCCGGCCGGGGTGGGCGCTCGCGGGAGTGGCGGGCGACGACGGGTCACACGATGAGGATCCCGGTGAGCCACTCCCGGAGGACTCGGGGATCGAGAACTACGCGCCGCCCGTGCGGTCGTCGGCCTGCTTCATGCCCGGAGCCCAGGCCCGCGAGCAGTGGTCGGCCGAGAGCGCGATCGGCTGGGGGGTCCGGCTCGGGCTGCACCTCGTGAAGGGAGTCGGCGAGCAGCATGAGGCGCTGCTCGACCGCGAGCGCGACCGCGGGCCGTACACCTCGCTCGCCGACGTCGTGGAGCGCACGGGATTGCCAGAGGAGACGATCGAGCGGCTGATCCGGACCGGCGGGCTCGATTCGCTTGGCCGTCCGCGCCGGGAGCTCCTCTGGCAATTGCGCGAGGTCGCCGGCTCGGCCCGCGGGAGGGTCGAGGGCAAGAGCGTTCGCGCCGCCGGGCGAGCCCAGGGGAAACGCTCCGCGGCGGCCGGGAGGCCGATGGATCTCCGCCTCCCGGCGACGGATGCGCCGGACCTGCCGGCGCTCACCGAGCCGGAGCGGCTGGGCGATGCCTACGGCGTGATCGGGCTCGACGCCCGCCACCAGGTCATCTCGCTGTTCCGGCCGGCGCTGGATCGCCTCGGGGCGGTGCCGAATGGCGCACTGGCCGATCGCCGACCGGGTCCGGTGCGGCTCGCCGGGCTCGTCGTGACCCGCCAGCACCCGATGACCGCGAAAGGCACGGTGTTCCTGGCCCTCGAGGACGAGACGGGGATGGTGAACGTCACCCTCTGGCCGGATACCTGGGCTCGCCTCCGTGGCGTGGTCCGCCGCCACGCGCTGCTCCTCGTCGACGGGGATCTCCAGCGCGAATCGTCGGTGGTCAACGTGATCGCGCGGGAGGTTCGGTCGCTCACCGAGGTCGCCGAGGCGGTCGGTGGCCCCGAGAGCCCGACCGGCGTTCGCCAGATTGGCCACGCCGGGATGCGCCGGCTCGGCTAGAGGCGGGCTTTCAGCGCGAGGATGCGGTTGTACGAGGCGAGAAGCGGCGACCTCGCGATCGAGCCGTTCTGCGCGGCGGAAAGAAGGGCCGAGTAGACCGCTCGCGTCGATGCCTCCGAGCCGGTCACGAGGATCATGTCGGTGCCCGCGATCGCGGCGCGCAGCGAGAGGGACGTCTGGCTCACGCCGCGGCTGACAGCGGTGCCCGTCAGCGAGTCCGTGATCGTCACGCCGCGGAAGCCGAGGTTCGTTCGGAGAAGCGTCGTCCCGATCGCGCGTGACCAACCGGCCGCGTTCGACGAGTCATAGGCGGTGTAGGTCGCGTTCGACAGCATGATCATCGGGATGCCGTTCGCGATCGCAGAACGGTAGGGGCCGAGTCCCGGCGATAGGGCCGCAGCCGAAGCCCCGATCGTGACCGGGTGGGTGTCCGTGTTCAACACCGCGTAGCCGATCCCGGGGAAGTGCTTCATCGAGGGCAGCTCGCCGCCCTGGCGCAGGCCGGTCGTGAACGCATTCGAGTAGGCCGTGGTCGTTGCGGCGCTGAAGGACCACGTCCGGCCCTGCTGGTACATGAAGGACGAGGTCGAGGCGGGGACGTCGGCAACGGGGGCGAGGTCGAGATTGATGCCCAGCGCCTCGAGGGCGATCCCCGTCCGCTTCCCCTGGTCGAGCGCGACGGACGAGCTGCCGGCCGCGACCATCTGGGCGGGTGAGAGGGTCGGCGGCGCCCACGGGATGCGCTTCACGGAGCCGCCCTCCTGGTCCGTCGAGATCAGGAGCCGCGGTTGTCCGCCGGCCACGGCCGCGGCGCGGAGCTTCGCCGTGAGCGCGGTGACCTGCGCAGGGGTCGATATGTTGGCCCCGAAGAGAATCACGCCACCCACCTCGCCGCGCTGGATCCGGCCAAGCAGATCGGCACTCGGCGTCGTACCGGCCATCGCGACCATCAGCTTCTGGCCGATGAGCTGGGCTGCGGTCGGGCCAGGCGGCGGCGTTCGTGGCACGGGTGTCACGATCGGGGTTGGGTGCGGCGTGATCGTGGACGTCGCGGTGGGGGAGGGCGATTTGGTTGGCGTGGGGCTCGCTTGAGGCGTCGCGGACGGCTCAACCGTACCGAGCGGTCCGATGGATTCGGTCGCTGTCGCTGACGGCGAGGCGGACGGGGTGCTGGAGCAACCGGCCAGAATCAGGACGAGCAGCACTGCGCCCGATCGCTTCATGGTCTTTCCCCTGCGCTGCTCATCGAGCCACAACGACGGGGCAGCGCGTCCTCGCGTGATGCCGCATGGGTCGGACTAGCGCCGCGTCCCGCTCTTGGCTCGCGCGCCACGGTTCGTGCCCGCCGCGACGCCGGCTCGCTTCGGGCTCGAGAGCGCCAGGAAGCGTCGATACCACGCAGCTGCGGCCGCGAACACGGCGCCGGTCGCGGCGCCGGTCACCAGCGGTCCGGCGACGAAGTTCACGGCAGCATTTGGATCGGGCGTCGTTGCGAGGACGCCTAACGCGATGAGGATGCCGACGACGAGCGCATCGATGAGGCCGACGATCAAGCCGAGGAGGTAGCTCGCGCTCGTCGCAAAGAAGCCGACGACGAAGATCGGGGCCATCGCCGGCGGATACGTCAGCGTCTGGAAGATGAACTGGGCGCCGTTGTAGCTGGGAAACGCGGCGAAGACCGCGGCGCCCGCGACGATAAGGGCAAGCGCGCCGAGGAACGCTCGGCTGCGCAGGAGTGTCGGCAGCTCGCGGAGATCCTCGCGGACATGTGCCGGGTGATAGGCGTCCCGAAAGGCCGAGAGGACGCCTCGGCGCGGCGGTCTGCTTGCCTTTGAGGCCTGCGGCGCCCGGCGAGATCCGCTGGGGCTCGCAGTGTCGCCCATGCTGGTGCCTTCGCTGCCGAGCTCGTTCGGCGCGACGTCATCATCGAGCCGGTTCGCCAGGCGATGTCGGCGCCGCGCTTCGGAGCGAGCGGTCTGCTTCGCGCGGGCCACGATGTCACCTCGGTGCTTGCGGGGCGGCCGGTCGCCGATGCGCCGGGCCTTGGGGAGTCGCATCGTACGCGATCGGCGTGGCCGCGGGCCGTTCCACGCTCACGACGAGCGGCCGTCGATGTGCCGGTGAGCGGCCGGTGATCCGCCGATAAGCGACTGCTGCTAGAACGGTTGGGCCGTCCCGCCCGGCATCGATCGTCCCCGCCGGGAGGTCGTGCCAAGTGGAACGCGCCCGTGTCGCGGTCATCGCCGCGCTGTTCGTCGTGGTTTCGATCAGCGGGGCGGTGGCCGCCGCGGTAGGGGCCGGGCCGGGCCAGCCGGCTGCGCCCGCGGCCGTCACCTGGCCGACATCGACGCTGCTCGTCTCGGAGCTACAAACCGGCGGCGTGTCGGCATCCGACGAGTTCGCAGAGATCACGAACGTCGGGTCGAGCGCGGTAGACCTCGCAGGCCTCGAGATCGTCTATGCGACCTCGACCGGCGGTACGATCACCCGCAAGGCGTCGTGGGCCTCGACGCAGCTCCTCGCGCCCGGCCGGCACCTGCTCATCGCGAACACCTCAGGCATCTTCGCTCCGGTTGCCGATCTCACCTACAGCGGCGGGTTTGCCGCGACCGGCGGTGCCGTCGTCCTGCGCACTATTGGCGGCGCGCCGATCGACTCGCTGGGCTGGGGAGACGCGACGAACGCGTTCGTCGAGGGAGCCGCCGCGGCCGCACCGGCGGCGTCATCGAGCATCGAGCGCCGGCCCGGAGGGCTCACCGGGAACACGGCTGACACGAACAACAACGCCTCGGATTGGTTCGCCCAGGCGGCCCCGAACCCCCAGTCACTGTCCGCGCCGCCGGTCCCGGCACCGGGACCGAGTCCGACGCCATCCGCGACGGTTGCCCCGACACCAACGCCGAGCCCCGGGCCAAGCTTGTCTCCGACCACCGTGCCGAGCGCCATGCCGAGCCCGACTCCTGCAGCAACCGAAGGGCCGACACCGAGTCCATCTCCGACCGCGACGGCGACGCCGCAACCGACGGCCACAGCGGCTCCGACGGACACCCCCACGCCGACGCCCGCGCCGACGGACACGCCCGCACCCACCGCGACTCCGGCACCGTCACCAACCCTCGCGCCGACACCAGCTCCCACGCCGGTGCCGACGTCGGCGCCGACCCCGACGGCTATCGCCGTCTCGAGCGCTCGTGCCCTCGCGAACGGGAGCCCGGCAACGATCGTTGGGGCGCTCACGACGAAGCTCGGGGCGCTCGAGAGCGGACGTACGGCATTCGTCCAGGACGGCACCGGCGGCATCGCCCTGTACCTCGACGCGGCGCCATTCGATACCCTGGCCGCCGGAACGGTGATCCAGGCAACCGGAACGGTCGACGATCGCTATGCCCAGCGGACGCTGCGAGTCGCGCTCGCGGACATCGTCATCCTGGGCGTCGCTCCGGTGCCCGCGCCCGTCGTCGTCTCGACTGGCGCGGTTGGCGAGCCGATCGAGGGCTCGCGGGTCCAGGTCAGCGGGATCACGGTCGGCTCGCCCACGGCCTACGCCGATGGGCTCGGGATTCTCGTCGACGACGGGACCGGGCCCATCCGCGTGATCGTCGGCGCCGAAGCGCTCGGCGGCGCACCCGTGCCGTCCGGCACGCTTGTCACGGTGACCGGGCCGGCGGGCCAGCACGACAGCTCCGGCACCGGCGCGGCCGGTTACCGGATCCACGCCACGGAAGCGAGCGAGCTCCTCGTCCTTCCGGCTCCGACTCCGTCGCCCGCACCAACGCCGTCACCGAGTCTTTCGCCAACGCTCGCACCCACGCCGGGACCCACCATCGCGCCGTCGGCCTCCCCGACAGCCGCGCCGACGGCGTCACCAATCGCGACTCCCTCTCCGACGCCGACGCCGACGCCCCAGCCCGGCGCCATCGCCATCCACGACGCCCGACGACAGGCGGTCGGCAAGATCGTGAGCGTGGCCGGCGTTGTCACCGCTGAGTCAGGCCGCCTCGGGACACCGTCACTGATGGCCATCCAGGATTCGACAGGCGGGATCGTCGTCAAGGTTCCCGACGGCATCGTGACGCCGGTCCGCGGGATCGGCGTGATCGTGACCGGCCCGATCGCCGATCCATACGGCCAGCTCGAGCTCCGGCCCGCAGCCGGCGGCATCCGACTGACCGGCCCGAGCGTCTTGCCGAGCCCATCAGACGTGGTGGCTGCCGATCTGGGTGAGGGCACCGAGGGCATCCTCGTCGACATCGTGGGCGTGACGAGCCGGCCGCCGACCAAGAGCACGAGCGGCGACCTGGCGTTTGAGTTCGTGGACGGGTCGGGCCACGCCTTCCGCGTGCTCGCGGATGGGTCGAGCGGCGTCAGCGCAACCAACGTGGCCGTTGGACGGACGCTCCGGCTGACCGGCGTCGCTAGCCAGCGGGCAACCCGAAAGGGTGCCCTCGACGGCTATCGGATCTGGATCCGCGATCGCGCAGATGTGGTGGTCGTGTCGGCTCCCGGGCCGACGCCTTCGCCTGCGCCGACGACCTCGATCGCGACCGCACTCGCAAGGGGCGACGGCGCCAAGGTCATGATCGAGGCGACGGTCACGGCGGGCAACAGGCTCCTCGATTCGAGTGGCCGCCGGATCGTCGTCCAGGACGGCACCGGAGCCATCGAGGTCCTGCTCCCTGCCGGGAGTGCCGGCCCGTCCGTCGGCTCTGTGCTCCGAATTGGGGGCACGATGGCCCACGCGTGGGGTGCCCCCCGCCTGCGAGCGGAGACCGTCGTTGACCGGCACGCTGTGGTCCCGGTCCAGCCCGCGACGCGTAGATCGGCGCCTGGAGCGTCAGATGAGTGGCGGCTCGTCCGGATCTCCGGGACCGTGGTGAAAGTCGAGCGGTTCGGCGACCGGTGGCGCGCCGAGGTGGCGCTCGCCGGATCCAGGGATCGTCGCGTCCCAGTCCTCGGACAGGCCGGGGCAGGGATTCCGTCGACCCGCCCCGTCGAGGGCGCGACAGTGACTATCGTCGGGATCGTGAAGCGGCCGTATCCGACCGCGACCGATCGGCGATTCGCCGTTCTGCCTCGATCCGGCCCCGATCTGGCGAGCAGTACCGGAGGCCCCGGCACAACCGGTTCGGGCACGGGCAGTGGCGGCCACGGAGGCAGTGGCGGCTCGGTCGGCGGTGACGACGCGGGCAACGCCGGCGCGAGCCCGTCGGTCGGCGACGTGACGCCGGACACCGACCTGGCGGCACTCGGAGCGCACCTCGGCGCGAACGTCCGCGTCGGCGGGCTGGTCACTGCCGTTGCCGTGGACGGCGTCGACCTCGACGACGGCACCGCAACGGCCCATCTCGTGTTCCGTGGCGACGCGGTGGACCTCCTGCCGCATCTCCGGGTCGGAGATGCCATCGCCGCCAGCGGACGTGTGGAGCAGCTCGACGGCGTCAGCGTCGTGATCGTCGCCGGTGCCGCGGCGGTCGTCCGGGTCGGCGATCTGGGCCAGGCCGAGCCGGTCATCGTCGCCGGAGCTTCGCCCGCCGGAGGCACGAGCCCGGCGCCCGACCCGCGCCTGGCGGCAGCCGGTGGACTCGGCGGTGGACCGGGGTCGTGGAGCCTCGCCGCGATGGGCGGCCTCTCGATCCTGTCTCTGCTCGTCACCCTGATCCGGCGGCGCCGCACCCAGCGACGTCTCCGCGCGGTCGTTGTCGCCCGGCTGGCCACGCTCCGGCCGAGCGGAATCGAGCGTGAACGTGCTTGACGCTCGTTCGAAGCCACGACTACGCTTGAACGAAGCTCGCAGGTGCGGGCAATCGGGGAGGAGAGCAGCTCTTGCCGAACGCGGACCTCCGCGTCGCGCTCCCGGAAGGGGAGCGGCAATATCACATCGGACTCGGCCCCGGAGAGCTGGCCGAGTACATCCTCCTCCCCGGCGACCCCGATCGCACCCCGAAGATCGCTCAGCGGCTCGACCGAATCGACCGCGAGCACCAGCATCGTGAGTTCGTGTCCGCCAGCGGCGAG
>JBBQTO010000054.1:0-13558 GCA_038234575.1 Candidatus Limnocylindrales bacterium
GGACGTGATCGGCGGCATCGAAGCCTGGATGGCGGCCGGGCTACGGGTTGAGCACTCTGGCGGCGAGATCGCGGTCTGAATTGCGGCCCGACCGGGATACAGCGATCAGCCCCGCCCGATCGCTCGCCGGATCTGGTCCGCGTGCTCGTGGGGATGGCCGGCGTAGATCTCGAGCCAACGCTCGACCGAGTACGACCCCGACTCGGAATGTGAGCCGGTTCTCGCCCACTCCTCGGGTGTGAGGGTCTGGAGAAGCTCGAGGCTGGCCGCCCGCACAGCGGCAATGACCGCGAGGGAAGTCTCGATCGGCCGGTCGTAGTGGAGCCGCCGCGCGTAGGCGGGCTCGTCGTAGCCCTGGATCACCGGTTCGTCGTCGGCGATCAGGCGACGCAAGCGCGTGTACGCCATGGCCTCGCTGTCGGCGACGTGATGGACGACCTGTCGAGCGGTCCACTCGTCCTTCGGCTGGGGCCGGTCGAGCTCCTCCTCGGTGATGCCGGCGACCGCCGCATCGAGGGTCGCCGTCCCGGTGCGGTAGCGTTCGAGGCGCTCGGCTCGATCCATCGCGCGCATTGTCCCATCGAGTCGCTCGCCTGTCTGGGTTGATGCCCGACGCCGAGCCGCCCGACGGGGTCTGAGCCTCACGCCCTGATGAACCCCGCGAGCTGGGCGAGGTGCTCGTCGTCATGGTCCGCGAGCACCTTCAGAAGTTCGAGCAGGTCGAGCCGGCCGTAGGTCGCGTGCGTGCCGTGTCGAAGCCAGCCGTCCTCACCGAGTGCGTCGACCCGGGCGACCGTTGCTCCCCGCGCGGCCCGAAATGCGGCGAGCGCCCCCTCGAGGGTGTCGTCGCCGGCTCCCGACCAGAGGCCGGGCTCGATCCACGACCAATGCGGCTCGAGCTCGCCGGCCAGGGAGTCGAGCCTGGGCTGCCAGACCTGCGCATCGACCGCGACCAGGTGGAGAACGATCTCGCGGGCGGACCACGCGCCGGCGGGCGCGGCGCCGGCTCGCGGAGTGCTGACGTGAGCGGCGAGGGCCAACGCGCGATCCGGCGTCGTCGCGAGTCCGTCCCGCGCTTTCGTGCGCTCGACCTCCGCGGTCGTCACCCGAGCTTGGCGGGCGTCAACCGTCCGCTCGGGAGGCCAGCGAGGCCTGGTAGTCGGTGCGCCATTGCTCCGTTGCTGCGACCTGATTGAACGTGTAGATGTGCAGGCCGATCACGTCCGCAGCGGGATCGGCAATGAGCGGCGAGAGCTTCTCGAGGAGTACACCCGGGCGGTAGACACCGCCTGACGCGAGCAACTGGCCGACGAAGCGGGTGTTCTTCAGGACGAATCGGCTGGCGTCGCGGACGCCGATCCGGGCGCTGATCTCGATGAGCTTCGGGATCGCCGCCACGCCCGGGATGCCGATCCGAACCGGCAGCCCGATCCCGTCGGCTCGCCGGGCAGCCAGCCAGGTGCCGATCGCCTTGGCGTCGAAGCAGAGCTGGGTCGTCATGTAGCTCGCGAATCGCGCCTTCGCGGCGAGGGCCGCGAGGAGCTTGTCGTCGGGGATGACTGCGTGACCCTGCGGGTAGCACGGGATCCCGATCTCGGTCGGCGCGATCCCGAGGTCGGTCATCGCCTGGAGCAGCGACAGGCCATCTGGGAAATCGCCGGGCTCCTCGGCGTCGCCCCCGACGACGAAGGCCCGGTCGATACCGGCGTCGGCGAGCGGAGCAAGCAGCTCCTTGAGGTGATGCTCGTCTCGGACCATGCGGGCCGAGAGATGTGGGACGACACGGAACCCAGCACCCTCGAGGCGGACGCAGAGCGCGACGGTCGCTTCGAGGCCCTTCGCGGGCGAGGCGGTCACGGATACGCGCGCCCCGTGCGGGAGCGAAGCCTGCTGGTCGGTCGCGTTCTTGAGCGGCAGGAGCTCGAACGTCGGATCGGCGAGCACCGTCGCCAGGGCCCTGCGGCCACCGTCTCCGAGCCGGGTTCGGCGCCGGAGCATGCCCGTCATCTAGACGTCGGAGTCCGGGAACGACGCCTTGCGGCGGGCGATGAAGTCGAGCAGGGCCTCGTCGACGCCGGGATCGATCGGCGGCGCCTCGTAGTCGGCGAGCATCCGCTTCCAGATCTTGTTCGCTCGCGTCTCGGCATCGAGGCTGCCGTCTTCGAGCCACTGCTCGTAGGAGTTGTTGTCGGCGATCTCGGAGCGATAAAAGGCGCTCTCGAAGTTCGCGAGGGTGTGGCTGTTGCCGAGGAAGTGGAGGCCGGGCCCGTTCTCGCGAATCGCGTCGAGGGCCTGGCCGTTCGGGCTCATGTCGACGCCCTTCACGAAGACCGACGCCATCCCGCACTGGTCGAGATCGAGGATGAACTTCTCGTAGCCGATCGCGAGCCCGCCCTCGAGCCAGCCGGCCGCGTGGAGGACGAAGTTCACGCCGGCGAGGATCGTCGGCTGGAAGGTCGCCGCTGATTCGTAGGCCGCCTGGGCGTCGGCGACCTTGCTCGCGCAGAGGTTGCCGCCGGAGCGGAACGGCACGCCGAGCCGCCGCGCGAGCGCGGCCATGACATACAGGACCAACGCCGGCTCGGGAGTCCCGAAGGTGGGCGCTCCCGACTGCATCGAGATCGAGGAGGCGAAACTGCCGAGCACGACGGGCGCGCCCGGCCGGACGAGCTGGACGAACGTCATGCCGGCGAGGGCCTCGGCGAGGGTCTGGGCGCAGACCCCGGCCGCCGTCACCGGCGACATCGCGCCGGCGAGGATGAACGGCGTGATAAGCGTCGCCTGGTTGTTCTCGGCGTAGACCCGGGCGGCGCCGAGCATCGTCGAATCCCAGACGAGCGGCGAGTTCGCGTTGATCAGGCTGATCATCACGGTGTTGTCGCGGACGAAGTCCTCGCCGAACGCGATCTTCGCGAGATCGACAGAGTCCTGGGCCCGTGTGGGATGCGTGACCGAGCCCATGAACGGCTTGTCGCTGTATCGGATGTGCGAATAGACCATGTCGAGGTGTCGCTTGTTCACCGGCACGTCAACCGGCTCGCAGACCGTCCCGCCCGAGTGGTGCAGGTACGGGCTCATGTAGGCGAGCTTCACGAAGTTCCGGAAGTCCTCGATCGTCCCGTAGCGACGGCCGTTGTCGAGATCGCGGACGAACGGCGAGCCGTAGTTCGGGGCGAGGACGGTGTACGGATCGCCGATCTGGACCGTCCGCTCCTCGTTGCGAGCGCGCTGGGTGAAGCTCTGCGGCGCCGAGGCCTGGACGATCTGGCGGCACATGCCCCTTGGGAATCGCACGCGGTCGCCGGTGACGTCCGCCCCGGCATTTCGGAGCATCTCCAGGGCCGCGGGATCGCCGCGGAAGTCGATGCCGACCTCCTCGAGGATCGTGTCCGCGTTCTCCTCCAGCGTCGCGAGACCCTCCTCGTTGAGGACCTCGTAGGGCTTCAGCTCGCGGGTGAGGAACGGCAGGCGCTCGGCCTGGAGCGCGGAGCGGGCCGCTTGCCGGGCTGCGCGGCCACCCCCGGCTCGATGGCGCGGGGACTCGTCGGTCACGTGATCTCCTCCTGCACCGTGGGGGTTCCGGATCGGCGGCGGTTGGGGCGGCCGGTTCGGCGCGCAGACGTGGGCTCGGTGTCGGCGCCGTCGACACGGCGCCGCGGCAGGTCGACGACGCGCTCCAGGTTCGGATAGGCCGCGGTCCGGTGCGGGAACGCCATCGCGTCGACGAAGTGCTGCTGGAATCGCGGCTCCACCGCGGTCTCGATCTTCTCGACCGTCCGCACGACCCGCTCGATTTCCCGCCGCGCGTCGCCGGAGAGGAGGGCGATCAGCGCGCCGGTGCCCGCCGCGTTGCCGGCGGGGCCCACCCGGTCGATCTCGGCGTCCGGCACGAGCCCAAGGACCATCGCGTGGAGCGGATCGATCTGGCTGCCGAAGGCGCCGGCGAGCTTGATCTGGTCGACGACCTCGACGCCGAGGTGATCCATGAGCAGGCGGGCGCCGGCGTACAGCGCGGCCTTCGCAAGCTGGATGGCGCGGACGTCGTTCTGGGTGATCATCAGCCGTGGCGGGCCCTCGTGGAGCAGGTAGGCGAACGTCCGCCCATCCGCGACGATCCGGGGATTCCGCGCGGCCATCCGGCCGTCGATGGTCCCATCCGCGGTGATGACGCCGGCCAGGAACAACTCGGCGATGACCTCCACGATGCCGGAGCCGCAGATGCCCGTCACCCCGGTGTGGCGCGTGGATGCGGCGAACCCCGTCTCGTGGGACCAGCGAGCCGAGCCGATGACCCGAAAGCGCGGCTCGAGGGTCTCCTTGTCGATCCGGACCCGCTCCACCGCGCCGGGAGCCGCCCGCTGGCCGCCGGAGATCTGGGCGCCTTCGAAGGCCGGCCCGGTCGGCGACGAGGCGGCGAGCAGCCGCTCGCGGTTGCCGAGGACGATCTCTGCGTTCGTCCCGACGTCGACGAGGAGAGTGACCTCGTCGGCAAGATACGGCGTCTCGGCGAGGATCGCGCCGGCCGCATCAGCGCCCACGTGGCCGGCGATGCACGGCAGCACGTAGACGCGGGCGCCCGCGTTCGCGGGCAGGTCCAGCGCGCGAGCGGTCGTCCGGACGGGCCCGTCGGTCGCCAGCGCGAACGGCGCCGAGCCCAGAGGAATGGGATCGATGCCGAGCAGCAGGTGATGCATGATCGGGTTGCCGACGATCGCGATCTCGAGGATGTCCTCGACCGGCACCTCGGCGCGCGACGCGAGGCCGCGGATCAGGCTCGCGAGCGCCTCGCGCACGACCAGCGTCATCTGCACGGCGCCACCCTCGTGGAGCATCGCGTACGAGACGCGGCTCATCAGGTCCTCTCCGAACCGGATCTGCGGGTTCATGACGCCGTCCGAGGCAATCACGGCACCGTCGGCGAGGTCCGCGAGGTGGGCCGCGATCGTCGTCGAGCCGATGTCGACCGCGAGCCCGAGCGCTCGTTCGTGCAGGCCGGGCCAGATCGCGGTGATCGTCCGGGCGTCGTGGACCGCAACCGTGACGCGGTAGCCGCCTTCCTCGAGCGCCGGCTGGAGCGCGCGGATGACTTCCAGGTCGGCCTCGAGGCCGCTGAGCCCCCACTCCCGCTCGAGCGCGACGAGCAGGCGGCCGAGATCGCCCGTCGGCGAGGCGAGGCTCGGCCGCTCGACCTCGACCTCGTGCAGCCGAACAACCGGGTCGATGACGAACTCGCGCACCGGCACGCCCTTCCGGACGACCTGCCGGTGGACCTGGCTCTCCGGCGGGACGTCGACGAGCAGGTCACCGTGGACCTCCGCGCGGCAGCCCAGCCGGCGATCGGCGGCAAGGCCGCGGAGGCGCTCGTATTCGGCCTCGTCGGGGCCGCGTGGCGAGAGATGCTCCCCACTCGATTCGATCCCGTGCTTCGGATAGCTCCCTTCCCCAGGCACGACCTGGCATCGACCGCACAACCCCCGCCCGCCGCAGACCGAATCGAGATCGACGCCGAGCGCGCGAGCCGCGTCGAGCACCGTGGTCCCCGGCGCGAAGCGACCGCGCCGGCCGGACGGCGTGAAGATGACCTGCGGTTCGGCGCTCGTCACGTGCCGCTCCTCACGTGCCGCTCGTCACCGAGCTGGGCCGTCGGCGCGAGCCATGGCCCGGCGGTTGATGCGCGGCCGGCTGCTCGTCGCCGCCGCCGGCGCCTGCGGGGCGGACCCCTCGGACCTCCCGCCCGCCGAACGGCCGGGGCCATCGGGTACGCCGTTGGACGTCGTCGCCGACGCGGACATAGCGGCCACTGCGGCCAGCTGGCTGCCGGCGAGCACGGCCGCGGCGGCCCGATGCGCTCGGATCCAGCGACTCGCGTCCTGATCGTGGCCCATGAGCACATCGGCGGCCATGATCGCGGCCTTGACCTCGGCGGCGAGCGGGTTCGTGATCGCCGACGTGAGGCCAGCCGTGATCGCCATCGGCAGGAACGCGGCGTTGATCCGCTCGCGATCGGGCATCCCGAAGCTCACGTTGCTCGCGCCGCACGTCGTGTTGACCCCGAGCTCTTCTCGCAGCCGCCGGACCAGCCGGAAGACCTGCTGCCCGGCCGTGGCCATCGCCCCGATCGGCATCACGAGCGGGTCGACGATGATGTCCGACCGCGGGATCCCGTAGTCCGCAGCACGTTCCACGATCCGCTTCGCGACGAGGAACCGCACGTCCGGGTCCTCGGAGATCCCGGTGTCGTCGTTCGAGATCGCGACGACCGCCGCGCCGTACTTCCGAATCAGCGGCAGCACGCGCTCCATTCGCTCTTCCTCGCCGGTCACGGAGTTGACGAGGGGCTTGCCGACGTACGCGGCGAGCCCGGCCTCGAGGGCCTCGACGATCGAGCTGTCGATCGACAGCGGCACGTCCACGAGCGACTGGACCAGCCGGATCGTCCGGGCGAGGATCGCTGGCTCGTCGGCCAGCGGAATCCCGGCGTTGACGTCGAGCATGTGCGCGCCGGCCTCGACCTGGGCGACTGCGTCGCGCTCGACGCGGCTAAAGTCGCCGGCCTTCATCTCTTCGGCGAGCAGCTTCCGACCGGTCGGGTTGATGCGCTCGCCGATGATCGTGAACGGCCGGTCGAAGCCGATGACGACCTCGCGCGTTGCCGAGCTGACGATCGTGTCGGTCATGCTGCCGGACCTGGCTCCGGCGTCACCCCGGCATCCGCGGCCGGGCGCTCGGGATCGATCCCGCCCGCCGCGACGATTCGAGCGAGGACATCCTTCGTATAGGCCGCCTCGAGCCGGGCCGCCTCGCCGGTCGCCTCGGCGTTGAGGTCGTCGCCGCAGGGCCGCCCTTCTCGGCGCCATTCCTCGATGTAATCGTTCGCTGTCTTCTTGCCGGCCTTCATCGCGGCCTTGTCGATCGCGACCTGGACGCGCGGATGGAGCACGACCTTGTGGGCCTGGCGGCGGTCCTTGGCGATAACCTGGGCGGGGATGTCGCGCCACCAGATGACCGTCAGCGTGCCGGCCATCACGCCGCCTCCGCGAACGCTCGCACCGCCGGGCCGAGCTCGCCGAGACCGGTGAATCGGCGCTCGAAGTCGAGGCCGAGGCGCGCCGCTCCGGCCCAGGCGGTCGCCGTCAGGGCGTCGTCCTCAGTCTGGGCGAGATAGATGAGCCGCGTGTAGTTGCCGAAGTAGACGGGCAGGAGCTCGGGGTGTCGATCGAGGCCGAGACCGCTGACCACAAGTCGGTCGAAGTTCCGGACGAGGAAGTCGGTCAAATAGAAGGTGCCGGGCTCGTCCTCCGAGAGTTCCGCGAAGGCCTCGCGGCCGGAGTAGACCTCGTAGCAATGCGCGCCCGCGAGCCGCTCGACCCCTTCCGCCTCGAGCGCCCGGTCGAGCAGGCCGCCCGTGCCACAGTCGGCATAGGCCACGAAGATGCGGTCGTAGCCATCGCGGCGGGCCCTTCGGATCCGGGCGGCCACGGCCGCGGGAATCCGATCCGGCCGGTTGTGCAGCGACGCCGGCAGGCAGGTCAAGTCCATCTCGGGCAGCCCCGCCCGCCGCGTGAGTGCGACCAGCTCGGGCGCGAGCGCGCCGCACCCGATCACGAGCGGCCGACGAGGCCGGGTAGCGCTAGGCGACGCGGGCACGACGCTCTTGGACCAGAACCCGGGCCGTCTCGACCGCAACGGCGGCATCGCGGCAGTACGCGTCTGCACCGACCGCCTTGCTGAACTCCTCGTTCAGCGGGGCGCCGCCCACGAGGACGATGTAGTCATCGCGAATGCCGCGCTTCGTCAGCTCCGAGACGACGACCTTCATGTACGGCATCGTCGTCGTGAGCAGCGCCGACATCCCGAGGATGTCCGGCTTGTGGAGCTCGAGAGCGGCGATGAACTTGTCGGCGTCGGTGTTGATCCCGAGGTCGAACACCTCAAAGCCCGCGCCCTCGAGCATCATCGCAACGAGGTTCTTGCCGATGTCGTGGATGTCGCCCTTGACGGTCCCGATGACGACCTTGCCGATGGGCTTCGCGCCCGTCTCGGCAAGGAGCGGCCGGAGGATGCCCATGCCGGCCTTCATCGCGTTCGCCGCGAGGAGCACCTCGGGGACGAAGAGGATGCCGTCCCGGAAGTCGATCCCGACGATCCGCATGCCCTCGACGAGGGCGTCGTTCAGGACCTTGTCCGGCCCCCAGCCACGGCCGAGGAGGAGGTTCGTCCCCTCGAGGATCTCGGGCGCCATGCCGTCGTACAGATCGTTGTGCATCTGCTCGACGAGGTCTTCGTTGGACAGGCTCGCGAGGTCGAAGTCCTGGGTCGAGTCCGGGGCCATTGGGGCATTGCCTCCAACATCGGCTGTTCCACATCGCGGAATGATGCCGTATGATGGAACGAGTTCAGCCTAGATCAGGAGGCGGGCCGTGTCCAGAGTCCAGAGCATCGCCCGCGCGTTCGACGTGCTGGCTGCGCTTGCTGAGGGGCCCCGCGGGGTCACCGACGTCGCGGCGCGAGTCGGGCTCCCGAAGAGCACGGTCGCAAGGATGCTCGGCGCCCTCGCCCTGGAAGGGGCCGTCGAGCAGATCCCGGGCGATACGCGCTACCGGCTCGGCCCCCGACTGGGCGCCCTCGCCACCGGCATCCGCCCGACTCGCCGGCTCGTCTCGATTGCCCACCCCTACCTCGTCGAGCTGGCGACCCAGACCGGCGAGGCCACCGGATTATCCGTGCCGGAAGGACCGACGATGCACTACGTCGACCAGGTGGAATCGCCGAATCCGGTCCAGGTTCGCGACTGGACCGGCACGCGGATCCCGATGCACGCCGTCTCATCTGGCCAGGTCTTCCTCGCCCACTTCCCGCCACCGGCGATGTCGCGCTTCCTCGCGACGCCACTCGAGCGGTTCACGGAGCACACGATCACGGACGCCAGCGGGCTCCTCGCGCGGCTCCGCGAGGTCCGGCGCGACGGCTACTCGTGGGTCCGCGAGGAGTACGCGATCGGCATCAACTCCGTCGCGGCCCCGATCGCGGACGCCGACGGCGAGGTGATCGGCGCGGTCCACGTCCACGGTCCGTCGTACCGGTTCCCGACGGGCGGCAATGACCGCTCGATCGCCGGGCAGATCGTGGAGGCCGCGGCCACGATCGGGGCTCGCCTGCGAACCTGAGCCATCTGGCGCGGGATCCGCGCGAGCCGGCGCTACGATGAGTCACGTTTCCGAGGAGAACCGATGACCATCGAAGGCGACGGGCAATATCGGGTCGCGGTCGTCCAGGTCCCGCCGGTCCTTCTCGATCGCGAGGCGACGCTGGCGCGCGCTGTGGCAAAGGTCGAGGAGGCTGCGGACGCCGGAGCGAAGCTCGTCGCGTTTCCCGAGGCGTTCGTGCCCGGGTACCCGGAGTGGGTCTGGCGCCTGCGGCCCGGCACGGACTTCGCGGAGGCCACCGAGATCTGGCGGCGGTTCCTGCCCCAGACGGTCGACCTCGACCAGGATCAGCTGGCCGTGTTGCGTGATGCAGCCAAGCGTCGGGCGGTCACCGTAACGCTTGGCATCAATGAGCGCGACGGCACCTACAGCCGGGCGACCGTCTACAACACCTTCGTCGTGATCGGGCCCGATGGCGAGATCCTCCTGCGCCATGGAAAGCTGGTCCCGACGAATCCCGAGCGGATGGTCTGGGGTGCCGGCGACGGCGTCGGCCTCGAGACGGTTGAGACGCCGCTCGGCCGCGTCGGCGGACTCGTTTGCTGGGAGAACTACATGCCCCTGGCGCGATTCGCGCTATATGCGGCGGGCGTCCAGCTCTACGTCGCCCCGACCTGGGATGAGGGCGAGTCCTGGATCGCCTCGATGCAGCACATCGCGGTGGAGGGGACCTGCTGGGTCCTCGGCTGCGGGAGCGTGATGCGAGCCTCGGACATCCCGGCGGACCTGCCGCGCGCGCAGACCTCTATCCAGATGGGGACGAATGGGTGAATCCCGCGACTCGGTGATCGTGGCTCCGGGCGGCAAGATCGTCGCCGGTCCCCTGCACGAGGCCGAGGGAATCCTGTATGCCGAGTGCGACCCGAATGTCGCCTCCGCGACGCATCGGACCCTCGATGTCGCCGGCCACTACAGCCGGCCTGACGTATTTCATCTGACGATCGACCGTTCGCCGAGGCGCCAGGTCGAGACCGAGGTCGGCTGACTCCTCAGCTCGCCCGGCGCCGCACCTCTGCCGTGATCGCCGGGATGACCGCGTTGAGGTCCCCGATCACCGCGTAGTCGGCGACGGCCATGATCGGTGACTCGGCGTCGGTATTGATTGCGAGGATCCGCTTCGCCGACTTGCAGCCGACGATGTGCTGGATCGCCCCACTGATGCCGCACGCGATGTAGAGGTCCGGCGCGATCCTGAGGCCCGTCTGGCCGATCTGGTCCGAGTGGGGCCGCCAGCCGAGGCTCGTCACGACGCGCGATCCGCCGACCGCCCCATGGAGCAGACCCGCGAGCTCCTCCAGCTGCGCGAACCCCGCCGCGGACCCGACACCGCGCCCCCCGCCGACGACGACCTTGGCATCCGTCAGCGACACGCCGGCGTGGTGGGAGGCCTCGTGGCTCACGACACGCACCGCGAAGTCCGCGTCGTCGATCGCTGGATCGAAGGTCGAAACGGCGGGGCTCGGGGAAGCGGCCCTGACCTCAGCCGGCGCGACGGCGTGCGGCGCGACGCTCAGTAGGCGGACCGGCGCGTCGAGCGCCGCATCCTCGAGCAGGCTGCCGGCCCAGCGCTGGCGGACGAGCCGCCACGACGGTCCGGGTGTCGCCTCCACGACGTTCGCGGCCATCGGCAGGCCGCTTCGAGCGGCGACGTGGGCGAGCACCTCATTGCCCCGATCGCTGCCGGCGACGACGACAGCCGCCGGGCCTGCCGCATCGATGAGCGCCTGGATCGCGGCGCCCCAGGCGACCGGCGCGTACTCGTCGAGGCGCGGGTCGGGGGCGATGTTGGCCTTCACGAGACCCGTCCCGCCAAGGCGCGTGGCGGCCGCGCCACCTTCGCTGCCGAGAACGACCGCCTCGGCCGCGGAACCGAGAGCAGTCGCGAGCCCGGCCGCGAACCGGACGGCCTCGAGGGAGAGCCGATCGGGCTCGCCATTCGCATGCTCGACGAGCACAACGACGACGCCGCTCATCGCCGCAGGACCCCAATACGTTCGAAGAGGTCCACGACGGCCGGCGCAGAATCCGCCCCGCGACCGAGCACCTCGGCCTGCGTTCGTTCCTCCGCCGGCAGGCGGAGCCCGAGCTTCGTTGGACCCGGAATCGGACCGCCGATCCCCGCAGCGTCCTCGCCGGCTCCCAGACCCATGGCCCCCGACGGCGAGCCGCCGAGCGAGATCCGCTCCACTTCCTTGCGCTTCGCCCGCAGCCGGCCCGGAACCGACGGGTAGCGGGGGAGGTTCAGCCCTTCCTTGACCCCCAGCATCGCCGGCATCGGCAGCTCGTAGGTCTCCCAGCCGCCGCCCGGCGCCTCGCGGCGCGCGAGCGCGACCCCGTCCCGGAACGACAGCCCCTTGATGCCGGTGATGACCGGCCGACCGAGCACGACCGCGACGCGGATCCCAACCTGGAAGTCGCCCGTATCCGCGGCCTCGTTGCCGAACAGGATCAGGTCGAACGGC
Source organism: Candidatus Limnocylindrales bacterium (assembly GCA_038234575.1). Classification (GTDB taxonomy): domain Bacteria; phylum Chloroflexota; class Limnocylindria; order Limnocylindrales; family CSP1-4; genus UBA5189. Next base: position 11,669 of record JBBQTO010000054.1, read on the forward strand.
CCGTGCGCCGCCTCCTGGGCCTCGATGGTCTCGGCGATCGCCGCGGCCGTCGACACGGGGTCCCACTCGCCGTCGTCGGTCTCGAGGAGGATCGCCCGCTCGATCCCGAGAGCCATCGCATCGCGGAGCTGGTCCTCGGCCTCGGGCGGGCCCACCGTCAGCACGGCGGACGAGCCCCCGTTCGCCTCGACGATCCGGACGGCCTCCTCGACGCCGCATTCCTCATGGGGACTGATCGTAAAGCCGAGGAACTTCGTGTCGATCGCCTGCCCGTCGGCGGTCAGGACGATCCGGCCGCCCGTCTGAGGCACCCGTTTGACGCAAACCAGTACGTTCATGAGGGCGGGTCCTGTCGCTCAGCCACCCCGCTCCTCATGAGCGGATCCGGGCATTGTCGGGATCGAACAGCGGCGTCGCGCCCGCGACGGCGACGGTCATCGGATAGCGCTCGCCGAGGTACTCCACGAGCAGCGGAGTCCCGACCTTCGCGATGTCCGGCGGCAAGTAGCTCATGAGCAGGTGCTTACCGACCGACGGCCCCGAACCCGCGGAAGTCACGTAGGACCGGCGGCCCTTGGCATCCACGAGCGGCCGACCCTCGGTCGACAGGATCGGTTCGCGCCCAAGCGGGTAGCGCTTTACGCCGCTCTTCGACGTCGGATCGTCGAGGGTGAGCGTGCACAGGATTGCGACCGGCGGCTTCGAGCGTCGCTCCAGGTACTCGGCCTTGCCGACGAAATCAGCGTCCTTCACGGTCGGACGGGCCATGCCCGCTTCGACGAGGTCGAAGTCGAGCTCGAGCTCCGCGCCGTGGGCGCGATATCCCTTCTCGAGCCGCGCGGTGACCGCGTACGTGCCGATCCCCACCGGCGCAAGGCCGTGCGGCTGGCCCGCCTCCCAGAGCGCGTCCCAGACACGAAGGCCCTGCTCGATCGGGACATAGAGCTCCCAGCCGAGCTCGCCGACATAGCTGATCCGGGACGCCAGGGTCCGGACGCCGTCGATGTCGACGGTCTTGGTCGAGAGGAACGGGAAGCCCTCGTGGCTGACGTCCGCGGAGGTGGCGGCGGCCAGGACGTCGCGCGCCCGTGGCCCCCAGAGGCCGATCGTCGTGAAGCTGTTCGTCGCGTCGAAGAGCTGGGCCGAGCCGTCCGCCGGCAGGCCGTCCACGAAGATCTTCTTGTCGCGCATGCCCATGCCGCCGCCGGTCACGACGCGGAATCGATCGTGAGCGAGCCGCATGATCGTGAGGTCGGCAAGGATCCCCCCGGCGCCATTGAGGAGCGGCGTGTAGACCGTCCGGCCCGGCTTCACGTCGACCTTGTTGACACACAGACGCTCGAGCGCGGCCAGGGCGCCGGGTCCCGTGACGTCGAAGATGGCGAACGCGGATAGGTCGACCATCCCGACGCGGTCGCGCATCGCCAGATGCTCGGCGTTGATGATCGGCGACCACCAGCGGGACTCCCACTCGGCGCCGCGAGGCATCACGCGATCGCCGTATTCGGCCAGGAGCCGCTCGTTCGTGCCGTACCAGAATGGTCGCTCCCAGCCCGCAGCCTCGAAGAAGACCGCTCCGAGCTCCTTCTGGCGCTCGTATGCCGGCGAGAGCCGGATCGGGCGGTTGCTCGCCCATTGCTCCATCGGGTGGACGATGCCGTAGGTCTTGTTGTAGCCCTCGGTCGCCCGGGCCTCGATGTGCTGCTTCGTCTTGTGGTGGTCGTAGAACCGGGCGACGTCGGAGCCGTGCGGGTCGATCTCGGGCTCGCCGGTCGTCATCCACTCCGCGACCGTCTTCGCGATCCCGGGCGCCTCCTTGATCCAGACCGCCGCCACGCTCCAGAGGCCCTTGACCTCGGGCATCTCGCCGATGATCGGGTTGCCGTCAGG
>JBBQTO010000055.1:0-13533 GCA_038234575.1 Candidatus Limnocylindrales bacterium
CCGGAAGAGCCAGCCCCCGAAGGGGACCCCGCGCGCCTGGTAGCGCGGCAGAGCCTCCAGGGCCTTGACGAAGACCAGCTGCGTCAGGTCCTCCGCGTCGCTCGGGCGGCCGACGCGGCTGGCGATGAAGCGATAGATCGGTCCGTGGAACTCGTCGAAGATCTGTCCGAACGCGCCAGGGTCTCCCCGTTGCGCCTCTTGCACGAGCCGGTCGAGCGTTTCGCCGTCCATCCCCGGTAACGATGCGCCCATCCTCGCGTTAGGTTCGGTCGCGCGCGGGCAACGCCAGTTCGACGGCCGCCCCGTCCCGGCGGAAGGCGATCCCGCTGAAGCCAGCGGCTTCGATGATGTCGTACGCGTCGGCTAGCCGGTAGGCGAACCACTCCGGCCGATGGGCGTCCGAGCCGGCCGTGACACGCCGCCCGCCGAGCTCATGAAATCGTTCCACCGTGGCTGCGGCCGGGTATGTCTCGCGACTGGGATGGCGGAGGCCACTGCTGTTCACCTCGAGCGCGACGCCGGCGTCGACGATGGCTCGCAACACCGGTTCGAGCAGGTCTGGCCGAGACGCCAGATCCGCCGCCGTCAGGTAGGGATGGAGGTAGCGCTTCACCACGTCGAGGTGGCCGATCGTGTCGAACAGGCCCGATCGGGCGGCCGCGGTGACCTCGGCGTAATACGGCGCGACGACCTCATCGAGGGGTCGGCCCGCGACCCACGACCCCAGGCCAGAGCGGCGATACGGCGAACCCGGCCAGTCGTGGACGGAGCCGATGACAAAGTCGTAGGCAAAGCGCGCGAGATGCTCTCGAACCGCAGCTTCCCACGCGGTGTTGTAGGTCAGCTCGACACCGAACCGGATCGTGACACCGAGCGGGCCCCAGCGGTCTGCTGCGTCCCGAACCACGCGCTCGCGGTCCGCGAACGTCGTGTACTCGAATGCGGGATCGGCCGGATCGAAGTCCACGTGATCGGTGATCGCGAGCTCGGCGATCCCGCGCTCGAGCGCCTGGGCGGCGTAGACGTCGATTGGTACTGCGCTGTCAGGCGATTGATCCGTGTGGAGGTGGGAATCGAGCGGCAGGCCACGGGATTGGGGATCGGTGACCGCATTCGTGACCTGGCCATGGGGACTCACCCGGCGATCAGCCCGAGCTCCCTCCCGACGCGGGCGAAGGTCTCGAGCGCTCGGACGAGATGCTCGTCGGTGAGAGCGGCCGTCACGATCGTCCGGAGGCGAGCCTGGTCGAGGGCGATGGTCGGGAACACGACCGACGTGGCGAAGACGCCTTCCTCGAAGAGCCGGCCGGAGAACCGGATCGCGGCTTCCGAGTCGCCGACGATGATCGGCGTGATCGGGGTCTCTGAGCGGCCCGTGTCGAAGCCGAGCCGGCTGAGCTCGGCCTTGAACCGCTTCGTGCTGGCCCACAGCCGCTCGATCCGCCAGGTCTCGTCCTCCATCACCCGGATCGCCTCGCGGCAGGCCGCGGCGACTGCGGGCGGGTGGGACGTCGAGAACAGGAACGGGCGGGCCCGCTGGATCAGGAGATCGCGCAAGTCGTGGGAGCCGGCTACATAGCCGCCGAGGACCCCGACCGCTTTCGAGAGCGTGCCGACCTGGATCGCGACCCGGCCGTGCAGGCCGAAGTGGTCAACCGAACCCCGGCCGTTTCGGCCCAGCACCCCCGAGGCGTGAGCGTCGTCGACGAATACGGCGGCGCCATACGCCTCGGCCGCCTCGACGATTCCCGGCAACGGCGCGACGTCGCCGTCCATCGAGAAGACGCCGTCGGTCACGACCAAGATCAGGCGATACGGCCCAGCGCCGTCGGGGCGACCCCGCTCCGACGCCTCGCGGAGGATCTCCCGGAGGGCCTCGACGTCGCGATGGGGGAAGACCTTGCGAGGCGCCTTCGAGAGGCGCATGCCGTCGATGATGGAGGCGTGGTTGAGGGCGTCCGAGACGATGAGGTCGGACTCGCCCGTGATCGTCGGGATCACGCCCGTATTCGCCGCGAAGCCGGACTGGAACGTGAGCACGGCCTCGGTGCCCTTGAACGCGGCGAGCTCGCTCTCGAGCGACTCGTGCAGGGTCATCGTCCCGGCAATCGTCCGGACGGCGCCGGAGCCCACTCCGAACTCGCCGACCGCTCGCAGCGCCGCGTCGCGAAGGCGTGGATGGTTGGCCAGGCCGAGGTAGTCGTTCGACGACAGGGAGATGACCTCGCGCCCGTCGACGACGGTGACCGGACCCTGGGCGGCGCTCATGATCCGGAGGGGTCGGAAGAGGTGCTTGGACCGGAGCTCCTCGAGCTCAGCGGCGATGAAGGCGAGCGGATCTCCCGGGCCCGGAGAAATGCTCATGCCGCGGCGCTCCAATCCATGATCACCTTGCCCGAATCGCCGGAGCGGGCGGCGGCGAAGGCCGCCTCGAACTCACGGAACGGGAAGCGGTGCGTGATCACCGGCCGGATGTCGAGGCCCGACTGGACCAGGACCGTCATCTTGTACCAGGTCTCGTACATCTCCCGGCCGTAGATCCCTCGCAGGGTCAGCTGGTTGAAGATGATCTCGTTGACGTCCAACGGTATCTCGGCCGTCGGCAGGCCGAGGATCGCGACCGCCCCGCCGTGGGCCATGTTCGAGATCGCGGTCCGGAGGGCCGTCGCGTTGCCCGACATCTCGAGGGCGACATCGAAGCCCTCGACCATACCGAGCTCCGCCTGCACCGCTGCCAGGTCACGCTCCCGTGGGTCGACCGCGCTCGTCGCTCCCATCCGCAACGCGAGCTCGCGCCGGAACGGGTTCGGCTCCGACACGACGACGAGGCGTGCGCCGGCATGGCGGACCACGGCAGTGGCCATGAGCCCGATCGGGCCCGCGCCGGACACGAGGACGTCCTCGCCCAGGATCGGGAAGGACAGGGCAGCGTGGACGGCGTTACCGAACGGATCGAAGATTGCGGCGACCTCCTCGTCGATCCCGGGCCAGTGGTGCCAGATGTTCGTCATCGGCAGCGCGACGAGCTCGGCGAACGCGCCATCCCGGCCCACGCCGAGGCCCACCGTGTTGGCGCACAGATGGCGCTGGCCGGCCAGGCAGTGCCGGCAGCGGCCGCAGACCACGTGGCCCTCGCCGCTGACGAGGTCGCCGGGATGGAAGTCGCTGACGTTGCTCCCGACCTCGACGACCGAGCCCACGAACTCGTGGCCGACGACGAGCGGCGGCTTGATCGTCTCGGCCGCCCAACCGTCCCAGGCCTCGATGTGGAGGTCGGTGCCGCAGATGCCGGTCTTCCGGACCCGGATCAGCACGTCGTTGATGCCGATCTCGGGCTCGGGCACGGTCGTGAGCTCGAGCCCCGGTCCCGCGGCGGTCTTCACGAGCGCGAGCATCAGTCGGCCTCTTTCACCGTCGTCCAGTCGACGACAGGGTTCTCAACGCTGCCGATCCCTTCGACCTCGCACCGAACCTGGTCGCCGGGCTCCAGGAAGAGCGGTGGGACGCGATAGACGCCGACACCCGCGGGGGTCCCGGTCGACAGGATGTCGCCGGGCTCAAGGGTGATCGCCCGGGAGATGTAGGCGATGAGCTCGGGGATCTGCCAGACCATGTCAGCGCTCGTCCCGTCCTGCATGGGAATGCGCTCACCGGCGCGGGTGACCCAGCTCCGAAGCGCGACCCGGTGCGGATCGGGGACCGACTCGGGCGTTGCCAGGATCGGCCCGATCGGGAAGAACGTGTCGGAGCCCTTGGCCCGAAGCCACTGGCCGTCGCCCCGCTCGCCCTCCCGGAGCGCCGATCGATTGCCCTGCCAGTCGCGAGCCGAGACGTCATTGACGACGAGGTAGCCGGCGATGTGGTCCATCGCGTCCGCGGCTGCCACGCGCCGGGCCCGCCGCCCGATGACGACCCCGAGCTCGACCTCCAGATCGAGCGCGGTCGTGCCCTCCGGACGAACGATCGGCTCGCCGTCGCCGATGATCGAGTTGCCGAACTTCGCGAACAGCATCGGCCGCGGCGGGAGCTCAAGATGCTGCTCCGCGATGTGGTCCCGGTAGTTGAGCCCGACGCAGACGATCTTGCCGGGATACTCGAGCGCCGGAAGGGCCTCGAGATCGGATGGCCGGCGGCCCACGTCGCCACCGGTTCCGGCCGTTTCGCGAGCGGCCTCGTCGAGCACCGCCTGGAAGCGACCTTCGGCGAGCACCAGGTCGAGGCCGCCGTCGGCCGCGGCCAGTCGGACCACCCGGTCGTCGCCGGTCAGCAGACCCGCGGTCGGGCCATCATCGGCGAGGAAGGCGAAGAGTCGCACCTGCGCCGGGTCCCGATCAGCTCGGCCGGGGGCTGGCCGATGGCCCGGTCGAGGCCCCCGGGCTGGCTGCCGGGCTCGCAGTGGCCGATGGCGCCGGTGTGCCGGTGGGACCCGGTGTCGGCGTGGGCTGAGCGCACAGCTTCTCAGGGTTGAGCAGCTCGGAATGCTGGAGGAAGAACGCCTTGATCTGCGCGAGATCGAGGGCCTGGAGCGGCAGGACCTCATTCCAGACCAGCGCCGCGTAGGGGAAGTCCATGTCGTCGAACCGGGCGATGACGGGACTGAGCGTGCCGGGCGGAGTCTGGCAGATCGGGCTGATCGGGAAGTCGGCCACCAGCGCCTGCATGGCCTGCTGGCTATTGGTGCTGCAGGGGTCCGCCTCCCCGCCGCACTTGTACAGGAGGACGAGCGCGCCGTGCTCGAGGTTGTGAATCCAGTTCTGGGGCAGCTTCTTCTCGTTCGGACCGTAGAGACGAGGCAGGATCGGGCCGGCGACACCGGCCTGGTTGTAGTGATAGCCGCTCGCCGGCGGGCAGAACGTGTACTTGACCGGAGCGCCGACGACGACGTGGTTGTGGCCCATGTCGTCCTGGTGGAAACCGAGGTTGAGGGTCGCGCTCGGGGCCGTCGTCGGCGTGGGGCTCGGCTCCCACCGAATTGCGCAGGAGTAGCCGGCGGTCGAGGTCGTGAAGAAGGCGAAAGCGCCGACTGCGAGCACCGCGACCGCCACTGCACCCACGAGCAGGCGGGTCCGGTTGCGCTCGATGAAGGATTTGCGCGGCGGGACGCGGCGAGGGCGGACGCCGGGGCGGCCCTTCTGGTCCGCGCGGCGTGGGGGCGTGGTCAAGGCTGGCCTCGTCGGTGCGGAATCATCGATTCAGGTGGGAGGGCAGGTGGCCCGGCGATCTCCGCCGGGCAACGATTGCAGAGCGTAGCGCCACGGGCGACCGCGCGCCGATTCGGAGCCCTCTGGTCAGGCGCGGGCGAGCTCCTTCACGCCTGATCGAGCCAGCCAGCGGCGCGCGGATCGCGCAGGCCGCGGACGAGGAGGATGCCAAGCGCCGCGAAGAACACGCTCACAATGATCTGGCCGCCGATCAGGCTCAGGGCAATCGGCGGAACGGTCAGCGTGCTCAACGCCAGGGCGAAGGTGCGCGCCGCGGCCTTTCGCTGCAGCACGAGCGTGATCGTGAAGATCGTGTAGGCCAGCAGCGCCATGACGACCACGCCGATGAAGCTGACCGGGGCGTTGATCGCCTGGTCGATCACGGTCCGCAGCGACAGGGCGATCGCCACGAGGATCAGCCCCGCGTAGGTAAGGAACAGCAGGATCCCCCAGGGAACTCGACCGATGGCGCTTGTCACGAGTCGGATTCTGCCTCCCGGCCGGCGCTCGCGCGTCGGGCTGGTGCTTCGTGCCTGGAGCTGGTGCCTCGCGCCGAAGCCCGGCGGGCGAGGCGCGCGCATGCGACGATCGCGCCCATGTCCGTCGACACGCCGGCCTGGGTCCGCGACGCGGTCTTTTACCAGGTCTTTCCGGATCGGTTTGCCTCGAGCGACCGCGTTCCGAAGCCGGGCCCGATGGAGCCCTGGGATGCACCGCCGACCCTCCACGGGTTCAAGGGCGGCGACCTCCTCGGTATCGTCGAGCACCTCGACCATATCGCCGGCCTCGGCGCCAATGCGATCTACCTGACCCCGGTCTTCCAGTCCGCCTCGAACCACCGCTACCACACGTACGACTACTACACTGTCGACCCACTCCTCGGCGGGAACGCGGCGCTGCGCGAGCTCATCGATGCGGCCCACGCCCGGGACATGCGGATCATCCTGGATGGCGTGTTCAACCACACCGGCCGGGGCTTCTGGCCGTTCCACCATGTGCTGGAGTCCGGCGTCGCCTCGCCGTATCGGCGGTGGTTCCATTTCGATGTGGAGGCCCTGGAACACGGCATCCCGCTGGACGCCTACCCGGACGCCCGCGAGCGAGCCGGCGTCGGCATCGACGACCCCATGCCCGGCACGACCGCCGGCGGGAGCGGCGAATCTCGCGCCCACCTGGGCTACGAGGGCTGGTGGAACCTGCCCGCGCTCCCGAAGCTGAACATCGGCGAGCCGGCCGTCCGGGAGTACCTGTGGTCGGTGGCGGAGCACTGGCTGCGCTTCGGGATCGACGGCTGGCGACTCGACGTCCCGGGCGAGATCCAGGATCCGCCGTTCTGGGCCGAGTTTCGGCGCCGCTGCAAGGCGGTCAACCCCGACGCGTATCTCGTCGGCGAGATCTGGATGGTGGCCCCGGACTGGGTCGCCGGCGACCGATTCGATGGGCTGATGAACTATCCGCTCGCCGAGGCGATCCTGGGCTTCGTGGCGGGTGAGTCGCTGAACGAGCCGCTCGTTCGGTCGCATCGCGAGTACGCGGGGATCAATCGCACGGATGGCCCGTCGTTCGCGTGGCGCCTCCAGGAGCTGCTCAGGGCGTATGACCGCGACGTCACAGCGGTGCAGCTCAACCTTCTCGACAGCCATGACACGCCGCGGGCGCTGTCGATCCTCGGTGGCGATCGCGCGGCGCTGGAGCTGGGCGTCGCGCTCCAGGCGACCCTGCCAGGGGCACCGTGCATCTACTACGGCGACGAGGTCGGGGTCGAGGGCGGCATCGATCCGGATTGCCGGCGCTCGTTCCCCTGGGACGACGGGCGATGGGATCGCGAGCTCCTCGGGGCCGTCCGGCGGCTGATCGCGCTGCGCCACGCCGAGCCGTTGCTGCGCCATGGGGATCTTGGGGTCGTTGACGCCCACGACGGCGTCGTGGCCTTCGAGCGGGTCGATGCAAACGGCCGGCTCGCCGTGGGACTGAACGCCGGGGTCGAGGCGACGCCCCTCGTGCTGGCCCGGAGCGCACGGGCCGATGCCACCGCCGACGTGCTGTACACCAGCGCCGCGGTGGGCGCGATCCGGCCGGTCGTCGATTCTGGGGGGACCTTGGCAGTGGAGCTTGCAGGCCGCTCGGCGATCGTCGTCCGCGTTCCCTGACGGACGCCCGCCTGATCGGGGCGCTCACGGGGCCCGCCTATACTCCGGCACGGTGTCAGACCTCCCTATCGCCCTGCGGCCCGACCTCGCTGTCCGGCTGACGGCGGCGCTCGATCGCGAAGCGAAGATCGTCCGAGGTCTCGAGTCCCTCGGGCCGATCGCGGGCCGCGATGTGCTCCTCGTCGACGCCGAGCGCAGCTCGATCGGCGAAGGCCTCCTCGCCCTCGGCCCGCGGCTCGCGCACGCGCCACTTTCGAAGCCGCTGCGATTGCAGGTGGCGGACGGCTCCGTGGACGTCGTCGTCGGCCTCTGGTCCGCATTTCGCGGAATCGAGCCCGACGACGTGGCCGAGGTCGACCGCGCGCTCCGCCCGGACGGTCGACTGCTGGTCGTCCACGACTATGGGCGGGACGATGTCTCGCGCCTCATTGGCGAGCGACCCGAGCTGGGGGCGTGGAGCCGCCGCAACGGCCCGTTCCTGGCGACGGGTTTTCGCGTCCGCGTGATCCATTGCTGGTGGGACTTCGATTCCCTGGAAGCAGCCACGGCGTTCCTCGGCGACGCGTTCGGTGAGCCCGGCGCGGAGCTCGGGGCGACGCTGAAGCGGCCTCGCCTGTCCTACAAGGTCGCGATCTACCATCGATCCAGACCGCCGGCCTGAGCCTGCTACGCTCCCGCCGATGACCAGCTGGGACCCAGATCCCGTTGCAGCGCGAGCGGCGCCTCCGCGTGCCGACGCCTCCGGGAGACGACCCGGGATGCACCTCGGACCAATCGGCGTGACCCCCCTCCGGGTCGTCGTCGCGATCGCCTTCGTGGGATCGCTCGCGTTCATCGGCTACGCGATCCTCAGGGTCCGGGATGCCACCCAGATCCCGATGCTGAGCTCTGGTTTCCTGGTGCTGGGCATCGCCTGTACAGCCATGGCGCTCGGGGCCCTCGTGCAAATGTGGCGCGCCGGAGCCCAGGGGCGGACGGGCCGGGCCATGGCCCTCGCGATCGCCGCCGGCCTCGCCGGCCTCGCCGCGATCGGCTGTTTCACGGTCACCGTGGTGTTCGCGTTGCTCTGGCGATCGGGCTGACCGACCAGCGCGCGAATCCGCCTCCAGCAGTCCGCTGATGGCCCGCGACGAGCTCGTGCGCCGCGCCGTCGGCCTGTCGGTGCTGAGCATCGCCTTGAACGGTCTGGCCGGTGGGACCGCCGTCGTGGCCGGCCTGGCGAGCGGAAGCCTGTCGCTGCTCGGCTTCGGATTCGACGCGGCGGTCGACTCGGTGGCCTCGATCGCCCTTGTCTGGCGCTTCGGCATCGAGGCCCGACAGCCACAACGCGCCGAGCGCGCTGAGTGGCTGGCGGAGGGGGTGGTGGGAGTCGTCCTTCTCGTGCTGGCGACGTACCTTGCGCTGAGTGCGCTCCAGGCGCTCGCCGCCGGCGCGCAGCCGCATGCGACGCTCGTGGGGACGGGACTCCTGATCTTCTCGCTCGCCGCGCTACCGCCGCTCGCGCTGGCGAAGTTCCGGGCGGCTGCGAAGCTCGGCAGCCGCGCGCTCCGCGCCGACAGCTTCCTGACCGGCGTGGCGGCGCTCCTGGCGCTGGTCAGCCTGGTCGGCCTCGGCCTGTCAGAGGCGTTCGGGATCGGTTGGGCGGATGCCATCGGCGCCCTGGTCGCGACCGTCGTCCTGGCGAGGGAAGGACTCGCCGGCGTGCAATCCTTCCGCCGCGGCCCGGCGATCTGGTCAGGCAAGCCCTAAACCGCCCCAGCCCAGCCAACGCTCGGATGGCCCGGATCAGCTGGGGGGATGGTGCCCCCAAGGGGATTCGAACCCCTGATCTCCACCTTGAAAGGGTGGCGTCCTGGGCCTCTAGACGATGGGGGCCAAGAGTCGCCGAGTCTAGCAGAGGGTCCCGGCCCCGGCCGCCTCGGCGGAGGGCCCGCTGTACCATCCGGGCGCGATGGATTACCTCGGCGTGCGCATCCCCACGATCATTAAGGACAACGTGTCCGTCCGCTGCGATGGGTGCCTCGAGATCATCGACGGCACGCCCTGGCGGATGAACATCCTCGACATCGTGGCGGCCGAGACGCCTGTCTCATGGGCCGGCCAGCCGCCGATCAACCCGGGCCCCTTCGAGTTTCACGGCGACGCCATTCACGTGCGCGCCTGGATGCGGAAGAAAGGCTACCTGTTCTGCCGGAAGGGCGAGGTCCGGGAGATCATGCGGCCGATCCCGCTCCCGGGTGATGGCGAAGCAGAGGCCATTCGATATGGCCTCTGCGACGGACTGCATCGGGACGATCACGAGCTGGTTCCGGCCTGATCCCAGGCCCGCGGCGCTCACGAACCCGGACCCCGCCGGGGCGGCGTTGACAAGGTCGGTTTGACGCTCCTATCCTGCGCCAGTCGCTGGCCGATTTCCCATACCTAGAATTGCCCAGGTTTCTCGATAGTGCATTGGGAGCTTCGTTGAACGCAGCTATCTCCGCGCGGCGACCCCACTCGGAATGGCTCTCGCTCGGACCCGCCAGCCGCATCGTCGGCGTCGACCCCGACACCCTCCGCCGCTGGGCAGATATCGGCCAGGTCGAGGCTTACGCGACCCCGGGGGGTCATCGCCGCTTCCGCCGCGCTGATCTCGAGCGCGTCGTCGAGACGCGCCGGCCGACGCGACGCCGACTCGCCACGCTCGGGGCCACGCCGGCCCGACTCGCGCGCGCCTACGCCCGCTCCTATCGCGCGAGCGACGTCCTAGGCTCGCCGGCCTACGACGACCTCGATCGCGACGCCTTTCGAGCCGAGGGTCGGCGCCTCATTGCGGCGCTGCTCGCGTATCTCGATTCCTCGACGCCGGCCGCCCGCCGGCGCTGGGAGGCCGAAGCCACCGCGTCGGTCCGATCGACCGGCGGCCGGCTCGCCCAGACCGGGTCGGACGTCCTCGGAGTCGTCACGACGTTCCTGGCCGCCCGGCGGCCGTTCCTCGCGGAGTTGGCAGCACTCGGGCGTCGGCGCTCGCTGGACGTGGCCGCCCTGACGACCCTCTATGACGAGGCGGCGGCACTCCTCGATCGCCTGCTGGTCGAGCTCCTCGAGGCCTTCCAGATCGCGGCGAACCAACCCACCGAATCGAAGAGGTCCGCCTGATGACGAGTGCGCTCCTGGCGACGTTGACCGCCGTCGTCGCGCTCCTGATGACGCTCGCCCTGCTCGACCAATGGCGCGAGCGCCGGCGGACGTACCAGCTCGTCTGGGCGATCGGCAGCCTCCTGTTCGGCATTGCCGCCGCCTGCGAGGCGCTCGGCGCCGCTGGCGGCTGGAACGTCGGCCTCTTCAAGGCGTGGTATCTCACCGGGGCGGTCCTGAACGTCGGCTGGCTGGGCCTGGGGACGGCCTTCCTGCTTGCCAAGACCCGGTTCGGCTACGCGTACGCCTTCATCACGGCCCTCGCGGGCATCTTCACCGTCCTGAGCCAGGTGAAGAACCACTACCCGGACGCCGGATCCGTGGCAGTCCTCTACCTCATCTTCTCGCTCGTCCTGGCCATCGCGGTCGCGGGCGAGACGTACTTCCAGAACGAGCGCTGGCCTCGGATCGCAGCGATCGGCGTGATCGCGGTCACGCTCCTGGCCACGGTCATGGTCGCGATCGCCCAGCTGCCCGCGGGCCAGATGGCGCTCGACAATCACGGGATTCCCATCCTCGACCCGCTGCCGGGCAGCCTGCGGCTCCTGACCCCGCTCATGAACATCACGGGCGGCTTCGCGCTGATCCTGGGAGCTCTCTTCTCGGCCTACGTCTTCATGCCCAAGCGGCGGGTGCTCGGCTATTCCCTGGACCCCGAGCAGAACGGCGACCAGATGCTGTTCAACCTGCTCATCGCACCAGTCGCGATCATCGTGAACTTCGCCGCCTCGCTGCCGGGCGCGATCGTGGCGCTCTTCCGCGGCCGGCTCCACAGCCGCGTGCCGGCCACGCTCCTCATCGCGATCGGCGCGCTGCTCATCTCCGGGACGGACCTCGGGGTGAAGGACGGAGCGACAGCGATCTTCGAGCTCAGCAAGCTCCTCGGGGTCGCCCTGATCTTCGTGGGCTTCCTCATCTCGATCGAGGCGTTCCGCGAGATCCGGATTCCGTTCACGGGCATCCGCCTCGCCCGTGCGCGGAGCGAGCCGGGCACCGGCGGCGATCTCCGAGCCGCGTAGCGGCGAACGCGTGAGGCCCGCCGTTACGATGGGCCGATGTCCAACGACCGATCCGGGTGGGCCGGCGCTGCGGTCGTCTTGATCGCGGCGTCGCTGTTTGCGAGCCTCGGCGTCCTGTCGCGAACGGCCTACGACGAGGGCATGACGCCGTTCGCATTCGTCACCTGGCGCGCAGCCGTCGGTGCCACCGGCCTGTGGCTCGCGATCTCGCTCGCGAGGACGCGGGGTCGCGCGATCGTGCGCTGGCGGCACACCACGCCCGCCGCGCGCCGCTCGCTCGGGTTTGCGATCGTGGTGGGGACCGGGCTCAACCTGGCGATCTTCACGGCGTTCGATCACACGAGCATCGCCTTGGCACTGCTGGTCTTCTACACGTACCCCGCGATCGTCGCCGGCGCCAGCGTCCTCCTCGGCCGCGAGGCGCTCGACCGGGCCCGGGTCGCTGCCCTCGGGCTGGCCCTGGCTGGCATGGTCACGGTCGTGCTCGGCGGCACGGATTCCGCATCGACGCTGCATCTCGACGCGCTCGGCATCGGTGCGGCGCTCGTCGCCGCGATCTGCCAGGCCGCGTTCGTCCTGTTGAGCCGAGGCTATGGGGCCCTGCCGACCGACCAGGCGATGGGTGCGATCCTCGCGGGGACCGCGGTCATCGCCGCAAGCGTGACAATCATCACCGGCGGCGCGGCTGCGCTGACCCTGCCGTTCGCTGAGCCGTCCCTGCTCGCCCTGCTGCTCGTCGTGGGGATCTTCGCAGCGGCGCTGCCGTCGTTCCTCTTCCTCGCGGGCATCCGCCAGCTGGGAGCCGTCCGGACGGGGATCCTCATGCTCGCGGAGCCGGTCGTCGGCGTTTTTCTCGCTGCGCTCTTCCTCGCCGAAGCCGTGTCGCCGCTCCAGGCTGCAGGTGGCGTGACGATCCTCGTCGCCGCGGTCATCGTCCAGCGGGACGCGCGCCAGGCAGATGCCACGGCACCGCTCGCTCCCGCTCCGGGTGGCCTGTGAGCAAGGCCTGGGACGTCGAGGGTCCGATAGACGGACCGGCGATCGTGTTCGTCCACGGCGCCGTCATGACCCGCGCCCAGTGGCGGCCCCAGGTCGAGCAGCTCGCGGCCGCCGGCTTCCGCTGCATCACGATCGACCTGCCGGGCCACGGAGCGCTCGCTGCCCAGCCATTTACGCTCGATGGAGCCTCCGACCTCGTCGCCGAGGCGATCGATCGGGAAGCCGGCGGGCGGGTCGTTCTCGTCGGCCTTTCGCTCGGCGGATACGTATCGATGGCCGTGGCGGGACGCTCACCAACTCGCGTCCGTGGGCTCGTGCTCGCCGGTTCCACCCGAGAGCCCGCGGGCCCATTCCGGTTTGTTTTCTCGCTCGTGGCCCTGACCCTCGGGCTGGTCCCGGAATCGATCCTGCGGGGGATGATCCGGCGGTGGTACCGGCGCCGCTACGGGCGCCAGGTCGCGGACACGATCCTCGCCAACGGCTACTACGCGAAGGGTGGTGCCGTGGCGATTCGCCAGCTCCACGGCGGCCGGTTCCGGGAGCGACTCGGCGCCTACGGCGGCCCGGTCCTCGTCATCAATGGCCGCCTCGACCTCGTCATGCGAATGGGCGAGCGCCGCTTCGTGGAGGGCCTGCCAGGCGTCACGACGATGGTCCTTCGCCACGCGGCCCACCTGTCGAACGTCGACCGGCCGGGCGAATTTTCGGCCGCGGTCCGGGCGTTCGTCGAGGGCCTCGAAGCCTGAGCCGGCGAGGCCCGGTGGTATCCTCGCCCGACCATCCCCGTCCCTTCCGTGAGGTTTGATGCGCGTCCGAAAAGCGGTGTTCCCGGCAGCCGGTTGGGGAACGCGGTTCCTGCCGGCGACCAAGGCACAGCCCAAGGAGATGCTGCCGCTCGTCGACAAGCCGATCATCCAGTACGCGGTCGAGGAGGCCGTCGCGGCGGGCATCGAGCAGGTCATCATCGTCACGTCGAGCCAGAAGCGG
>JBBQTO010000056.1:0-12677 GCA_038234575.1 Candidatus Limnocylindrales bacterium
CCCGGCGAGCGTCTGACGCATTCCGGGCGGCGCCGCTGCCGCCGACGACTCCGCCCGGCGGACCGGCCCGTTGGGGGCCGGCTCAGGCCGTACCATCGATCAGACCCATGGATCTTGCCCAGTTGACCCACGACCTCGACGCGCTCGCGGCCGAGACGAGCGCCGCCATCGAGGCCGCCCCGGACCTCGCGGCGCTTGACGGGCTCGAGCTCGCCGTCCTCGGCAAAAAGGGCCGGCTGACATCGGTGCTTCGCGGCATCGGGGGCCTCCCGGCTGACGACCGGCCCCGGGTCGGGGCCATCGCGAACGGCGTCCGGTCGACGATCCAAGCCGCGATCGCGGGTCGCCGGAGCTCGCTCGGCGAATCCGAGCTCGAGGCTCGTCTCGTGGCCGAGCGTGTGGACGTCACCACCCCGGGCCGGCCGGTCCGGCGCGGCTCGCTGCATCCGAGCATCGAGGCGATGACCGAGATCGCGGAGATCTTCGGTCAGTTCGGATTCGTGGTCCACGAGAGCCCCGAGATCGAAGATGACCTGACGAACTTCCAGATGCTCAACATCCCGCCGGATCACTCGGCCCGCGATCTGTGGGACACCCTTTACGTCGACGTCCCGGGCCACCTGCTCCGGACCCACACCTCGCCGGGCCAGATCCGGGTCATGCAGACCGTGAAGCCGCCGATTCGGGTGCTGCTGCCCGGTCGCTGCTTCCGGTACGAGTCGATCGACGCATCCCACGCCTCGGAGTTCTTCCAGGTGGAGGGCCTGATGGTCGACGAGGGCACGACGCTGGGCGATCTCCGAGGCCTGCTCGAAGCGTTCGCCCACGGCATGTTCGGACCCGGCAAGAAGACGAGGTTCCGCCCGGGCTACTACCCGTTCACCGAGCCGTCGGTCGCGTTCGACGTCGAATGCCTCGTCTGTGGCGGCGTCGGATGCCCCGTCTGTGGCCGGACCGGCTGGCTGACAATCCTGGGCGCCGGCATGGTCCATCCGGTCGTGCTGCGGGGCGTCGGGCTCGATCCGGAGCGATACCAGGGCTTCGCCTTCGGGATGGGTCCCGAGCGCATCTCGATGCTGAAGCACCGCATCAACGATCTGCGGCTGTTCATGGAGAACGATCTGCGGTTCCTGGAGCAGTTCCGGTGAGCCGCGCATGAGAGTGCCGCTTTCCTGGCTCGCGGACTACGTTCCTGTCGAGGTGACGCCCGAGGCCCTCGCCGAGCGCCTGACGCTGCTCGGCATGGAGGTCCAGGCCATCGAGCCGCGCGGGACCGAGTGGCAGAACGTCGTGGTCGGCGAGCTCCTGGCAGTCGACAAGCATCCGAATGCCGACCGGCTCTCCGTCACGCGGGTCACGACGGGCACCGGGGAGCCGCTTGAGATCGTGTGCGGCGCGACGAACATTGCCGTGGGCCAGCGCGTGCCGGTCGCGTTGCCTGGCGCCGTGCTGCCGGGGCATCGGCGGATCGAGCGGACCGAGAAGATGGGCGTCGTCAGCAACGGGATGCTGTGCTCGGGCGAGGAGCTCGGGCTCACGGCCAATGGCGATGGGATTCTCATCCTGGAGCCCGGGACGCCGCTCGGCACGCCGCTGGCGGACATCTTCGGCGATGTCGTCCTCGACATCGACGTGAAGCCGAACCGCGGCGACGCCCTGTCGATGATCGGTATTGCGCGCGAGGTTTCCGCTGCCATGGGCGCCGAGCTTCGTTGGCCGGAGATCGAGATCGAGGAGTCGGGACTGCCGGTCGAGCAGCGGCTGCGGGTTGACGTCGAGGCGCCGGAGCTGTGCTCGCGGTTCGTGGGTCGGTGGGTCGCTGATGTCGAGATCCGGCCATCGCCTGATCGGATCCAGATGCGGCTCCTGGCCGCCGGAATGCATCCTGTGAACAACGTCGTCGACGCCGCGAACTACGTCATGCTCGAGCTCGGGAAGCCGATCCACACCTTCGACGCCGCGGCCGTCGGCGAAGGCCGGATCGTCGTTCGCCTAGCGTGTGAGGGCGAGCGCCTGGTCACGCTCGACCATGTCGAGCAGGCCCTGGCCCCGGACACGCTCGTCATCGCCGATCCCAGGGGCCCGATCGGGATCGCGGGAGTGATGGGCGGCGCTGCCTCGGAGATCGCGGACAGCACGACCGACGTCGTGATCGAGTCGGCGATCTTCGATCCGGCGAGCATCCGCCGGACCGCGTTCCGCTATGCGCTCCGCTCCGAGGCCAGCCTGCGCTTCGAGAAGGGCCAGGAGCACCGGCTCGCCCGGATCGGCGCGGATCGCACCGCCCGGCTGATCACGGAGTGGGCCGGCGGGGCCGTGGCCCCGGGCCGCGTCGATACGAATCCGGCCGAACCGAATCCCCGCCGAGTCGCGTTCCGGCCGGCCCGGGTCGATCGCCTGCTCGGAACGACGCTCGGCGAGCAGGACCAGCGGGGTTATCTCGCCCGGGTTGGTATCGAGACGGAGCCGGCCTCGCAGCGCGTCGAGGTCCCGATCGCGGTTGGCAGCAGCCCGGCAACGGCGATCGCACCGGCCGGGGCCGCGGTCGTGGCCGTCGTCCCGACTTGGCGCCGGGACATCGAGATCGAGGCGGACCTTGCCGAGGAGATCGCCCGCGTTCGCGGCTTTGAGCTCGTCCCGGCGACCCTGCCCGACACGCCGCTGCCCCCGTGGCGGCCTTCGCCGCTCGAAGTCCGCGACGCAGTCCGCGGCGCGCTCGTCGGTGCGGGCCTGACGGAGGTCGCGACCCTTGCCCTCGTCTCGGCGCGGCATCTCGAGCACTTCACCTGGAAGGCGAGCGACACGCCGGCTGCCGGGGAGGACGAACGAGCAGGCGCGCCGATCGCGGTGACGAACCCCTTGTCGCAGGATCATGCCCACCTGCGCCAAGCGCTCGTCGGAAGCCTCGCCAACGTCGTCTCGACGAACGTGCGGCGCGGGCGGCCGGACGTCTCGATCTTCGAGGTCGCGAAGGGCTACGGTCGCGTCGACGACAGGCCGCGTGAGTGGTGGCGCCTGGGCCTTGCCCTCGCCGGGGCGTTCGAGCCAGCGGCCTGGGACCGCCCGGCCCGGGCGGCGGACCTCGATGACGCGAAGGGCGCGATCGAGCTGCTGGCGAGACTCCTCGGCGCGCGCCGGCCGACGTACGTGCCCCTGACCGATGAGCCGATGCTCCATCCCGGGCGCAGCGCCCGCGTGTCAGGGCTCGCAACGGACGGCAGCCTCGCGATCTCCGGCGTCATCGGCGAGCTGCATCCCAGCCTCGTTCAGCGCTGGGACCTCCGTGTCGATCGCCTCGTCGTGGCCGAGGTGTCGATCGCAGGCCTCGGTGGCGGGAGCCTGTCGGACAGTCGATCCGTGGCCCCGTCGCGGTTCCCGCCGGTCGAGCGCGACCTCGCGATCGTCGTCGGCCCGGAGCGCTTCGCCGCGGAGGTGGAGACGCTCATCCGCCAGACCGGCAGCTCGCTCCTCGACGAGGCAACGCTGTTCGACGTCTATCGCGGCCGCCCGCTGGAACCCGGAGAGCGAAGCCTCGCCTACCGGCTGCGCTTCGCCGCCGCCGATCGGACCCTGACGGAGGCCGAGGTCGACGCCGCACTCGCCTCCATCGTGCGGGCAGTGACGGAGCACCTCGGGGCCAGGATCCGGACCTGATGCCGGTGCCGGCAGGCTCCGGTGCCATCGCGACCGCCCGTTCGAGCCTTGCGACGCCCGTCGGCCCGCTGCTACGCTGCGCCGACCGGTCGAATGAGAGGGGGAGAGGCACGTGGACCAGATCCAGCCATTCGACCTCGTGGTGTTCCTGGCGCTGCTGGCCATGTTCATCGTCGGCTACGCCCAGGGCATCGTGCGCCGCGTCCTCGGGATCGTCGCGATCCTGTTCTCCCTGGGCCTTGCCGCCCAGCTGCGGGCGCCGCTCGGTGCCTACCTGGCCCAGGAATGGACCCAGAGCCGGACCGAGTACAGCTACATGATCGCGTTCGGGGCCATCTTCGTGGGCGCAGCCATCGCCCTGAGCCTGGGGATCCAGTTCTCCTACCGACCCGCGCCGATCATCAACCGCTACCCGGTCCTGGACGAGATCCTCGGCGGCGTTCTCGGGCTCCTAGAGGGCCTGATCATCCTGGCCGCCATCCTGATCATCATCGACCCGTACTTCAAGGCGTTCCCGGATCCAGCCGGGATCGAGTTTGCGCCGCTTCGGGGCCTGCACGACTTCATCGACGACGCCCTCTCGGCCCAGTTCCTGCGTGACCACGTCATCCCGAGCGTGCTGTCGTGGTTCGGGTTCCTGTTCCCGAAGGACGTGATCGACACGTTCGCGGCCGTCCTGATCCGGCTCTGACGCGAACCTGACTCTCCCTCGAGACGTCCTCGCGGCGCCGACGCTCGAGGCGGCGCGGGCCCTCGTCGGGGCGCGCCTGGTCCACTCGGAAGCCGGGGGTGGCCTTCGCGCCGGCCGCATCGTCGAGGTCGAGGCGTACTTCGGCACCGAGGACCTCGCCTCCCATGCGCGGTTCGGTCCAACCGCCCGGAACGTGGTCATGTTCGGGCCTCCAGGCATGGCCTACGTGTACCTTGTCTATGGAATGTACGAGTGCCTGAACGTGGTCACGGAGCCCGCCGGGCATGCGGCGGCGGTGCTGATTCGAGCCGTCGAGCCGATCGAGGGAATGCCGGCCATCCGGGCCGCCCGGCGGGCGTGGGCGCTCCGACGTGACGGGCTCGCCCCGGGCGATGCCGGTGCCGCGGCCGTTGCGGCGCGAATCGACGCGATCCCCGACGCGGGGCTCGCGAGCGGTCCCGGTCTCGTCGCGATCGCGTTCGGCATCCATCAGGCCGACACGGGCCTCGACCTCCTCGATCCGGACTCGCCGATCCGCATGGAACGGCCCTTGGCGGGTGAGCGCGAGCCCGAGGTCACGACGAGCCCCCGGATCGGCATCGGCTATGCGCTCGAGCCGTGGAGGAGCGTGCCGTGGCGCTTTACGGACGCGCGGAGCCCCGCTATCTCCCGGCGCACCAGCTGACCCTCGTGGACGCCCGCTCCGTCGCGCTCCTCGAGTTCCCCCTGATCCGCGAGCGCCTCGCCGACAAGACATCGTTCTCACCCGGCCGGCGGCTCGCGGAGGCGCTCGTCCCCGAATCAGACCCCGTGCTGATCGCCCGGGCCCTCGACGAGACCGACGAGGCGCGGGCGCTGCTGTCCGAGCGCCGCGGCGCCGGGACCGGCGGTGCCCGCGACATCGGGCCCTGGGTCGAGCGCGCGGTCCGCGGTGGTCGCCTCGATCCGGCCCACTTCCTCGAGATCGCCGCGACCCTCGACGGCGCCGCCACGTTGAAGCTCACGCTCACCGAGGCGCGCTGGCCGCTCCTGCGGGACCTCGGCCGACAGCTGCATCCGCTCCCCGCGATCACCTCGACGCTGGCCCGATCGTTCGATCCCGCGGGCGAGCTCCTTGATACCGCCTCGCCGCGGCTCGGAGGCCTACGGGCAGCGGTCCGTGTCGCCTTCGACCGCCTTCGGCGGCGGCTCGACGCCCTCGTCGGATCGGAGCTGGGCAACGCGCTCCAGGAGCCAATCGTCACGCTCCGCAACGGCCGCTATGTCGTCCCGGTCAAGGCCGAGGCTCGAAGCCGGGTGAAGGGCATCGTCCACGACGCATCCGGCAGCGGCCAGACCCTGTTCGTCGAGCCGCTCGTCGTGGTCGAGCTCGGGAATGCCTGGCGCGAGGCCCAGATCGCCGAGCAGGAAGAGGTCGACCGGATCCTCGACGAACTGTCCGCGCTGGTCGCGGCGAACGCGGTCGCGTTGCGAGAGACGCTTGGTGCGCTTGCGAGCTTCGACTTCTGGGCCGCCAAGGCGCAGCTCGCGGCCGAGATGGACGCCGCCCGAGCCGAGACCGCCGACAGACCGGAGGTGACGCTCCTGTCGGCCCGCCATCCGGGCCTGTCCGGTCGGGTCGTCCCGATCGACATCCGCCTGGGCGATGGGTACACGGCTCTCGTCGTCACCGGCCCGAACACCGGCGGCAAGACCGTGACGCTGCGGACGCTCGGCCTCTTGGCGTTGATGCACCAGGCCGGCCTCCACGTCCCCGCCGCGCCGGGCAGCCGACTGCCGATCTTTCGCGACGTGTTCGCCGACATCGGCGACGAGCAGTCGATCGCCCAGTCGCTGTCGACGTTTTCGGGCCACATGCGCTCGATCATCCGGATCGTCGAGGCCGCCGGCCCGGGGACGCTCGTCCTGCTCGACGAGCTCGGCGCCGGCACCGACCCGACCGAGGGCTCGGCCCTGGCCCAGGCCCTCCTCGACCATTTCATCCACGCCGGCGCGCTCATCGCCGCGACCACCCACTACGCGGAGCTCAAGGCCTACGCCCACACGACGCCAGGCGCGATGAACGCGTCGGTCGAGTTCGACATGGAGTCGCTCAGTCCGACGTACCGGCTGCGGATCGGGTTGCCCGGCGGCTCGCAGGCGTTCGCCATCGCGGAACGCCTCGGGCTCCCGGAGGCTCTCGTCGTCGATGCACGATCCCGGCTCACGGAATCGCAGCGCACCTTCGAGGCGACGCTGGCCCGGATCCGGGAGAGCGAGGGCGAGGCCGCGGGCGCGCTCGATCGGGCCCGCGAGGCGGAGGTTCGCGCGACCGAGGCCCTGCGAGTGGCCGACGAGGAGCGACGCAAGGCGCGTCGCGAACGGGACGAGGTCGGCCGCCGGTCGCGGGATGAGGCGCAACGCATCGTTGCCGACCTTCGGACTGAGCTCGAATCTGCGCGCCGGGAGCTGGATCGCGGCAGCCTCACGGCGCCGGCGATCGATGGCGTGCTCGAGCGGGCCGATGACCGGGTCGCGCGCATGCCCGGCGAGGCGAAGCCCGAGCGCGTGTCAGCGGCGCCTGTCGCCCGTGCCTGGCGGGTCGGCGAGCGAGCGCGCAGCCGGAGCGGAGACTGGGAGGGTCGGGTGTCCGCGCTCGACCGCGCCGGCCGCCGGGCGACGCTCGAGACCGGCGCAACCCGCGTGACCGTCGACCTCGACGATCTGGAGCTTCTCGACGGCAGCGAGGAATCCGAGAGCCGCGCCGGATCCGCGCCACGGGAATCGGCCGGCGCCGGTACCAATGTTGGAGCGCTCCGGCTGGCTCGAGCCCGGATGGTCCCGATGTCGCTTGACCTGCGTGGTGCCCGCGTCGACGAGGCACTCGGCGCGCTGGGCACTTACCTCGAGGACGCCTCCCTGGCCGGCCTGGAGCGCGTGACGGTCATCCACGGCCTCGGCACGGGCGCGCTCCGGGATGCGGTTCGGAGCGAGGCGGCGGTGCACCCGCTCGTGACCTCGATCCGAGCCGGAGAAAAGGGCGAAGGCGGCGACGGCGTCACGGTCGTGATCCTGGGCTGAGGCGCACCGCCGGTGAGCCGGTGACCGACTCGCGAGGCCGGCGTCTCAGGCGGCCCGGCGGCCCGAGCGTCAGGGCGTCGGGAGTGGCGGGGGCGTCGGCTTGCCGTGCGCGGTCCCTGTCGGGCCCGGTGTCTCCGTGGGGCAGGGCGTCGGCGGCTGCAGGCTCGGATCCGGGTTCGGTGGCGGCTGGCCGGGGACGCAGACCGGGGGGAGCGCCGAGCAGACGGTCGACGGGGCGAACGAGCCGCCCCACGTCGCGCCGAACGGATGGAAGTTGAAGTTGTAGAAGTACGAGGTCAGCGTCCGGCGTGGGCCGCCGGCGACGCCGACGCCCCGAGCGGCACGTGCCGCCCATTCCCTGGTGTAGGTCTGCCACTGTGGGAAGGCGGGCTCGGCCCTGCTGAAGTCAAGGTACTCCCGAGTGATCATCGGGCCCGTGCAGCCGTCCTGCCAGAGCTTCCCGGTGGCCGAGTCAATGTTGACCGCCCGGTGGTCGTTGTCGCGCTGCGTGGGCACCGTGCCCTTGACGAAGATCTCCTTGACCGTCGCCACCGTGCCGGGGCCCGGGAGCATCCCGCTGAAGGCATCGACGGTCGCGTCGACAAGCCCCGGCGGCCGGACGAACTGGGCCATCGGCAGGCCCTGGCTGATCTCGGTGAGGATTCGCGACCAGGTCGGCGCGGACGAGTCGAGCGACAGGCTGCCGTTGTTCGGCGTCGAGTCCGAGTTGCCCATCCAGACGCCAACCGCGAGGGCCTGGGCCTTCGGGTCCTTGGGCGGGGCGAGATAGCCGTACGCGGCGACGTCCTTGTTGTTGTCGGTCGTTCCGGTCTTGTAGGCGGCGGGCCGGCGCGCCGAGCCCTTCTCGAGGATCTGCCACTTGCCCCAGATCGGGTTAATGGATTTGATCGTGTTGCCGGCCAGGATGTCGGTAATCACGTAGGAAGCCGCCGCGCTGGCGGCCCGCTTGCCCTTGGGGGCCGTTTGCGAGAACACGACGTTGCCAACGTTGTCCTTGACCTCGAGGATCGTGGTCCGCGGCAGCAGCATGCCGCCGTTCGCGATGGCGCCATACGCGCTGAGCAGCTCGGCCGGATGCGTCTCGAGGGTCCCGATGGACTGCGAGACCACCGGAGCGGCGCCGGGCAGGAACTCGAGACCGAAGTTCTGGAAGTTCGAGAACTCATGGGCGAGCCCGACCTCGAGGCCGGCCTTGATGGATGAGATGTTCATCGAGAACTGGAGCGACGGCCGGAGGCGGAGGGGTCCGCGCTCGAGATGGTCATCCTCCTGCGGCGTGAAGACCGCGCCCTTGCCGCCGAAGTTCGTCACGACGTGCATGAAGCTCGTGGCCGCCGTCAGCGTGCCCTCGTTGATGCCGGTGATGTAGTTGATCGGCTTGATCGCCGAACCGGGCTGCCGAAAGCCGTCGTTGAAGACGTCGTACTGGGGCTGGAACTTCACGTTCCCGTCGAGGTAGTAGCCGGCGCTCCCGGCGACGGCGAGGAGCTGGCCCGTGCGATAGTCGAGCACACCCGCCGCGGCGTTGAAGATGTTCCGCGCCTTGAGCCCCTCGAGCCAGCTCTGGTCCGCCTTCGAGATCTTCAGCCGGGTCCACGTCGTGGCGGGATTTTTGAGGTGCGGCGACCGTGCTGCGACGTACAGCCACTTGTCGACCGTCTGCTGCATCTTCCAGTCGAGGGTCGTGGTCACGTGGTAGCCACCCGTGTCGATCTTCTGGCAGACGCCGGTGGAGTCGGCACCGCAGAGGATGTCCCCGAGCTGCTGGCGAACCTGCCACACGAAGTGGGGCGCCTTCCACGGTGGGATCGCCTGCGAGGCGATGATGACCGGCTCGTTCATCGCCGCCTCGTAGTCGGCCAGCGTGTGCTTGGTCGCGGACAGCGTGCTGCGGGTCTCCATGGACTGGAGGACCTGGTTCCGCCGCTGGACGATCGCGCTCGACCGGGGCACCACGAGCTGGACCTTCGCGGCCGGGCACGTGTCGCCGTCGGCGAGCGTCACCGAGCACAGGGAGTCGGCGTTCCGAACGAGGTCGTACTGCGTCGGGGACTTGGGAATCGCGGCGATGATTGCCGCCTGGGCGAGGGTGAGGTTCTTGAGCTCCTTGCCGAAGTAGCCCTTCGCCGCCGCCCTCACGCCGTAGCTCTGGTTGCCGTAGAAGTTCTGGTTGAGGTAGGCCGTGATGATCTGCTGCTTGCCGGCGTCGCCCGGGGGCAGCGCCTGGGTCAGCCGGATCGACTGGATGATCTCGCGGATCTTGCGGTCGTACACGGAGCTCCCAGCCGCTGGCTCGGGGAGGAGCCGGGCGCGGACGAGCTGCTGCGTGATCGTGGATCCGCCCCGTGGATGCCCGGCGAGCGTATCGAGCGTGGCGGCGACAAAGCCGCCGAGGTCGAAGCCCGGGTTCTTCCAGAAGTCCTTATCCTCGATCGAGGTCGTCGCGTCGATGAGCTCGGACGGGATGTCGGTGAAGGTAACCAGCGAGCGGTTCAGCTCGCCGAAGGTCCCGAGCTGGAGCTGGCCCGTCCGGTCGTAGACCAGCGTCGGCTCATCGAACGAGAGGTCGCTGAAGGCCGTCAGCGGATCCGGCAGGTCCCGGCTGTAGTAGGAGTACGCGCTGACCGCTCCGACGAATCCCACGCCCCCGAGCACGAGGAAGCTGGAGAAGAGCAGCAGCGGGATGGCGAGAGCGACGCGGCGCCCGGCGCCACCTCCACGTCCGCGCCTTGCGGCCCCGGCCCGACGGTGCCGCTGACGCCTCTGGAGGCTGGTTTGCATGTCGGCGGACGATACCATAGGGTCCGTGAGGGACCCTTTTCCCCCATCGGTCGGCGTCACGACGCCTCGTCAGGTGAGCCTGTGACGTCGTTCGATCCCGGGCCGGCAGGTCTCATCCCCGAGCTGCGCTGGCGTGGGATGTTTCACGCGGCCTCCGAGGGCCTCGAGGCGCGACTCGGCACGGGACGGCCGATCTCGGGCTACATCGGCTTCGATCCGTCCGGACCCTGGCTCCATATCGGCCATCTCATCCCGATCTTCGGGCTGTTGCACCTCCAGCGCCACGGCGGCCAGCCGATCGCCGTGATGGGCGGCGGGACGGGGATGATCGGCGACCCCTCAGGCGCGTCCGGCGAGCGGCGGTTGCTCGACCGCGAGACGCTCGAAGCAAATGTTGCGTCGATGCGGGGCCAGCTGGAGCGGCTCCTCGACTTTTCTGGACCGCAAGGTGGGCGGCTCGTCAACAACCTCGACTGGCTGGGCCAGATGCCGCTGATCGATTTCCTGCGGGACGTCGGCAAGCACTTCACGATCCCGTACATGCTCGCCAAAGACTCCGTGCAGATCAGGCTGGATCGCGGACTCTCGTTCACCGAGTTCAGCTACATGCTCATCCAGGCGACCGACTTCGCGCATCTCCACCAGACGATGGGCGTGGAGCTTCAGATGGGCGGGGCGGACCAGTGGGGCAACATCACGGCCGGGCTCGAGCTGATCCGGCGGAGCGCCGCGGCGGGCGGTGGATGGGCAGACGCGGCACCAGCGTCTGCCGGCACCTCGGAGCCCGCCGGTCGAGATGCCGGCACCGAACCGGCCTTCGCCCTGGCCTACCCGTTGCTGCTGGCGCCATCGGGCACGAAGTTCGGCAAGAGCGAGTCCGGTGACTCGATCTGGCTGCACCCGGACGGCACGACGCCGTTCGCCTTCTACCAGTACTGGCTGCATACGGACGACCGGGACGTGCCCACCTACCTGCGCTGGTTCACGACCTTCGGTTCGGACGAGATCGCCACGCTCGAGGGCGACCTCGGTTCGCGGCCCGAGCTGCGGGCGGCCCAGCGAGCCCTCGCGGACGACATCACGGCGCGCGTCCACGGCGCCGATGCTGCGCGCGAGGCCGCCGAGATCTCGAGTGCGGCATTCGGTTCGGGCCCGATCGAGGACCCGCGGGTGCTCGCAGCACTCCATGCGGCCACGGACGGGTTCGACTTCCGCTCGGCGGACGCGGCGTCCGGGCTGATCCCCTTTCTCGTCACGACCGGTACGTTTGCCTCGAACGGCGAGGCCCGGCGCATGATCGCCTCGGGCGGTCTCAGCCTGAACAACGGCCGGGTCACGTCGCCGGATGCCCCGGTCCCACCGCCCATCGCGGACGAGTGGCTGGTGATCCGGGTCGGGAAACGGAAGCTCCGGATCGGTCGAAAGGTCGGCTAGGCGCCGAGCTCCTTCGCCGCTTCGATGAGCCGGTCGTCCTGCTCCTCGTCGCGAACCGTGAGCCGCAGATACGCCGCGAGCGGGTGGTCGGATGGGAACGTGCGCGGGACCAGGGCCCGTCGCAGCAGCTCCTCCGCCACCGCAGCTGCGCGCATGGCGCTGCCGAGATCCACGAGGACGAAGTTCGCGACCGATGGGAGCACGCTCCACCCGGCATCGGCCAGGCCGCTCGCCAGGCGCTCTCGCTCGGTCCGGAGCCGGGCGACATTCGGACCGGGCAGCGTCGGCTCCGCCAGGACATCCGCGGCGATCGACACGGAGACGACCGAGACCGAGCCCGGCGGCCGGTATGGAGCGATGGCTTCGATCAGCGCCGGCCGGGCCAGGGCAAAACCAACGCGCAGGCCCGCGAGCGCGTACGCCTTGCTCATCGTCCGGACGATGACGAGGCCGTCGTAGCGGTTCCGAACGTTGAGCAGCGACACGCCCGCGAACTCGGCGTAGGCCTCGTCGAGGAGGACGATCGGCCGGAGCCGGTCCCCCGCGGCCGCGTCGGTCGCGAGGCCATCGAGCAGCGTCTCGATCGTCCCGTCCGGCTCCGACAGACCGGTGGGGTTGTTCGGGCTGCATAGCCACACGAGCTGCGACTCGCGCGCAGCCGCGCGAACAGCCGGGACGTCGAGGGCGAAGCCGTCGGACGCGGCGAGCCGTGGCGCGACCGCGAGACGCGCGCCGCGCTGCTCGGTGAGCACGCGGTACATCGCGTAGGTGGGAGCCGGCAGCACGGCCGTGCCGCCGACGGGCAGAAATGCCTTCGCGACAAGGTCCAAGATCTCGTCGGCGCCCGCGCCGACCAGCACCTCGTCGGTGCCCACCCCGTAGCGCGCCGCGGCGGCCTCGATGAGCCGCCGGTAATCCGAGGGCGGGTACTCCGACAGCGGTAGGTCGAGGTGGTCGGCCGAA
The DNA here is from genome assembly GCA_038234575.1 of Candidatus Limnocylindrales bacterium. GTDB lineage: Bacteria > Chloroflexota > Limnocylindria > Limnocylindrales > CSP1-4 > UBA5189. The sequence continues at coordinate 12,605 of JBBQTO010000056.1, forward strand.
AGCAGCCGCTCGGCGAGCTCCGGCGGCGCCGGAGACGTGTTGAGGTCGAACCGTGCGACGCGATCCAGCGGGA
>JBBQTO010000057.1:0-12449 GCA_038234575.1 Candidatus Limnocylindrales bacterium
TCCAGGGCGCAACGGCCCTGGCCGACTCGAGCGCGTCGGTCCTGCCGCCGTCGTGGCACATCCACGACGGGCAGACGACCCTCGGCTCACAGCACAAGGGCATCGGGTTCTTCCCGAGGATCCTGGGGATCTCGCCCGCGACGTACCTGCTGGATCCGGCAAGCTGCCCGAACGCGACCGACAAGGCGTTCCTGCCGAGCGCCGGTCAGAGCGCAAGCGACATTCTCCGCGCCGGCGTCTGCTTCACGTCGACGACCGTCATCCACCTTCGCACGGTGCCGCTCGGCACGTCTGGTCCCGACGGTTGGTCGGCGCTCGTCGGGACCGACGGCGGAGGCTACGTCACCTACTACCAGGTGACCCCGCGCTGAGGCGAATCCGGGGCTCGCCGAGCTGGTGACCCCGTCCCGAATCAGAGAGCTCCTGTTCGACGGCGATCCTGACTGGACCGTCGAGGACAGGAGCCCTCGCCGTGTCTGGCCGGATGCCACCAGCGGGCTACGCTACGGCCGATGGCCACCGTCTTCGTCGGCCGCGAGGCCGAACTCGACCTGCTGGGCGGATTACCGAGCCAGGCTCGACAGGCGCGTGCGGCTGCAGCAGCGGTCGTCACCGGGCCGCCCGGAAGCGGCAAGACCCGACTCCTGACGGAGGTGGCGCGCCGCCTGAACGGCCTGCGGCCGGTTCGGATCGTTGGATACGAGCCGGTCCAGAGCGTGCCCTTCACGGCTGCCGGCGACTTTCTGCGCGAGCTCGGCGGCGAGGGATTCCCGACGAGCAGCGACACGGCACTCGATCCCCTTCGAATCTTCGAGGCGGCCCACCGAGGACGGATCCGGGGCGGCCCGATGGTCCTGATCCTCGACGATCTCCAGTGGATCGACCAGCTCTCGCTCGGCCTGGTCCACTACCTCGTCCGAGCCGCAGAGGCCGGCCGGCAGCCGCTCACCATCATCGCCGCAGCCCGCCCATCGGCAGCAGCGGTGACCTTTCGTGACGGGGTGGGCACCGTTCTGCCGGAAGAGCGACGGCTCGCGCTCGAGCTCGGCCCGCTCGCCCTCGACGATGGCCTGGCCCTTGCCCGCAGCGTCGATCCAAAGCTCGACGTCGATCGCGCCACCTCGTTGTGGCGGCGCGCCCGGGGCTCGCCCTTCTGGCTCGAGGCACTCGCGCTTGGCCGGGCCGGTGATGACCCCGCAAGTCTTATCCGGGAGCGACTGGCCAGCGTCGGCCGTGACGCTGCCGCACTGCTGGCAGTCCTCGCGGTGGGAGCGCGCCCGCTCACCGAGTCCGAGCTCGTCGGGGTTCTCACGTGGCCGCCTGAGCGCGTCCGCCACGCGACCGACGAGCTCATACTGCCGGGCCTTGTCATCGCCAGCGCGGGCACCGTCCGGTTCGCCCACGACTTGATCCGTGAAGCCGCGCTGGCAGATCTTCCAGTGCCTGAAGCGCGACGTCTGCATCAGCATTTCGCGAAGTGGATCGAGGCGCAACCGACCGCCGATCTCGGGCTCCTGCGGGAGGCCATCGAGCATCGCGACGCAGCCGGCCTTCCAACCGCAGCGTTGGCGGCTCGGCTCCTCGCATCGCCCCGGCGACGACTCCTAGGCCCCGATGGGCTTCGGTTCATCGCGGCCATCGCGAACCGGCTCGGCCCGCGCTCAGCGGAGCGGCTCAGCCTCGATCTGGGCCTCGCGGAGCTCGCGACGGGGCTCGGCGAGGAAGACTTCGCGATCGAACGGTGGTCGCGTGTAAGCGATCTGGCGGCGGACCCGACGACCCGCCGGCGCGCGGAGCTGGCCGCAGCGACCGCGGCCGTCCGGCTCCGTCGGGCAGATTCGGCGCGCTCCCATCTCGAACGAGCGCGCCTGGCCGGTGTCGCAAGTGTTGACGTCCCGGCGGACGTGGTGGGTGAGATCGAGCTGGATGCCCTCGAGGCCGCGATCGACTTCTGGCTCGATCACCGAACGTCGGACGGGGCGAGGCTGGCGGCGCGTGCCCTCGACGGTGCTCGGGCGATGGCGGCCGCCGCTGGTGGCATCGAGCACCTCGCGGGACCGCCGATCCACGCCTACCTTTCTGCTCTCGAGGCGGCGTCCGACGCGGCGACCCAGGAGTCCCGGACGGAGGACGTGCTGACGCTCAGCCGGGACATCGAGGGCCTGGCCGGCCTCCTCGACGACGAGGCCGCGTACGTCGAAGCCATCACGCGCAGCGGAGCGGGGCTCCGGGAGCTCTCCGGATCGGCGGATGCCGAGCGTCTCCTGCGGCGGGCTTGGACAGTATCGAAGGAGCGGATCCTCCCGACGGCGACCGCCGAAGCCGGTCACTGGTTTGCGCTCGTGCTCAAAGACATGGGCCGATTGGCCGAGGCCCACGCCGTGGCGACGGAGACCTTCGAGCTCGAGGCGCGGCTCGGCCACGGGCCCCGCCACTGGAGCCTGGCGGATCGACTCGTCCACGACCTCGAGCTCTCGCTCGGCGATCCAAAGGTTGCCCTCGCCGCCCTGCGGGCCGACGCTGAGCGCGAACCCGATCGGCATCACGAGCTCGGGATCCGCCAGACGATCGCCGAATGGCAGGCCCGGTTCAGCGGCGCGGCGGCCGCGCCGGACATTGACGTTCAGCTGGCGGCAGCGCGGGCCGCCGCGACCGAAGTCGCCTGTCCACGATGCGGAGGCGAGCTCGCGATCGTCGACGCCGAGATCCAGGCGCGTCTCGGGCGGGTCCGGGAGGCTGAGGCAGGTCTCGCCTCGTGGCTCGAGGCCGAGGCGCCCCGCATGGGCGGGAATGTCCTCTGGCGCGAGCGGGCGAAGGCGGCGCTGGCGCTCGCGCGAGGCGAGTATCCCGCCGCAGCCGCCTCGGCAAGGGCCGTTGTCGCGGAGGCCCAACGGGCGGGGCGGGCGAGGCCCGAGCTGTGGGGTCGCATCGACCTCGGCCGGGCGCTGGAGGGGATCGATCGCGAGATTGCCATCGGAGCCTATACCGAGGCTGCCGCCATGGCCGACCGCATCGGGGCGGTCAGCGAGGGCCGAGATATCGCGGGCGCGCTCCGCCGCCTCGGCGTCCGGGCGTGGCGCCGAGAACCCGCGACGTTGAGGTCCGGCGCCGCGAGCCAACGTGCGGGCAGCGGCCTCGGGTCTCTCAGTATCCGGGAGCTCGAGATCGCCAGGCGGGTTGCCGACGGCGCGACGAACGCGGAGATCGCCGAGGCACTCGTGATCTCACCGCGGACCGTCGAGCGCCATGTGACGAATGCCTTTGCCAAGCTCGGCCTCCGGAACCGGGCCGAGCTCACATCGCTGGTTCGGAACTCGCCCGACAATCGCGGATCGATCGCGCCCTAGCGTCGAGTCGGCCAGTCGAGCCCTGCAAGCGGTCCGATCCAGTCCGCCGGGGTGCCACTGCGGCACAATGACACGAGATGGACGACCGGCTCCTCGGCATCATCGGCGGGATCGGACCCGAGTCCACGCTCGACTATTAGCGTCGCCTGATCGACGGCTGGCACGAGCGCGTCGGGCCCGGCTCGCATCCTCCGGTGCTGATCGACAGCATCGATGGCGGTCACGTCATCGGTCCAATGATCGCCGGTGACCTGGAACCTGCACGCACGGCCGCGGCCCGGGCGGTCGTCCAGCTCGCGGCCGGCGGGGCCGGCCTCGCGATCCTCGCGTCGGTCGCGACCCACTCGATCTACGACGCGGTCGCGCCAACCGCCCCGATCCCGATGCTCAGCATCGTCGAGGCCACGTGCCGGGCCGCGATCACCGCGGGCGTGCGCCGGCCGGCCTTGTTCGGGACCCGGCTGGCCACCGAAGGCCGCTACTTCGCGCGGCCCTTCGAGGCCGCCGGCATCGATCTGGTCCGACCACCCGAACCGGATCGGATCTGGATCCAGGACGCCTACCTGGGCGAGCTGGTCCGGGGCGTCTTCCGGGATGAGACCCGAGAGCGACTGCTCGCCATACTCGCCGCGCTCATGCGGTCCGAGCACGCCGACGGCCTCATTCTCGGTGGGACCGAGCTGTCGCTGATCCTCCCAGAGCCCGCGTACCTCGGCGTACCGATCCTCAACGCGGCGGCGATCCACGTCGCGGAGGCCCTCGACTGGATCGCCGGCGGAGACCTCCCGAGCGACGGACGTTAAGTCCGCTCAAGCAGATCGCGAGCGGCCCCGAGGGCCGTTGCGGCCGCCGCGGTCGTGGCCATGGCCTCCAGCCACGTGATCGAACCTTCGGCTCGGAACCACGTTCGCTGCCGCCTCGCGAACGAGGCGTTCCGGGCCACATCACGCGCGATCGCGGTCTCGCGATCGAGTTCACCGTCGATCAGGGCCCACGCCTCGCGGTAGCCGATCGCGGAGAACGCCGGCAGCGCCGGGTCCCAGCGCTCGCGGAGAGCTCGCGCCTCCTCGACGAGGCCCGCGTCGAACTGCGCCCGCGCCCGGGTTGCGATCCAGGTCTCGTGGATCATACGGGGCATCGTCAGGCCGATCCGGGCGATCGGGCCGGGATACGGCTGTGGCGCCGGGGGCGGCCGGTCGCCGGCGATCTCGGCGATCTCAAGGGCTCGGGCGACCCGGCGCGGGTTCCGGAGGTCGATCCGGGACGCGAGTGTCGGTGCGAGGCTCGTCAGGCGCGCGGCGGCGGCGGGCAGGCCCGCCGAGGCGAGTGCCTCCTCGACCCTGGCCCGGGTGGAAGGGTCCGATGGCAGCGCGTCGGGATCGAGACCCTCGGTGACCGCTCGCAGGTACAGGCCGGTCCCACCGACGAGGATCGCGAGGCCACCACGCTCCTGGATCGACGCAAGCACGCACTGTGCGTGGCGGACGAAGTCGGCGACCGAGAACGGCTGGTCCGGATCGACGACGTCGACACCGTGATGGGGCACCCCGGCCCGATCCACGGCGGGAACCTTGGCAGTGCCGATGTCGAGGCCGCGGTAGACCTGCCGGGAATCGGCCGAGATGATCTCCGCCGCGATCCCGTCGGCGCGCAACGCGCGGGCGACGCCGAGCGAGAGCCCCGTCTTGCCGGTCGCCGTGGCCCCCGCGATGACGAGCAGTGGGGGCGCCGGGGTCATGGCGCCGCGGTCACGTGGCGGCAACCCCTCGCAGTGCATAGGGGCCTGCATGCTCGACGCGGACGTCGATCGCCCGCCCGATCCAGACCGCCGGTCCGGTGAGATGCACGAGCTTGTTCTGGCGGGTTCGCCCGGACAGAGCGACCGTGTCCGCCGCCACCTCGGGCGCGGGAGCCGCACCGTCGGCCAGCTCGTCGTGGTCGTGCGAACGCGGCGGCACGATCGTGTCGACGAGGACCTCGACGTCCCGACCCAGCCAGGTGCCATTGCGATCGAGGCCGATGGGCTCCTGGAGCGCCAGAAGCTGGTTCAACCGCCGCCGTTTCACGTCCGCTGGCACGTCGTCCGCGAGGTGCGTGGCCGGCGTGCCGGGGCGCTCGGAGTACGCGGCCGCGAAGACCTGGTCGTAGGCGACCGTCTCGAGCAGCCGGAGCGTCGATTCGAACTGGGCCTCGCTCTCGCCACAGAAGCCCACGATCACGTCCGTGCTGATCGCGATCCCCGGGACTGCCGCCCGGATTCGGGTCAGCCGCTCGAGGTAATGCTCGATCGAGTACTGGCGGCCCATCCGCTTGAGCATCGCGTCGTCACCCGACTGGACCGGCAGGTGGAGCGCCTCGCAGACCGACGGGCAATCCGAGATCGCGTCGATGAGCCGATCCGAGAGATCCCACGGGTGCGAGGTGATGAACCGCAGGCGCGGGATGGCCGGCGCGCCGTCCGCGGTGCGAATGCCGTCGATTGTCCGGATCAGCTCGGCGAGATCCGGCCGCCCATCGAGGTCGAGCCGGCGACCCGCCCAGCGCGACGTATGGACGTGGCCGAAGCGGCCTTCCGGCGGCAGGTCGTGGCCGTAGGAATTCACGTTCTGGCCGAGGAGGGTGACCTCGCGGTAGCCCGCCGAAGCGAGCATCCGCGCTTCGTCGACGATCTCATCGAACGGTCGGCTCCGCTCGGGGCCGCGGCTGAACGGGACGATGCAGTAGGTGCAGGTCTTGTCGCAGCCGTAGATGATCGGGAGCCAGGCGGCCGTCGACGATCCGCGTCGGATTGCGCCGTCGGCGAGCGCGCCTGCCCGGGTCGCGGCCAGGTGATCCGCGACGCCGACGATCGTTCGCCCAACCACGGTCGTCGCACCGACCGTCCCGACCGGGGCCTGTGCCGAGGCCAACCCCAGACGATCGACGAGCTCGGGCTCTTCGTCGGGTCGCAGGAAGAGGTCGACAGCCGGGTAGCGTTTTGCGAGCCGCGATCGGTCCATCTCCCGAACCGAGCAGCCGGTCATGACGACCCGCAGCGACGGGTTCGCCAGCTTCAGCGCGGCGAGCTGCCCCTGGCGGCCGATGACCTTGGCCTCGGCGGCCTCGCGAATCGCGCAGGTGTTGATGACGATGAGGTCCGCGACCTCCATGCCCGGCGCCTCCGCGCAGCCGGCCACGAGAAGCCGACCCGCCATCTCCTCCGAGTCGCTGCGGTTCATCTGGCAGCCAAGGGTCCATACGTAGAAGGCGGGAAGCGCACGTGGCTCCGGCCGGAACTCCGCGAGGCGGGCGTCGTCCGGATCGGCGGCCGAGCGGCTCGACGTGGGCGGCGGCGGTGCGACCTCGAGCATGGGCAGTGCGCGGGCGGTCAGCGACATGGTCGCGTCATGCTAGGCCACCCGGGGCGCCCGGAGGGTCCCGGCGACCTGGTCGCGGTCCCTGGCGAGCGCCTCGCGCAGCGTCGCCTCGACCTTTGGCGGCACCCACAGCCGGGCGTGGGCCTCGGCGTAGGTCTCGCGATCGCCGTGGAAGTCCGTGCCGCCGGTCTCGAGGAGCCTGAGCTCCCCCGCGAGCGCGTGCAGCCTTGCGACCGTCGGCGCGTCGAAGCTGCCGTGATAGGTCTCGAGGCCCTGGAGCCCGGCCTCGATCAGCTCCGTCATGAGGTCGCGCCGCTCGGGCGCCTCGGAGAAGTGCGCGAGCGATGGCACGCCCCGAGCTGCGCGAATCGCCGAGATCGCCTCGATCGGGCCAAGCCCGCCGCGCGGGACGTACGCCGGACGGCCTCGCGAGAGGAATCGCCGGAAGGCGTCCTCGACGCTCTCGGCATATCCCAGAGTAATCATGGCCCGCGCCAGCGTCGGTCGACCGAGGGCGTCGTCGTCGCCGGCAGGCGGCACGTCCGCGAGGGCCGAATCCACGGGCAATCCGATCGCGCGCAGCCGGTCGACCATTCGCCCGAACCGGACGCGGCGCTCGCCGCGCTGCCGCTGGAGGACGCCTTCGAACGCGTCGTCGTCGGGGTCGACCCCTAGGCCGAGGACGTGGACCTCGCTCTCGATGAGCTCGGGGCGATCGCCCATCACGGCGTTCAGCTCCACGCCCGGCAGGAGGTCCAGCCCCGCAAGGACCTCATCGCCGCTCGCCGCGCGCAGCTCGCGGTACCCGGCCAAGGTGTCGTGGTCGGTGATCGAGAGCAGCCGGACGCCCGCCTCGCGCGCGGCCCTCGCCAGCTCGAGGGGCTCGAGGAGTCCGTCGGACCGGGCCGTGTGGCTGTGGAAGTCGACCGTCGAGGGGGCCGCCGGGACGACTCGCCGCGACGCGGGATCGTGCCGGTCCGTCGCCGGATCCATCAGCCTTCCCAGAGGCGCTGCACCCGCTCGATCGCCAGGGCTCGCCCGGTGGCCGGGTCGATGTCGACCTGCGTGGCATTGAAGACCACGGCCCCCTCCCCCACCTCGAAGCGTGTCGGCAGGCCGTTCAGGAAGCGCGGCAGCACCGTCGATGGCGCAAAACCGATGACGCTCCAGATCGGACCCGTCATCCCGAGGTCGCTCTGGTAGGCCGTGCCACCCGGCAGGATCCGCTCGTCGGCCGTGGGCACATGGGTGTGCGTGCCGACGACCGCCGCGACCCGCCCGTCGAGGTGCAGGCCCATCGCCGTCTTCTCGGACGTGATCTCGCAGTGGAAGTCGATGAGCCGGACCGGCGGCAGCGCCTCGGACGATTCCTCGATCAGGCGATCGGCATCGAGAAACGGGTTCTCGATCGGCTGCATGAAGGTTCGACCCTGGAGGTTGATGACGGCGAGGTCGGTGCCGTCGAGCGCCTGGTAGGTGCCCCAGCCCCGACCGGGCACGCCGTCGGTTCCGTAGTTGAGCGGTCGCAGGACCCGCTCGGAGCGCTCGAGGTACTCGTAGATCTCGCGCTTGTCCCAGATGTGGTTGCCCGAGGTGATGACATCGACGCCGGCCCCGAAGAGTGCCTCGGCCGTCGACTGGGTGAGGCCCATGCCGCCGGCGAGGTTCTCGCCGTTGGCCGTCACGAAATCGATCAAGCGTTCCTCGCGCAGGGCCGGCACGATCGCTTCGAGGGCCACCCGACCGGGCTTGCCGATGACGTCGCCGATCATCAGCACCCGGCAGGCGCCCGGCGGGCGCGGGGTGCCGCTGTTCGCGGGATTGCCGAGTCGGACGCGGCCGGGCGGCAACGGAGGGACGTGATGGGGCATGGGGATCCGAGGCTACCACCCGCGAGGTTCAGGAGACGCTTGACGCTCCTGAGCCCGGTCCCTAGAGTCGATCCTTCCGAGGAGGAGCCTGGCGTTGCTGTTCATTCGTCCCATGGTCGCGTCTGCCGTGCTCGTCGCGACGCTGATCGTGGGAACCCCGCTTGCGGTCGCCGCGCCGACGACCCGCGGCTACGACATCTCGTGGCCGCAATGTGGCAGCGCCTATCCCACGAACCCGGCATTCGGGATCGTCGGGGTCAACAAGGGCATCGTGTTCAGCGTGAACCCCTGTCTCTCGAGCGAGATCCAGTGGGCCGGCGGCGTGAGTGCCCAGCTCTATGCGAACACCGGCAACCCGGGCCCGGCGCTGTCAACGCATTGGCCGTCCGGTCAGACCATGCCGCGGTTCTGCGATCCGGCGAACACGGACTCGGCTGACTGCGCCTTCGATTACGGCTACAACGCCGCGAAGGACTCCTACCAGGACGCCGCGGCGGCATTCGGCGGGCTGGGCCTGTCCGGCAGCCCCGCCGGGAGTGCCTGGTGGCTCGATGTCGAGACCTCGAACAGCTGGCGGTCGACGGTGAGCCTGAACGCCGCCGCGCTCCAGGGCGAGGTCTCCTACCTGACCTCGGTCGCGGGAGTCGCGAAGCTCGGGATCTACTCGACGCAATACCAGTGGAACCAGATCACCGGTGGGTCAACCGCGTTCGCGGCCAATCACAGCTGGGTCGCTGGCGTCGGGAGCCAGAAGAACGCGAAGTCGCACTGCACCGGCCGCGGGTTCACCGGCGGCGGGGTCGAGCTCGCCCAGTACGCCTTCTCGGGGTTCGACGCCGACCTCGTCTGCTGAGGGGTCGGCCGGGTAGACCGCCCGCGGGCGCTGAGACCGCGCTTTCCTACTTGGCGTACTCGACGGCGCGAGTCTCGCGGATCACGGTGACTTTGATCTGGCCAGGATAGGTCAGCTGCTCCTCGATCTTCTTGACGATGTCGCGGGCCAGCCGGGTGGCCGAGATGTCGTCGATCTCCGCGGGCCGAACGAGGATCCGGACCTCGCGGCCGGCCTGGACGGCGAACGACTTCTCGACGCCGACGAAGCTCTCGGCGATGCCCTGGAGATCCTCCAGCCGCTTCACGTACGTCTCCATCGTTTCGCCGCGGGCGCCGGGGCGCGAAGCGCTGATCGCGTCCGCGACCTGGACGATCGGCGCCTCGAGGCAGGCGTACTCGACCTCCTGGTGGTGGGCCGCGATGCAGTTGATGACCTTGAACGGTAGCTCGTGCTTCTGGGCGATCGAGGCACCGATCGCCGCGTGGGGACCCTCGACCTCGTGGTCGACGGCCTTGCCGATGTCGTGCAGGAGGCCGCCCATCTTCGCGGCCATCACGTCTGCCCCGATCTCGCCGGCGATCCCGGCGGCGAGGAAGCTCGTCTCGATGGAGTGCAGCAGCACGTTCTGGCCGTAGCTCGTCCGGAACTTCAGCCGGCCGAGGAGCTTGATGACGTCGGGCGGCAGGCCCGGCACGCCTGCGTCGTAGGCGGCCTGCTCGCCGGCCTGGCGCATCGTGAGGTCGACCTCGGCGCGGGCCTTCGCGACGACCTCCTCGATGCGGCCGGGATGGATCCGCCCGTCGCCCATGAGCTTCGTGAGCGAGATTCGGGCGATCTCCCGGCGGACCGGGTCGAATCCGGAGAGGACGACCGTCTCGGGGGTGTCGTCGATGATCAGGTCGACGCCGGTTGCCTGCTCGAGGGCCCGGATGTTGCGGCCCTCACGGCCGATGATCCGGCCCTTCATCTCGTCGTTCGGGAGGTGGACCACCGTCACGGTGTGCTCGGCGGTGTGATCGGCGGCCACGCGCTGCATGGCCGTGAGGATGATGTCGCGGGCCTTTTCCGTGGCCTCGTCACGGGCCCGCCGCTCGATCGAGCGAGCGAGCTTCACCGCGTCGTGCTCGGCCTCCTCGCGGATGGCCTCGAGGAGGACGTTCTTGGCGTCGTCCGCGGACATGCCGCTGACCTTTTCGAGGGCGAGGACACGCTCGGTATTCAGCTTGCCGAGATCTTCGCGCGCGCGGTCGAGCTCAATCTCGCGCTCGAGGAGCTTCCGGTCGCGCTGCTCGAGCATGTCCGAGCGCTGGTCGAGCTGTTCATCCCGGGCGACGAGCCGACGCTCCTGGCCGGCGAGCTCGTTGCGGCGTGAGCGGGCCTCGTCCTCGGCCTCTCGCTGGAGGCGGATCTTCTCTTCCTTGGCCTCGAGGATGAGGTCCTTCTGCTGGGTTCGGGCATCGGCGACGATGCGCGCTGCCTTTTCCTGGGCGACCTTGACCGACTGGTTCGCCCATCGGCTGCGTGCCAGGAATCCCAGCACGGCGCCAACGACGACACCGCCGACCAGCGCCACGATGGCGACGGCGACGTTATCCATCTTTCCCTCCCATCCGACCAGGGCAGGTCGGACGCGTCATCTGCACTCGGGTCGGGAGGTCCAATCCAGGGGGTCTCCGGACTCACCGCGTAGCCTACTACCGGGTGTCGGTCGCCGCCCGCATCCCGGCAATGACGGATAGCGGCGCGTCAGTTCGAGGCGTCGCTGGGCTCGTCGGTCACCCGGGACGCGATGGTCGAAGCGATCTCCGGATCGAAGCCGTTTCGCGCGAGCAGCGCATACGCTCGCTGACGACGCTTCAGCGGATCGGCAATCCGAGCCAATGCCGAGGCGTGTCGTCGCACAAGCGCTTCCGCAGCGCCCACGTCCGGATCGTCGGCACCCCCCGGCTCCGGGCGGCGCGCCACCATCGACTCATCGACGATCGCCCGATCGATGCCCTTGACCTGGAGCTCGCGGCGGAGCGCGCGTTCGCCGCGCGGCCGGGCGCGATCCCGCGATTCGACCCAGGCCGCGGAAAACGCCGCGTCGTCGAGGATCCCGAGCTCACCGAGGCGCTGAATCGCACCCGCGATGAGCGATTCGCGGTATCCGGCCTGGGCCAGGCGCCGACGGACCTCTGCGACCGATCGCTGGCGCGCCTCCAGGAAACGCAACGCCGCCGCCAGGACGATCTCGGGGTCATCGACCTCCGCGAGCCGCTGTCGCTTCTCCGCGAACCCTTCGCGTCGTGCCATCGTTGCTCAGCGAGCTATTCCGCTTCCGCTATTCCTTCGACGGGTACGACGACCTCAGTCACCTTGGTTCGGATCTTCGTCTCGATCTCCGCCGCGATCGCCGGGTTCTGGCGGAGGAAGTCCTTCGAGGCCTCCCGACCCTGGCCCAGACGCGTCTCCGTGTACGTGAACCACGCACCGGTCTTGTCGACGACGTTCATCGCCACGCCGACATCGAGGAGTCCGCCTTCTTTCGAGATGCCTTCGCCGTACATCACATCGAACTCGGCAACCCGGAACGGCGGCGCGACCTTGTTCTTCACGACCTTTACCCGCACCCGGTTGCCGACCGACTCAGTACCGTTCTTGATCGTCTCGACGCGCCGGATGTCGAGCCGGACGCTCGCGTAGAACTTGAGCGCGCGACCGCCCGGGGTGGTCTCCGGGTTGCCGAACATGACCCCGATCTTCTCGCGTAGCTGGTTCGTGAAGACGAGCGCGGTGTTGCTGCGGCTGACCGCTCCGGTGAGCTTGCGCAACGCCTGGCTCATGAGCCGGGCCTGGATGCCCACGAAGCTGTCGCCCATCTCGCCCTCGATCTCGGCGCGCGGCACGAGGGCCGCCACGGAGTCGAGGACGACGCAGTCGATGCCGCCGGAGCGGATGAGCGTCTCGGTGATCTCGAGGGCCTGCTCGCCGGTGTCCGGCTGGCTGACCAGGAGCTCATCGACGTTCACGCCGCAGGCCCGGGCGTACCCCGGGTCGA
>JBBQTO010000058.1:0-12225 GCA_038234575.1 Candidatus Limnocylindrales bacterium
CGATCGTCAGCGGGTCGCCCGCATGGAAGCCGCAGGCGATGTTGACCGAGCTGACCAGCGGGATGAGGCGCTCGTCGTCGCCCATCGGCCACGGCCCCACGGACTCGCCAACGTCGGCATTGAGGTCAATCGTCGTGCGGATTCCGACCACGGGGCCTACCCGTCGGTCTTCCCGAGCCGGGCAAGGATCGATGTCTCCAGCTCGAGGATCCGATGCTCCAGCGCATCCACGTGCTCCAGGATCTGCCGATTGCCCTCCAGTAGCTCGACGTTCTGGGCGTCCTCGATGTCAGCCTCGTCCGCCGCGTGCTCGAGGGTCAGCCGGTCGCGCAGCGATTGCCGGTTTCCGGCTAGGAGGATGAGCGGCGCCGCGTACGCGGCCTGCGTCGAGAACGCGAGGTTCAGGAGGATGAATGGATACGGGTCGAAGTGGAACAGCAGGTACACGTTGCCCGCGATCCAGATGATGACGATGACGGTCTGGATCGCGATGAAGGTCCAGCTGCCCATGAACCCGGTGACGGCATCGGCGATCCGCGCCCCCCTCGGTGCCTCGTCAACCATCGTCCTGTTGACCGGATGCCGGAGCGCGGCCCGGCGCGCGGCGGTCCTGCGCGCAGCGGTCTTACCCGAGGCAGGTGCGGTTGGTGGCGGGGTCGCTGGCATCGAAGTCCCTCATCGCGGAGCAGTGGCCATCGGCGGCTGCTGCGCATCATGCCCGCACGACCGCCAGCCCCGCGCGCCATCATGGTTGTTAACAATGATCGACGTCGCGGTTCAGCTTGACCTCTCCCTCCGCCTCGTCCTGGCCGCGGCGCTCGGCGCCATCATCGGCGCCGAGCGCGAGATCCACGGGCATCCGGCGGGGATCCGGACCCACATGCTCGTCGCCCTCGGCTCGGGCCTCTTCACGGTCCTCTCGATCCATGGCTTCGGCCAGGGGCCGGGCGTGCCGATCGATCCGACCCGAATCGCGGCCCAGATCGTCTCGGGCATCGGCTTCCTCGGCGCCGGCGCGATCCTCAAGGACGGCATCGTCATCCGGGGCCTGACGACCGCGGCGAGCCTGTGGGCGACGGCGGCGGTCGGGATGGCGGCGGGTGCCGGCGAGTACGTCGTCGGCGCGGTCGGAGCCGCCATCGTCCTCGTGAGCCTCTGGCCGATCAACGCCTTGGCAGAACGTCTCCACGGCTCGGCGGTTCCGGAGGTTCAATTGCGGCTTCAGCTCGATCGGGTCGACCTCGTCGGCCGGGTGTCGAGCATCCTGCTCGAGAACAAGCTGGAGATCGGGACCATCAGCACGCAGCGGCTCGGAAAGAACAGCTACCAGGCCGACCTCATGATTCGCGCCCGGCGGTCCTCGGCCCTGACCGCGACGCTCGAGGCGCTCAGCAACGTCGAGGGGATCGACATCGTCTCGACGAGCCAGGCCGATTGAGCCCCTCCGCGCCGGCGTGAGCGATCGCGCCCGGGATCTCGGGATCGTCATCGGCGAGGGCAGCCCGGGACCCTGGAACGGGATCACGGATGTCCCGGGGGTTCGCGTCGGCCATACGACCCTTGTCAGCGGCGATGGGCACCTCGTGGTCGGCGAGGGTCCGATCCGGACCGGGGTGACGGTCATCCTGCCCCACGACGGCGACATCTGGAGCGAGCCGGTATTCGCCGGCGCGCACACGCTGAACGGCAACGGCGAGCTCACCGGGTTGGAGTGGATTCGCGAAGCCGGACTGCTCGGGGGCGCGATCGGCATTACGAACACGCACTCCGTGGGCGTCGTGCGCGACGCGCTGGTCAAGGCGGCGGTCGCTTCCCGCGAGGCCGGCACGCTGCCCTGGGTCCTGCCGGTCGTCGGGGAGACGTGGGACGGCCGGCTCAGCGACATCGACGGCCAGCATGTCCGGCCGGAGCACGTGGATGCCGCCATCGCGAGTGCCGCATCCGGGCCTGTCCCGGAGGGCAACGTGGGCGGCGGGACCGGGATGATCTGCCACGAGTTCAAGGGCGGCATCGGGACCACCTCACGTCGCCTCCCCGAGGATCTCGGCGGCTGGACCGTCGGCGTCCTCGTGCAGGCGAACTATGGCCGGCGGAGCCTGCTCCGCATCGACGGCGTCCCTGTCGGAGAGGAGATCCCGATCGAAGAGGTCCCGTCGCCCCATTCGAGCGTCCGCCGCGGGATTGCCGCGCTGCCCCCCGGCTCGGGTTCGATCATCGGCATCGTCGCCACCGATGCGCCGCTGCTGCCGCACCAGTGCGCGCGACTCGCTCACCGGGCGCCTCTCGGGCTGGCCAGGATGGGCGGCTTCGGGGCGACGACATCCGGCGACCTCTTCATCGCCTTCGCGACGGGTAACCGGGGGATGCCTGCAGCCGAAGCGCGGCCAGCCGGCGATGGGGTCGTGACCCTTCGCGGGCTCGTCGATCCCGCGCTCGATCCGCTGTTCGAGGCCACGGTCGAGGCGACCGAGGAAGCGATCGTCAACGCCCTGGTCGCAGCCGAGACGATGACCGGCCGCGACGGCCACACGGCCTACGCGCTGCCGCACGATCGACTCGTCGAGGTCATGCGCTCCCACCGGCGCCTCCGGGACATACACGTAGCTCTGCAACGCGAGCGATAGCCGAGGCACCGTCCGGAACGGTCGGCCGTGGCGGAGGAACGGCGATGCTTGGATTCGGCGATCAAGCGTCACGAGGTGTCCCGTGGCAGGAACCGAGCGCGAAAAAGGGGCGGAGGATCCGGGTGCGTTCATCGGACGCTTGCCGGAGCGCGAAGCGGACACGATCCCCGGTGGCATCGGGCGGAAGGACCAGCGCATATCGGCCGTGAGCACGCAGCCGGGGCCCGCGCGCGGTCCGGAACCCGCCGCGGCCGACGAGGCCCTGACGCCGGAGGGTCATCGCGAGGCATCCATCGACCGTGACGACGCCCGCCGCGAAGCAGGCCAGGACCGCTAGAGCGGCGCACAGGCCGCCGTCGCGTCGGACCCGCCCCGGACCGTCGCCCCGGGTACGATGCGCCGATATGAATCGTCGGCCGAGCCCAGAGGCGTGACCGAGGGCAAACAGCCCCTCCGCGGCAGGAAGCCGGGGGACCGCCGGGTCCGTATCGAACGGCCCCACTCCGCGTTCTTCCGCTATGCCCCCGACGGCCAGCTCGTCGCCAAGGAGGCGGCGTCGGCGCCGCGCACGCCCGTCGGCCGAGCGTTGGCCCGGGCCCGCGGCATCCTGTTCGGGAGGCCGCTCTCCATTCACGAAGAGATCGGCGAGCGCCTTTCCAAGAAGAAGGCTCTCGCGATCTTCAGCTCGGACCCCATCAGCTCCTCGGCCTACGCGACCGAAGAGATCCTGCGCGTGCTGCTCCTCGCGGGGACCGGAGCTCTCCTGCTCAGCATCCCGATCGCCGCCGCGATCGCCTTCCTGCTGGCCGTCGTCTCGACGAGCTACCGCCAGGAGGTCTACGCGTATCCCTCGGGTGGCGGCGACTACGCCGTCGCGCGGCGCAACCTGCCGATGATCGCGTCGCTCGTCGTGGCCGGCGCGCTGCTTGTCGACTACGTGATGACCGTCGCGGTCTCGACTGCCTCGGCGGTCGAGCAGGTGATATCCGCGATCCCGGAGATCGCCGACGGCCGCCTGTTCATCGGCGTTGGCGCGATCTGCCTGATCACGCTCGGCAACCTCCGCGGACTCCGCGAGTCGGGCAACATCTTCGCGATCCCGACGTACCTCTTCGTCGGCTCGGCGTTCGTGATGATCGGGCTCGGCCTGTTCCGGATCCTCGTCCTCGGTGAGCACACGCCCCCGCCCGACCCGATCCCCGGG
This sequence comes from Candidatus Limnocylindrales bacterium, assembly GCA_038234575.1. Lineage (GTDB taxonomy): Bacteria > Chloroflexota > Limnocylindria > Limnocylindrales > CSP1-4 > UBA5189. The sequence goes on from JBBQTO010000058.1 coordinate 3,829, forward strand.
GCTCCGCAGCCACTCCAGCTGGTCGGTGTGCTGCTGATCATCAAGGCCTTTGCGTCGGGCTCCGTGGCGCTCACCGGCACCGAGGCGATCGCCAACGGGGTTCCAGCGTTCAAGCCGCCGGAGCCGAAGAACGCCGCCACGACCCTGACAGCGGTCGCGATCATCCTGGCGATCCTCTTCATCGGGATCACGTTCGTTGCCGACAGCTTCGGCGTCGTGCCGGTCGACAACCCACCGCGAACCGTCATCAGCCAGGTTGCCGGCATCATCTTCGGAGACGGTTCGATCGGGTTCTACCTGTTCCAGACGTTCACCGCCCTTATCCTCTTCCTCGCCGCGAACACGTCCTACAACGCCTTCCCTCGGCTCGGGGCGATCCTCGCTCGTGACGGCTACATGCCTCGCCAGTTCAACTTCCGGGGCGACCGCCTCGCCTTCACGTCGGGCATCCTGATCCTGAGTCTCGCGGCGATCACGCTCCTGCTGGCATTCGGCGGACGGACCACCGCACTTGTCCCGCTGTACTCGGTCGGCGTGTTCATCGCGTTCACGATCGGCCAGACCGGCATGGTTCTCCATTGGCGCCGCGAACGGCCACCGGGTTGGCAGCGCCGCCTCGCGATCAACGGTTTCGGGGCGATGCTCACCGGCTTCGTGTTCGTCGTCGTCCTGGTGGCGAAGGCGCCCGAATCGCTGCTCGTGGCGATCATCATTCCGACCCTCGTCGTCCTGATGCTCTTCATCCACCGTCAATACGCCGCTTCGGCGCGGGAGCTCGCGGTCAAGCCGGAGGGCGTCGTGCCGGCGCCGCACCGTGACGAGCGGGTCATCATCCCTGTGCCCGGCATCAACCGAGCTGTCGTCCAGGCTGTCAACGTCGGTCGCTCCATCGCCGGCGACGTGCGTGCCGTCCTGATCTCGGACGACCCCGAGGAGGCCGCCCAGATCCGCGACCGCTGGGAGCGCCAGCTGCCCGACGTCGATCTCGTGATCGTGGAGTCGCCGTATCGGGCGCTCGTGGGGCCGCTCCTCGCGTACCTCGACGTCCTTGATCGGGGGTGGCCTACGGATAAGGAAGCGCCGATCACCTTCGTGGTGGTCCCCGAGTACGTGGCCCGAAGCTGGTGGGAGCGGATCCTCTACAACCAGTCGGCGAAACGCCTTCGGCAGGCACTCCTCGGCAGGCCGCATACGGTCGTGGTCAATGTGCCGTATCGCCGCGAGGACCCGGACCCGACCGTACGCGAGGACGCCCCGCGGCCCTGATCCGCCCCTGATCCCGCGCGGAGCCGCCGGTTTCCGGTTCGGCCTACGATCCGCCCGTGGCATCGATCGACGTGCGCCGGGTCCTAAGGGCGGTCGGTATCCCGATCGGCTCGCTCGCCGTGGCGACTCTCGCGGTTGCGTTCCTGGAGCAGTCGCTCGGTATCCCCGACGCGTCCGTGATCTACCTGCCCGCGGTCGTGGTCACGGCGATCGTTGCCGGGACGGCGGGTGCCGTCGCTTCGGCCGGGGTCGCGATCCTCCTGTACGACTTCCTGTTCACCCACCCGGTACACACGCTTCTCATCGACAACCCCGAGGAGTGGCTGAGCCTCGCCCTCCTCCTCTTCGTCGCGATCGTCGTCGGTCAGCTCACGGCCCTGCAGCGCTCGAGGACCCGGCTGGCAACTGACCGCGAGCGCCAGGCGCGGGCCCTCTTCCAGGTGAGCCACGCGCTCGCGACGCGCGAATCGACCGCGATCGTCCTGCCCCAGATCGCCGCGATCCTTCGCGACGAGACCGGGGTCGAGGGCGTCGCCATCGCTCTCGGTGCCGACGACGCCCAGGAGCGCGTCGTCGCGAGCTCTTCGGAGGGTGCCCCGCGACCGCCGGCACCCGGCGCCCACTGGGTGCTCCAGCGCGTGCCCGGCGATGAGCCCGCGCGCTGGCTTCGAGTCCACCCAGGCGGTTCCTTGCGGCGGCCGCGCTCCGGGATGGAGGCGCTTCGAGTGAGGATCACCTCCAACGAGACGTCGTTCGGTTCGATCTGGGCCACGCGGCAGCGGGCGAGCACCGAACCAGATCGGACCGCGACCCGGCTCCTCTCGGCCGCCGCCGACCAGCTTGGCCAGGTCCTGGCCCACGATCGCCTGGAGGCGGACGCGCAGGCGGCCGAGATCGCCCGCGAGAGCGACGCGTTGAAGTCGGCGCTCCTCCAGTCGGTCTCGCACGACTTCCGGACGCCGCTGGCAACGATCCGGGCGGCTGCCGGAACGCTCCGCCCGGAGCACCTGAGCGCCGAGGATCGGCGGGCCAGCGCCGAGGCGATCGATCGCGAGGTCGCCTACCTCGACCGGATGGTCACGAACCTCCTCGATCTCAGCCGGATCGAGGCGGGCGCGCTCCGCGCCGAGCGGGACGTGTTCGAGCTCGACGACCTCGCCGGAAGGACGCTCGAGCGCCTCGGTCCCCGGCTCGCTGGTCGGCCGCTCACGGTCGATCTCACTCGCCAAGCCGTGCTCGTCGACCCGGTGTTCCTCGACGAGGCCCTGACGAATCTCGTCGAGAACGCGCTCCGGCATACCTCCGACGGGACCGCGATTCGGATCGCCGCCGGCGGCGCTGCGGACCACCGCTTCGTTCGGCTCACGGTCGAAGATGCCGGGCCGGGCGTTCCCCCTGAGGCACTGCCGCACCTGTTCGAGAAGTTCTATCGCGTTGGTGTGCGCACCCGCGGCTCGCGATCAGGGACCGGCATCGGCCTGGCGGTGGTCCGCGGCCTGTCCGAGGCAATGGGGGGTCGGGCAACGGCTCGTCGCAGCGAGCTCGGGGGCCTCGCGGTCGATCTCGACCTGCCGCCAGCCACGCTGCCCGCCGAGCTCGAGCTCGCCGCCCGCCGGTGACCATCCGAGAGGCCCGACCAGCGGCGCCGAGGATCCTCATCGTCGAGGACGACACGGAGACACGCGCGGCGCTCGTTCGTGAGCTGAGCCTGCGCGGCTACCAGATCGAGGAGGCGCCCGACGGACGCACGGCCCTCGAGCGCTGGGAGGCGCGGCGGCCGGATGTCGTGCTCCTCGACATCGGCCTCCCGGACATGGATGGTCTCGAGATCGTGCGCCGCATTCGACGTGACGCGACGACCCCGATCGTGATCCTGTCCGGGCGGTATCTCGAACGCGAGAAGGTCGAGGCCCTCGAGCGTGGCGCCGACGACTACGTGACAAAGCCATTTGGCGTCGACGAGCTCAATGCCCGCCTGCGGGTCGCCGTTCGCCACGCGTCCGGGCCGGCGGCCGACGAGAGCGGCCGCGTGGTCGTCGGTCCGCTGGACTTCGATCCCATCGCCCACGTCGTGCAGGTCTCGGGGAATGTCGTCGACCTCACGCCTCGCGAGTTCGAGATCCTGCGGGTGCTCCTCGCGAACGCCGGTCGCCTCGTGACCAAGGGCCGGCTCCTTCGCGCCGTCTGGGGCGAGGCGTATCGGACCGAGGACAGCTACGTCTACGTGCACGTCAGCCAGCTCCGACGAAAGCTGGCGGCAGCCGACCCTTCCGGCCGCGTTCGTGACCTGATCGTCACCGAGCCCGGCGTCGGTTACCGGATCCGGGAGAGCGACCCGGTGGGCTAAACCATAGGCACTCTTTAGGCCGTTCCACCGCTCCAGGCCCCGCGCCTCTTGGAGGTGCGAGCGACGCTTGAGGCGATGGATCGCCCAAAGACTCCGCTTGATCGCGCGCCCTCGCGCGATACGCCTCACACGCCCCCGTCCCGCCCGCTGCACGGCCGCAAGCCCGGCGATCGGCGCGTTCGGGTTGTGCGCCCGCACGCCGACTACTTCCGCTACGCCGGCGAGGGCCAGCTCATCGCGAAGGCGGCGGCGTCCCAGCCGCGGACGGCGACCGGTCGGACGCTGGCTCGGATCCGGGGCGTGCTCTTCGGGCGACCGCTCTCGATCCATGACGAGATCGACGAGCGCCTGCCGAAGAAGAAAGCGCTCGCGATCTTCAGCTCGGACCCGATCAGCTCGTCCGCCTACGCCACAGAGGAGATCCTGCGCGTCCTGGTCCTCGCCGGAGCGGGGGCGCTCGCGCTCGGCCTGCCGATCGCGGCGGCAATCGCGCTCCTCCTCGCCATCGTGTCGACGAGCTACCGCCAGATCGGCCACGCGTATCCGTCGGGGGGCGGCGCCTACGCGGTCGCTCGGGCCAACCTGCCGGCGATCTTCTCGCTGGTCGCCGCGGGCGCATTGCTCGTCGACTACGTGATGACGGTCGCGGTCTCCACGGCCTCGGCGGTCGAGCAGGTCATCTCGGCCGTCCCCGCGGTCGTCGATGGCCGACTCCTCATGGGCGCCGCGGCGATCGTTCTCATCACACTCGGCAACCTTCGAGGCCTCCGCGAGTCGGGCAACATCTTCGCGATCCCGACGTACCTCTTCGTCGGCTCGACGATCCTCATGATCGCGATCGGCATGTTCCGGATCGTGGTCCTCGGCGAGCACACGCCTCCGCCGAACCCGCTGCCCGGCGCGGCGACGCCGGTTCAGGCACTCGGGCTGCTCCTCATCCTCAAGGCCTTCGCCTCCGGCTCGGTCGCGCTCACCGGCACCGAGGCGATCGCCAACGGCGTTCCAGCGTTCAAGCCGCCGGAGCCGAAGAACGCGGCGACGACGCTGACGGTCGTGGCAATCCTTCTCGCGATCCTGTTCCTCGGCATTACCTTCATCGCCCTGAACTTCGGCGTCGTCGCGATCGATTCGCCGACGCCAAAGACCGTGATCAGCCAGGTTGCCACCCGGATCTATGGCGATGGGACGGTCTGGTACTACCTCTTCCAGGCTTTCACCGCGCTGATCCTGTTCCTCGCGGCAAACACCTCCTACAACGCCTTTCCTCGGCTCGCCGCGATCCTGGCTCGCGATGGCTACATGCCCCGCCAGTTCAACTTCCGGGGCGACCGCCTGGCGTTCACCTCCGGCATCGTCGTCCTCAGCGCGGTCGCGATCTCGCTCCTGCTGGCCTTCGGCGGAAACACCACGGCGCTGATCCCGCTGTACTCGGTCGGCGTGTTCGTGTCGTTCACAATCAGCCAGGGCGGGATGGTCATCCATTGGCTCCGCGAGCGATCTTCGGGCTGGCGGTGGCGGCTCGCGATCAACGGGTTCGGCTGCGTCCTCACCGGCGCGGTTGCGGTTGTCGTGGTCGTGGCGAAAGCGCCGACGTCGTTGCTGGTGGCGGTGATCATCCCGATTTTGGTTGCGGGGATGCTCTTCATCCAGCGCCAGTACCGGGCTTCAGCGGCCCAGCTCGTGGTTCGCGACGACGTGGTCATCCACGCGCCCGTTCGCGAGCATCGCGTCGTCATCCCCGTGTCCGGGATCAACCGAGCGGTGATCCAGGCAGTGAATGTGGGCCGCTCGATGTCGGAGGACATCCAGGCGGTCGTGATCACCGACAATCTGGCGGCAGTCGAGCCGCTCCGGCTCCAGTGGGAGCGGCAGATCCCCGACGTCACGCTCGTGATCGTCGAGTCGCCGGATCGCGAGCTCGTCGGCCCGATCCTCGCCTATCTCGACTCCCTCGACGACGCCTGGCCCGCGGACGAGCCCGCCCCGATCACCTTCGTCCTGATGCCCGAGTATGCCGCCCGGCGCTGGTGGGAGCGAAGCCTGCACAACAAGTCCGCCGACGGCCTGCGAGCCGCGTTGATCGGCAGGCATCACACGGTGGTCGTGAACGTCCCGTATCGGCGGAATGCTCACGCGGTGTCGTCCGCGCCCACCCTGACCCCGGGCTGAAACCCTCGATCCTAGTAGCCGGATCCGCCGTTCTGGTTGCAGGCGGCGATGGCGATCGGCAAGAGGACGAGCAGCACCCCGAGGAGGGCATTCCCGAGGAGCGTGCGGCAGCCGTCGGTCATGGCGACAGTATGCCGCCCTCAGGCGCTGCTACCCGGGCCGCGCGACCACGGTGCCATGCATGTCGTGATGCGTTCGGCCCCGGGACGAGCCCGGGGCCGAGAGTTCTTGAGAGCGTGCCGACCTACGGGTAGGAGAGGACGCAGCCGCCCCGGCCGCCATTGAAGGCATTGCTCCAGAGCGATTGCACGGGGAAAGACGTCCCCCCGGCAAAGCTGACGTTCGCGGAAGCACCCGGGCCGGAGCTGATCCAGGCGCACTTGTCGGCGTTTTCGGAGCCCCGGCTGTCGAGCCAGCCGCCGTTCGGGTAGATGTCCGACTCTGTCTCGGCGAATTCATGACCGCCGACCATCGTGATTCCGGCCTTCGAACCGAGCCCGTTGAAGTTGGCTCCGCAGCTTGCGCCCGCGTCGGTGATGTACGGCATGTTCGTGTAGGCAAGGGTGCCGTAGGCGGACGACGTCGAGCTGTGCCAGGCGCAATACGAGGTGCCGAAACCGGATGCATTGTTGCCGGTGGCCGTTGCGATGAAATACTGCACGCTCTGGTTCACGGTCGCGCTCGTGTTCCCGAAGTGGGCCGCGGCGCGCGCAGCCTCGGCTGCAAGGTCGCCTTGGCTGGGATGTGCGGGGGCTGCATTGCCGGTGTCATACCAGGAACCGCCATGGAGGCTTCCCGACGGATTTGTGGCGTGGCGACTACTCGAGAGGCACGTGATCGTGCCGACCGCGACCCCGTCGCAGTACTGGGTCACCGAGTTGTTCCAGGAACTACCGCCGACGTTGCTGAAGAAGCTCTCAAGGATCGCGGCCTCGCCGGATGGATCGTTGGTGCCGTTGTTCCCCCAGCCGGCGCCCCAGAACACGAGATAGACCTTGTCCGAGCCGGTAACAACGCCAGGGTTACCGCCGTGGAACGAGAGGTTGCTGCTACGAGTGGGCTTGGCGTGGGCCGCCGCGCCGCGTGGAGGCATCATCACTTCGCGTGGGGCATGTGAGCCCGCGGCCGCCACACCACCGACGCTCGCGAGCGCCAGCCCGAGGGCTGCGCCGAGCGCAAGGATCCGCTTCATCGGTACCGTCAACGTGAGTCCTCCCATTCGCGGGTGATGCTTGGATGTGGCGCGCACTGTCGGGGACTGTACGCGACCACACGGTCTTGGTCTAGGACTTTCGTACCGTCCTGTGTGGCGTGCGGGCAACGCGTCGCGGCTGCACCCTCGGCGGCGCCCCGGGCAGTGCTGCTGCAACATCGGAACCGGCACGATTGGGACCCAGTAATAGAGGAGGTTCGTCATGCCTGACCGCGAGCTGATCGATCCCGGCAACGACAAGCGCTACGTCCGTCGTGACGAGCAGGGCCGGTTCAAGGAAAGCGTTGACGTCGGTCGCTCGCTATCGGCCGACCGCCGCAAGCACGCAAAGTCGACCGCCAAGAAGGGCCAAGGGGACCGGGGCGATCAGCGCTCTGGGTAGCAGGTCCGCGCCCATGGACAGGCCCACGAGCAGGTCGCCGAGATGACTGATCGGGCGGAGCAGGTGCAGCAGCACCTGCGGGCCGCCTCCGACGCCATCCTCCTGCTGCTCGCCGAGGTCGGGCAGCTCGAACAGCACAAGCGAGGCGTTCCGCCCGGCGAAGATCAATTCGACGATCTCGCGATCGCCGTTCGGCGGGCCTCGGAAGCGCTCACCGATTTCACTCGGCAGGAAGAGGCCTGGGCCCTCGATTCGTCCGCGCGAGACGGGCACCTCGCCACGATCGCCGAATCGAAGAGCTCACCGACGCTGGCGGCGATCCTCGAACGTTGGCGAGCCGTCGAGCGCGAGCTCGATCACGCCGAGCCGGGGTCGGCCGAGGCCGCAGAGCTCTTCGAGGAGTTCCAGCGCGTTCGCGACGAGTACCTCCAGGCTTTCCGTGCCCATAGCGCCAGCGTTTAGAGCCCATCGGGGATTGCCCAGCCCGTAGGCCAGCCTTCAGGAGGCGGCCCCGTCGCTGTGATCGCGCTCGAGATGCGCAAGCCGGTCGCCCTCTGCGGCGATGATCGTGATGCAGCCACACGATCTTTCCAACAGCCCGTCGCGGTCGAGGATCCTGATCTGACCGCGTGAATAGGCGACGAGGCCGGCGTCCTTGAATTGGCGCATGGCGACTGACAGTGCGGGTCGTTGAACGCCGATCATCTGGGCCAGAAACTCCTGGGTCACACCGAAGGGCTTCTCCTCGACCCGCTCGTCGACCTGGAGGAGCCAGCGGGCTGCCCGTTGATCGAGCCGGTGAATGCGATTGCACAGGATCAGCTGGGCCATGGTCACCATCACGACCTGCGCGTGTCGCTGGAGGAGGGCCCCAAGTCTCCCGTCTCGTTCCAACTCTTCCCGAAGTGCTTCTGATCGCAGTCGCATCGCGGTCAGCGGGACCTGGACGATGGTGCGCATTGGCGTCTGGCCGGTCCCAAGGAAGAGCGCGAGACCGGTCATGCCTTCCCGGCCGATCAT
>JBBQTO010000059.1:0-12190 GCA_038234575.1 Candidatus Limnocylindrales bacterium
CGGACGTCGGCTCGTTCCGGGATGTCGTACATGACCTCGAGGAGCGCCTCCTCCACGATCGAGCGGAGGGCCCGTGCGCCGGTCTTGCGGTCGAGCGCAACGTCGGCCGCCGCCTGGAGCGCTCCCGGCGTGAAGACGAGCTCGACCTTGTCGAGGGAGAGGAACTTCTCGAACTGCCGGGCGACCGCGTTCTTCGGCTCGGTCAGGACCCGGACCAGATCTGCCGCGGTCAGCGCCGAGAGCGTCACCATGACCGGCAACCGGCCGACGAACTCCGGGATCAGGCCGAACTTCAGGAGATCCTCGGGCATCAGCTTCTCGAGGATCCGGCCGCGCTCGAGAGCGGTCGTGACGGCGCTCTCCGAGCCGAAGCCGATAGACCGCTTGCCGACCCGCTCCTCCACGATCTTCTCGAGGCCGTCGAAGGCACCGCCGCAGATGAACAGCACGTTCGTCGTGTCGATCTGGATGAAGTCCTGGTGGGGGTGCTTGCGCCCACCCTGGGGCGGCACGTTCGCCACGGTGCCTTCGAGGATCTTCAGGAGCGCCTGCTGGACGCCTTCGCCGGAGACATCGCGGGTGATCGAGGGGTTGTCGGCCTTGCGGGCGATCTTGTCGATCTCGTCGATGTAGATGATCCCCCGCTGGGCCCGGGCGACGTCGAAGTCGGCCGCCTGGATCAGCCGGAGCAGGATGTTTTCGACGTCCTCGCCGACGTAGCCCGCCTCGGTCAGCGATGTCGCGTCGGCGATGCAGAACGGGACGTCGAGGACGCGGGCGAGGGTCTGGGCGAGGAGGGTCTTGCCAGAGCCGGTGGGGCCGACCAGCAGCACGTTCGACTTCTGGAGCTCGACCTCATCGACCGCGTGGCCGGCGTTCACCCGCTTGTAGTGGTTGTAGACGGCCACCGAGAGGACCTTCTTGGCCTTCTCCTGGCTGATCACGTAGGCGTCGAGGGCGTACTTGATCTGGCGCGGGTTGGGGAGCTTGGCCACCGAAGGCTTGGCCTTCGGCTGCTCGAGCATCTCCTCTTCGATGATCTCCTGGCAGAGGTTGATGCACTCGTCGCAGATGTAGACGCCCTGGCCCGCGATCAGCTTGCGGACCTGCTCCTGGCTCTTGCCGCAGAACGAGCAGCGATACGGGACCTTGGTGCCCTTCGTGCCCGTCGTCGTGCTCACGCTGCCATCAGCCCTTCGTCTTCTTCGGCTCGGCCGCCGGCGGCTCCGATTCGGCCACCTCGACCGCACCCGGCACGCTCGCGCCCTCGCCACCCGCGAGCCCGAGATCGTGCGCCTGCGCGATCAGCGAGGCCCCTGGCACCGAGTAGACGGCGTCGATGATGCCATAGTCCTTCGCCTCGTCGGGCGACATGAACCGGTCGCGATCGGTGTCCTTCGCGATCTGCTTCACGGTCTGGCCCGTGTGCCGGGCGAGGATCTCGTTGTTCATCTCGACGAGGAGCTCCCACTCCTTCATCTGGATCATTGCGTCGGGGGCGTTGCCACGGAAGCCGCCGGAGCCCTGATGGATCATCACCCGGCTGTGCGGGAGTGCGTAGCGCTTGCCTTTGGTTCCCGAAGCCAGCAGCACCGATGCCATGGACGCAGCCTGACCGATACAGATCGTGCTGACCGGGGCCCGGAGGTACTGCATCGTGTCGTAGATCGCCAGCCCGGCGGTCACTACGCCACCGGGCGAGTTGATGTACAGGCTGATGTCCTTCTCTGGGTCCTCCGACTCGAGGAAGAGCAGCTGGGCGATGATCAGGTTGGCGAGGTGATCCTCGATCACGTCGCCGAGGAAGATGATCCGTTCCTTCAGCAGCCGCGAGTAGATGTCATAGGCGCGCTCTCCGCGGCTGGAGGACTCGATGACCATCGGGACGAGCATGTGGCAGTCTCCTGTGCTCGGATCAGCGGCTCGTCGCCACGGTGACGTCGGCCGGGGTGGGTTCGTTCATGACGGCTGCCGGATCGGTCGCTCCGATCGATGCGTTGGCCTCGGCCTCCGCGTCGAGTGAGCCGGCGTCGTCGTCCTCGAGGTGCGGCAGTGGCGGATGCTCGGGGTGCGCTGCCAGCCACTCGTCGATGAGCTTCTCGACGACCCGGCTGCGACGAAGGGTGCTCCGGATGAAGCTCCGGCCGCGCTCGGATTCGAAGTAGGCGATCGTCTTGCGATCCTTGCCGTAGCGCTCGCGTGCGCGCTCGACTTCGGCCTCGACCGTCGCGTCCGAGATCGAGATGTTTTCCGCCTCGGCCATCTTGGAGAGGGCGAGGAGAACGCGCACGCGCTTCTCGGCTTTGGGTCGGAACTCGGCGTGGAGGTCGGCCTCGGACTTGCCGACGACCTTGAGATAGGCCTCCTCGGCCACGCCCTGGCGGGCGATGGAAACGCGGAACTCGTCGTGCATCACCTCGACCTCCTGGTCAATGAGGATGTCGGGCAGCTCGAGGTCGGCGTTGGCCGTGGCGTAGTCGATGATCCGATCGGCGAACCCATGGCGCGCCCGATCGAGGGCATTCCGCCCCAGGCGTTCGCGGACGTTGACCCGGAGCCCGGCCATGTCGGCGAAGTCGCCCATCGACTGGGCAAACGCATCGTCGGCAGGCGGCGGGATCTTCTCGCGGAGCTCCTTGAGGTCCACCTCGAAGTGGGCCTCCTGGCCCGCCAGGGTCGCCTCGCCGTAGTCCGCCGGAAACGTGATGTCGAACCCGCGGGTCTCGCCCCGTCGAAGGCCCATCAAGTGCTCCTTGAAGCCCGGGATCAGCCGCTCTTCACCAAGGATCAGCGGCATCCGGGCGGACGAGCCCCCATCGAACGGGACGCCGTCGCGGGTGCCGACGTAGCCGATCACGGCGTAGTCACCCGCCTTGGCTCCGCGGTCCTCGACCGGGGCCAGCGACGCGTTCTGGTCGCGCAGCTCCTCGACGACCCGATCGACCTCCACGTCGCCGATGGAATCGATCTCTGGGCTGAAGTTGAAGCCCTTGTAGTCGCCGAGGGTGACCTCGGGCCGGACCTGGACCGTGGCGGTGAAGATGACGGGCTTGCCCTCGATCCCCTGCTCCACCTCGACCTCGGCGTTCGTGAGCGGCAGGATGTCCTGCGCGATCAGGGCCTCGCGGTAGGCCTTGCCGACGAGGTAGTCCAGCGCGTCCTCGAGGACAACCTCTGGGCCGAGGGCCCGCTCGACGACCGGGCGGGGCGCCTTACCGGGCCGGAACCCGGCGATCCGCGTCCGCTTCGAGAGGTGGCGCACGGCTTCCGCGATCGCCGCATCGAGGCGCTCGGGCGGCAGCTCGACGCGCAGCGTCTTCGAGCTCTTGGGTGCCGGGGAGACGGTAACTTCCATCGTGCGCGGAGTATAGGTGAGGGTGCCCGGCGGCCTTCGACCGCCCATCTGGCATGCTCGGCGAACGGAAAGGGCGGCGCTTTCGCGCCGCCCTTCTCGATGTGCTTCCGGACCACTGGGCCCGGTCCTTATCCCGGCCTAGTGAGAGAAGATCCCGTTCGGGGTGCCGAGGCCCGTAACGTTGTCCCAGCCGGGACCCGTGTGCTGCGTGAGTGAGCCCGAGTAGTCGTCGAAGGTTCGGAGCCGATCGACGGTCCCGTTCGTGGCGTCCACGCCATTGACGAAGTTCCGGCGAGCAACGGCGGTCTTCACTGACAGGATGTCAAAGAAGCTGCCGGGATTCGCATAGAACAACGGGTTGGCAAAGCCGTGAGGTGTCCCCGCAGCCTGATCCGCGAGGGCCATCAGGCCGGCGAAGATGGGACTTGAGAGGCTCGTCCCACCGAGGCGGAACTCATCGTAGGCTGGCCCGCCTGGGAATGACTGGGTCTGCCCCACGAGGTAGCCGGTCTGCGGATCGCCGAGGGCGGCCACGTCCGGGATGGCCCGGCCGCTTGCGGTGATCCCCGACTGATACCAGGGCTTGGCGTAGAGGACGCTGACGCCGCCGCCGGAGCCGTACAGCCAGCCGGTACGGGTGCAGACGAGGGTGCCAGTGTCGCAGTTGTAGTTGCTGGTGCCCCAGCCCGTCTCGACGACGCGATTGTTCGAGGCGTCGATCCCGAGGCTCGTGCCACCGACCGCGGTTACCCACGGGCTGACGGCGGGCCAGCTCGGCGTCGCGAAGCCGACGGCCGACGAGTTGTCGCCAGCGTCGCCGCTCGAGAAGTACACGCCGATGCCCTCGGCCGCGGCCTGGATGAGGGTGTCGGTGTACGGCTTGCGGTAGCCAGGCGGGAGCAGCTCAGTGGCGAAGCCGTACGAATTCGTCACGATCTGGGCGAGGTGGCCGTTCACGACGTGGTTCAGCGCCGCGTCGAGGTCCTGGCCGTTGGTCGGCGAGCCGACGAAGACGATCTTCGCCGCCGGCGCCATGCCGTGGACGGCCTCGACGTCGAGTGTCTCCTCGCCGTACCAGCCGGACGGATCCCAGCGCTTGTTGGACGCCCGGTGGTAGATGCCTGGAGGCACGACCTGGGTAAACTGCGAGCTGTTCATCGTGGGCAGCCCACGGTTCGTCGACCACCGATTGACGTCCTGGAGGATCGTCGGCGAGGCGAAGGCGTCGATGATCGCCACCGTCTGGCCGGCGCCGTTGTAGGCGGAGGAGATGTTGTAGGCGCCCTTGATCTGGGCGGGCGTGTAGCCCTTCACGGTCCATGGAGCCGTGGCAGGACTGCTGAGGTCGGTGAAGCCGGTCGGGTAGGCGTAGGGCGAGACGAACTCCGCCCAGAACGTCGAAAGCGGTGGGGCGTTCCTGAAGCCGGCGCTTGGCGGGGCGGACTTGTCGACGACATGGTTCAGCTTCACCAGGAGGCCGCTCTCATCGAGGCCGAGGACGCCGGCAACGCTGCCGGCGATCGAGGTGGGGACGGACAGGTTCCCGCGCGGGGAGCGAAGGACCTTGCCGTTGATTCTGTACATGCCGAACGACGTGCCGAACGCCGCGGATGCCTGGGCGACGGTGCCCTCCGCTGCGACGTACTTGTTGTTCGAGGGGGTGTAGGCGATCGTGAAGCCCTGGCTCTTGAGCCACGACTGGACCGCGCCAACCTGCGTCTGCGACGGCGAGAACTGGTGTCGGAAGGCCGCCGGCGAGACGTACTTGTGGTACGAAGCACTCTTCGGGTCGGAGACCGCGCGAGCGAGGGCCTCGGCGCCCGCCTGGTTCCGCCAGCCGAGATAGACCCGGAACTCAACCGACGCGCCGGCGTCCGCGGCGCGGACGTAGTTCCTCGAGTTGGCCCAGGCTGGTGCGCTGCCCTTCAGGGTCGATCGCGTGGCCGAAGCCGCGCTGACCGAGGCGATGGGAATGCTGACAAGCAGCGCGACGGCGATGCCTGCCACGAGGGCACGACGATTCATTAATAGTCCTCCTACCGGGGACGCGCCATTCGCACGGCGGCACTCTCCTTACTTCGTAGCCTCGTGTCGACGACGCAACGAACGATGCCGGCCGGCCTGCGGCCCCTGACTTGAGGAAACTGTACGCGCGATGCATCACGTGCGCCTTTCAGGCGATGCGTGGCGGCACAATTGGCGGTGACTGGACGCACCGCGAGCGTGGCTCAGCGCGCGAGTTGTGGGCAAGGAGGGGGTCGAACCCTCACGCCCCTCACGGGGCACCGGCTCCTAAGGCCGGCGCGTCTGCCATTCCGCCACTCGCCCGCGGCGAGGATAGTCGGTCCCCGACTCCACTATTGCCAGCGAAAGAAACGCGCCGATACCAGGAAGCAGACCGCGAGCCAACCGGCCATGACCGCCAGGTCGACCCCCAGTGGCACGAACGGCGCGCCGCCCACCATCGTCTGGCGGAGGGCATCGCCGAGGTAGGTCAGTGGCAGGAAGGTGGCAACGCCGCGGAGCCAGTCGGGCATGATCTCGAGCGGGAAGAAGATCCCCGACAGGAACATGAGGGGGAACTGGACCACGCTCGTCATCCCGTTCGCCGTTTCTTCGGTTCGCGCGAACGAGGCGATCACGTAGCCGATCGAGGTGAACGTCAGCGCCCCGAGGACCACGACGCCGGCGATCGCCAGCACATTGCCGATCAACTCCACGCCGAGGACGCGCTGGCCGATGACGACGATCAGCAGCGTCTGGACCGCCGCGATCACGAGCCGGACCACGATGTTCGACGCGACGAGCGTCCTCCTCGGGAGGGGCGTCGCGTTCAGGCGCTTGAGGATGAGCTTCTCGCGCTGCTGCACGAGGGGGATCGCGGCGAAGATGCCGAGCTGCATGAGGGCCATCCCGAGGATGCTCGGGACGAAGTACGACACGTTGGTCAGGCGTTGCGTCTGCAGCGTCTCCGTGTGGACCGCGATGGCCGGCGGCCGACCGCTGAGGGCGAGGTTCGCGCCCATCGTGACCGCGTTCGCGATCTGGACGAGGCCCTGCGATGCGTTCGTCCTCGTTGGGTCGATGTAGACCTGGAGCGTGACCGCGCCGCCGGCATGGCTTGGATCGGTCGCCTGGCCGAGACCCGCCGGGACCACGATGATCCCGTCGATATCACCGTGCTGCATCGCGTCTCGCTCAGCCTGCAGCGTGCCGTCGTTGAGGGTCACGAGATCCGTCCCCACGAAGCCGGCGCGCAGCTGTTTCGCGGCAGCGCTACCGTCCTGGTCGACCCAACCGATGTTGTAGTTGAGCTTGCCGCCGCCCGAGAAGATCGTGCCGAACAGGAGCACGAATATGATCGGGAATGCCAGGGTCCAGAACAGCGCCGGCCGATCGCGGACGAAGCTCCTGAGATTGGCACGGCTGAGGGCGACGAGGCTCCGCATCGGCGGTCAGTCCCGGAGCCCACGACCGGTCAGCTCGAGGAAGACGTCCTCGAGCGTTGCGCGTCGGATCATGAGGTTGGCCGGCTCGGTACCTGCAGCGGCCGCGGCGTCCAGCAGCGCGCCGATCGTCTGCGCGACGTCGGCGGTATGAAGGACGACCTGACCCTCCTCGTTCGCGACGCGGGAGACCCCCGGCAGCGCAGCGAGCGTCGAGTCGGCGAGGGCACCGATGCGATCGAAGCGGACCGTCCGCTCGTGGAAGCGGCGATGGACGAGCTCGTCGACCGTCCCGGCATCGAGGATCCGGCCATGGTCGATGATCGCGACGCGGTCACAGAGGCCCTCCGCCTCCTCCATGTAGTGGGTGGTCATGAGGACTGTCCGGCCCTCGGCCTTCAACCGCAGGATCAACTGCCACAGGCTGTGCCGGGCGGCCGGGTCGAGGCCTGTCGTGGGCTCGTCGAGGAAGACCAGCTCGGGGTCGTTCACGAGGGCGAGAGCCACCGACAGTCGCTGCCGCTGGCCGCCCGAGAGGGTCTTCGTCTGGGCGCCTCGCTTCTCCTGGAGATCGAGCTCGTCGAGGAGCTGGTTCACGGCGATGGAGCGCGGATAGAACGTTCCGAACAGCTCGATGAGCTCCGAGACGGTCAGCTGCGGAAAGAGCGCCGCCGTCTGGAGCTGGACGCCGATGCGCTCCTTGATGCGCGGAGCGTCCCTGGTCGGATCCAACCCCAAGACGCGCAGCGTGCCAGCATCTGGCGACGCCAGGCCTTCCAGCATCTCCATCGTTGTCGTCTTGCCGGCCCCATTCGGGCCGAGCAGCCCGAAGATCTCGCCGGCGCCCACCTCGAACGTCATTCCGTCCACGGCGACGACCGTTCCATAGGTCTTGCGGACGTCGCGGACCTCGACGACCGGGAACGAGGTGGTCAGAGCCGCTTGGTGCCGGGCGTGGAGGCGGCATCAGCCGGCGAGGAGCCGTCGCCCGACTGGCGGGCGCGCGCGCGCCGGATTCCGTCCGCGAACGAGGGACCGTCTGGATCCAGCATCCGCTCGGCGAGCTGGCGTCCGAGGCGGATTGACACCGGCTTGAGCAGGCTGGCGACGAGCCCGCCTGCGGCGGCGCCGAGGTTGCGCTCCTGTCGTGCAGGCGCCTTCTCCTTGAGGTAGTCGGCGAACTCGCGCTCGAGCGTGCCCCGGACCCGCTCGCCATCCGCGCCCAGCTTCTTCAGGGTCTTCTCGACCTCCGGCGGGAGCATCGACTTCGGGAGATCCGCATCGGGACCGAGGATGGCGCGGCGGACGCCACGAACGAGCCGCCCGGGGCCGCCGAGCAGCAGGAATGCGGCACCGGCAGCCGTTCCGGCGACTTTCGCCGGCTCGCGCCGGAGCCGCGCCGGGATGTCGATGGCAGCCCGGCCCGACGCTTCGAGCCGGATGAGCTCCTCGCCGAGTCCAGCCCGCGCGGCTAGGACTTCGGCGCGAGCGGCGTCCGTGCGCGTGCCCACTCGATCGTCTCCTTTGTCAGCTCGATGGTCTGGTCGGGCATGAATCGCTGTTTGATCGCCTCGCCGTCGATCCCGGTGCGCATGACGTCGCGGCCGGCAAGCACGGGCCACGTGATCAGCGCGATCCAGACGCCCAGGGCCGCACCAACGGTCCCGGGAATGGCCACGGACGACACGAGGCCCACGAGGGCGCCGAGGACCGCGCCGCCGACGAGTCCACCGATCGAGGCGCCACTGCCGCGCCGCAGTCCGCCGAAGAGACCAACGATCGCGCCGAGGATCGCCAGCGTGACGACGGCCACGATCAGCGGACGGTTCGAGGCATCGAGCGTTGGCGCGATCGATTCGCCCAATGACGTCCAGCCGCGGTGCGCCAGATCGAAACCGAGCACGACCCCGACGACGACGCCGATGACCGCGGCAATTCCCAGGCTCGAGCCGAGCCGGGCGCGGCGGACGCCGAGCGCAATCAGGAGGGCGACCGCGGCGAGATCGAGGAACAGGAACGTTCCGAGGAGGACTCCCCAGCCGATCGAGCCGAACAGCCATTCCCCGAGGAAGAGCACGAGGCCGATCGTCAGCAGCAGGCTCGTGACGAGCACGAGCACAAGGGCCGCGGCCGCCAGCGCGACCATTCGCTTGACCTCGTCGAGGATCTCCCCCGCCTCGGCCTTGGCCAGGTCGACATGGGACTGGAGCAGGCGCTTGGCGGCTTGGAACGTCGCCCCGATCTGTTCGCGGATCCCGGGCGGCTGGCCGCTCGTTCCGGCGGGGACGCCGCCGTTCGGGCGACCGGCGCCGTTCGTGGGCTCGTCGGGCTGCACGCTACCTCCGGACTTGGGTGAGACCGGATTCTAGCAGCGCGGGTCCTCGCGATCGCCTCCCAAGCCGGCGCGAGAAGGTGTCAGCGCCGGTACGCTCGCACGATGCGCGCCTTCACGACCGCCGAAATCCTCTCGATCGGGACCGAGATCACGGTCGGCGAGACCCGGGACACGAACGCCGGCGACCTCGCCCGGGCGCTCAGCGAGCGGGGCGTCGTCGTCGTCCGGATCACGGGCCTGCCGGACGATCAGCCGGCCGTGCGAGATGCGTTCGTGGCCGCCCTCGCCAGAGCCGATCTCGTCGTCGCGACGGGCGGCCTCGGTCCGACGCCGGATGACCTGACCCGCGAATCGCTTGCGGCGGCCGTCGGCGAGAGGCCCAGCGTGGAGCCCGACGTGAATGCCTGGCTGGAGGCGCTCTTCGCGCGCCGCGGGCTGGCATTTCCGGAAGCGAACCGCAAGCAGGCCTGGTCCATCCCCTCCGCAACGATCGTGCCGAACGAGCACGGAACGGCCTCCGGCTGGTGGGTCGATCGGCCGGACGGGCGCGTCGTTGTGGTGCTCCCGGGTCCACCGCGCGAGATGCGGCCGATGTGGGCCGGCTGGGTCGAGCCGCGCCTTCTGGAGCGGGGGCTCGGCCGGCCGATTACGGCGGTCACGCTTCGAACCACCGGTCTCGGCGAGTCGGTCATCGCCGATCGGCTCGGGCACTTCCTGGATCGAGATGCCAACCCGCTCGTAGCGACCTATGCGCGCTCCGACGGCGTCGATATCAGGATCAGCGCGACGGCCTCGGATGGGCGGACGCCGGGCGCGCTCGTGGCAGAGGCCGAGGCAGCCGTCCTCGCCCTTGTCGGGGACGCGGTCTGGGCCCGCGGCTCGACCACCTGGCCAGAGGCGATCCTCGCGGAGCTCGAGCGCCGCGACCAGCAGCTTGCGGTCGTGGAGATCGGCCTGCGGGGAGCCCTGCTCGGCCTCGTCGGCGAGGGCCTTGGCCAGCGGCTCGCGTTCGCCGAATCGCTCCAGGCTCGGCCCGCTCCCCACGACGGCCATAGGGCCGACCTGGAAACCCTCGCCGGCCGCGTTCGCGAGCTCGGTGACTGCGAGGTCGGGCTCGCCGTCGAGGTCGTGCCACGTGGCGGCGACCTGGCCGTGACCGTCGCGATCTCGACGCCCGAGAGCGACCATCGCGAGCATCGGCTCGTGTTCCTTGACGGTTCGCTCGGGCGGTCGCGCGCGGCCATCGCGGCGTCGGCGATCCTGCTCGCGCGCCTGCGCGCCGGCTCGGCCGCCGGTTGAGGACCTCGGCGTGAAGGTGTCGCCTGCGCGACAATCTCTGCGTCAGCGCCGGTCTTCCGCAGCCGCGGCCGAACCGCGAGCATTCCCCGAGATCCGACGCCACCCGTTCGTCTTGGAGGAGACATGCGCCTGACCGTCCTGGGGACGGGAACCGCCCGGCCGGTCGCCGACAGCCCGGCTTCCGGCGTGGTCGTCGAATCGGGTGATACCGCGGTCCTCTTCGACATCGGCAGCGGCATCGCGTCGCGGCTCGAGGCCACCTTCGGACCGGCGACGAACCTGTCGGGCCTCGTCGTCGGGCATTTCCACGCGGACCACTGGATCGACATGGCGCCGCTGCGGTATCGCTTCCCGTGGGGCGAGGATTCCCAGCCGAAGCTACCCGTCTATCTCCCGCCGGGGGGCCTCGACAAGCTCGAGCACCTCGCGGCCGCGATCGCCGAGCGGCCTGGCTTCTTCAATCCCGCCTTCGACGTGACGGAGTACGCCACGGGCGACGTTGTTCGGATCGGCAACCTGACGATCGAGCCGCACCAGGTGGGCCACTACGTCCCGGCCTGGTCGATGAACATCACGGGTCCCGACGCCCGCATCGTCTACGCCGGCGATATGGGTCCCTCCGAGACGGTGGTCGACCTCGCCCGCGGAGCCGATCTGCTGATCCTCGAAGCGACGCTCGAGTCCTCGCTCACGGACGACGCGAAGCGGGGTCATCTGTGCACCGAGGAGGCCATCGATCATGTCAAGCGCTCGGGCGTGCCGCGGGGACTTCTCGTCCACTACCACTCGGAGCGCCGCGAGATCATCGCCGCGTTGTGCAAGGCGTCCGGCGTTCCCGTGGTGCCCGCGACGCCGGGGATGGTCGTCGAGGTCACGAGCGTCGGGCGCCCGTCGGATCAGGAGATCGTCAGGACCGGCTGACCCGCGTTCGTCGCGGCCCGCACGCTCATACGCGCGGCAACGGTGCGAGCGATGTCCGTCAGAGCTCGAGCCGCGGGTCCCGGCTCGCGCTGGGCCACGGCCGGCACCCCGACGTCGCCGCCCTGTCGGACGGTCACGTCGAGCGGCACGCCGCCGAGATATTCGAGGCCGTGCTCGCGGGCGAAGCGCTCGCCACCACCCCGGCCGAAGATCTCGATCATCTCGCCGCAGTGGGGGCACGCGAGGGCCGTCATGTTCTCGACGAGGCCGATGACCGGGACGCTCATCCGCTTGAACATCGCGAGCGCCTTCTCCACGTCCAAGAGGGCCACTTCCTGCGGCGTCGTCACGAGTACGGATCCGGAGATCGGGACCGCCTGGGCGAGGGTGAGCTGCGCGTCGGACGTGCCGGGCGGCAGGTCGATGACGAGGTAGTCGAGCTCACCCCAATCGACGTCGCGCAGGAATTGGGTGATCGCGCCACCGACGAGCGGCCCACGCCAGATGATCGGCTGGCCCTGGGGCACGAAGAACTGGATCGAGATCGCCTTCACGCCGTGACGGCTCAGCGGCTCGATCTTGTTGTCGATGGTCTTCCCGGGCTGGCCCTCGAGGCCGAGCATGAGCGGGATGTTCGGGCCGGTGATGTCGGCGTCGAGGAGACCGACCGCGGCGCCGTCGCGGGCGAGCGCAACCGCGAGGTTGACCGACACCGTGCTCTTGCCGACGCCGCCCTTGCCCGAGGCGACGGCGATGACGTTCTTCACGCCCGGCAGCAGCTGCTCGGCGGTTCGCGGTGCGGCCCGGCGCACCGAGGCGCCCCAGGTCAGCTCA
>JBBQTO010000060.1:0-12040 GCA_038234575.1 Candidatus Limnocylindrales bacterium
GCCGCGGGCGCGATCCTCGTCCACAACCACCCATCGGGCGACCCCACGCCCAGCCCGGATGACCTGCACCTGACCGCCGAGGCCCTGGCAGCGGGCCGGCTCCTCGACATCGACCTGCTCGACCATCTCGTGATCGGCCACGATGCGTACGTCTCGCTGCGCGAGCGGGGGATCAACTTCGATCGTCCGGGCCATCACCCGAGCCCGGCGGCCTGAGCGAAGGCTGCGGCCCCGGGCGACGGCGCGCAGGCGCCTCGCGGTCGAGGCGGAGGGCAGAGGAGTCGCGGGTATACTGCTCAACCCCGCGCCCATCTCGCGCGGTTCCCGCACGAGGACCCTTCCCCGGCATGCTCGACCGCATCCTCGGCCTCTTCTCCCGTGACATCGGGATCGACCTCGGCACCGCGAACACGCTCGTCCACGTCCGCGACCGCGGCATCGTCATCAGCGAGCCGTCGGTCGTCGCCATCGACGCCCGCACGAAGCGCGTCCTGGCCATCGGCTCGGAGGCCAAGCGGATGGTCGGGCGGACGCCGGCGAACATCATTGCCGTCCGGCCACTGCGCGACGGGGTGATCAGCGACTTCGACGTGACAGAGCAGATGATCAAGTACTTCGTCGACAAGGTCCACGATCGAATCGGGCTCCTGCCGCGGCCGCGGATGGTCATCGGCATCCCCTCCGGGGTCACCGAGGTCGAGAAGCGGGCCGTCCTCGACGCCGCGCTCAACGCCGGCGCGCGCTGGGCCAAGCTCATCGAGGAGCCGATGGCGGCGGCGATCGGCGCCGGTCTGCCAGTCAGCGAACCTTCGGGCAGCCTCGTCGTGGACATCGGCGGCGGTACGACGGAGGTTGCAGTCATCAGCCTCGGCGGCATCGTGGTCAGCCGCAGCATCCGGATCGGCGGCGACGAGATGGACGTCGACATCATGAATTTCGCCCGCCGCGAGTACAACCTGTTCCTCGGCGAGCGGACCTGCGAGGACATCAAGATCGCGATCGGGTCCGCCTACCCGGGCGAGTGGGACCAGCAGCGCGTGAACCTTCGGGGGCGCGACCTGTTGACGGGCCTGCCGCGCAGCGTCGAGGTCGGCGCCGACCAGATCCGCGAGGCCATCGAGCCCTCGGTGGTCCAGATCGTCGACACGATCCGGGACACGATCGAGGAGACACCGCCGGAGCTCGTGGCGGACATCATGGACCAGGGCGTCGTGCTCGCCGGCGGCGGGGCGCTGCTCGCGGGCCTCGACCGGCGCGTGGCCGAGGCCACCCAGATGCCGGTCCACGTCGCCGACGATCCGCTGACGTGCGTGGTCCGCGGCACCGGCATCGTGCTCCAGGACCTCGTCGGGATGCAGCGCGTGCTCGTCACCGAGACGTACTCCCGACCACCGCGCTAGGTCGGATCGATGAGCGCGATGTTCGCGAGCCGGGCGGCTCGGCGGCGGACGGTCACGTATCTCACGCTGCTGGCGGTCTCGCTCCTGCTGATGGCCGTTTCCGCAAATCCGCTCGTGCGGGATCTCCAGAACGGCGTCGCATTCGCCTTCAAGCCGTTCGAGGTCGCCATCGAGGGGGTCGCGAACGGCGTCGGCTCGATCGGCGGCACCATCACCGAGATCGACCGCATCCGGGTGGAGAACGAGGCGCTGCGGGCCGAGAACGAACGACTCCAGACCGAGAACCGGGCGGCTGCGGAGGCCCGTCGCGAGAACGACGCCCTGACCAGCCTCCTCCAGCTCCGACAGGGGCTCGCTTTCAAGACCATCCCGACCGCGGTCATCGCCCGCGAGTCATCGGAGGCGAGGCGGGCCGTCGTCATCGATCGGGGCTCGAATGACGGCGTCGCCGTCGGTCAGGTCATCGTGGCCGCGGGCGGATCGCTCGCAGGCCGGGTCGTCGACGTGGGTGCGGACTTCGCCCGGGTCGTCCTGATCAGCGATTCGTCCTCCACCGTCATCGGCCAGCTGCTCATCAGCGGCTCGACCGGCAAGGTGGTGGGCCAGCTCGGCGGGGCGCTGGTCATGACGGACGTCGACTCGACCGCGACCGTCAACATCGGCGACGAGGTCTTCACGGCCGGCATCGAGCTCGGTGGCGGCATCCGATCGCCGTACCCCAAGGGCCTTCTCCTCGGCCGGGTCATCGACGTCAAGCGGGATCCGAACGAGGTCGTCCAGACCGTCTATCTCGAGCCGGCGGCGCCGCTCGACCGGCTCGAGTTCCTCCTCGTGATCACCGACTACCAGGGCGGCCTGACCGGGCCATCGGGCAGCCAGGCGCCGTGCCTCCCAACCGCGAGCGGGACCCTGCCCGACTCGGACCAGCCGTGCTCGACAGGCGCCCCGAGGCCGACCTAGACAGCGCGGCGACCGGCGGGCCCTGACCAAAGGGCGAGGCTGCCCGGGACTACTTCGGCATTGAGCCGACTGGCACACGCCGCGACGCTGGGCCGGCACTCATCGCTCCCGGAGTCCGATCCCGCATGTCCCGTGCCTTTACCCGCGCCGCCACCACGACCCTGCTCGCGACGCTGCTCGCAACGCTGCCCGGTTTCACGGCCGCTGCATCGGCCGGGACGATCGCCGCGCCAAGCTCCGCCGCCGTCCAGGACGCCATCGCGTCGAGCCCCAAGATCGTCATCGTCGTCGGCGCTACGGAGGGGACGACGCCGGCCTATCGGACCGACGCCGATTCGATCTATGCCGAGGCGATCAAGTACACCCCGAATGTGGTGCGGATCTACAGCCCGAATGCGACCTGGGCGGCCGTGAAGGCCGCAGCGCAAGGAGCGTCGGTCTTCGTCTACCTGGGCCACGGTTACGGCTTCCCGAGCCCGTACAAGCCGGTCCTGACGCCGACCGTCCACGACGGCATGGGCCTGAACATCGCCCTCAACGGCGGCGATACGAACAAGCAGTACTGGGGCGAGTCGTACATCGCGAGCGAGATCCGGCTTGCCAAGAACGCGATCGTGATCCTCAACCACCTGTGCTACTCCGCCGGCAGCTCCGAGACCGGCGCAGCCGAGCCGACGATCGCGGTTGCCAAGGAGCGAGTGGACAACTTCGCCTCGGGCTTCCTCCGGGCCGGCGCCCGAGCCGTGATGGCCGACAGCTGGAACGGCATCGCGGAGCAGATGATTCGGGGCCTGTTCACCACCAACCAGTCCATCGGGACCCTGTGGGACAGCCTTCGGAGCGTGAAGGGCCACGACATCACGTGGACCCCGGCCCGCAACCCGAGCTACACGGGGATCATGGATCCCGACACGGCGACGACCGGCTTCCACCGATCGATCGTCGGCAACCTGGCGATGCAGACCGACGACCTGATTGCCGGCGCTTCGGTCGCGCCGACGAACCGTGACCCGTCGACGCTGCAGGTCCCCGGTGCGGCTTCCGTCGCGACGGGCGGCGCCGCTCTCTCCGTTGACGCCGCCCTGACGACGCCGCCCACGGCCACCCTGCCGGCCGGCACCCGCGTACGAGTTGCCGAGACCCAGGCCGGCGCTCCGCTGCCCGATGGATCGGCTGGCCCCGCCGTGGCCCGGGTCGCGACTCTCGACAACGTCGCCACCGGCTGGACCGCCGCGGCCGGTCTGGTCCCCCGCGACAGCGTCGGGCCGCAGCTCTGGGCGATGGATGGCGCCACCACGATCACGCCGAACTCCGACGGCGATCACGACACCCTGGTCCTGTTGGCGAGGTTCTCCGAGCCCGTCACGTGGACCGCCCGGATCCTCGATCCGGCCGCTGCGGTCGTCAAGACCTTCAGCGGGACCGCGGATTCCGCCGTCCTTGCCTGGAACCCGGTCGTGGCGGGTGTTGCGCCGCCGACTGCGGACTACACGTGGTCGATCCATGCTGCCGATGGCTGGGGCAACCCGGCGCTCGACACGAGCGGCGTCATCCACCTCAGCAACCCGCCGATCCCGCCGACCGCCGTGATGAGCTTCGGCCCGACGACGCCCGCGACCACGAACGCCACCTCGACCAGCTACGGCATCGTTTTCCGCGACGTCGTGACCGACCTCACGGCCGCCGATTTCTCGGTCACCGGGACGACCGGCTGTGTCGTCGGCGAACCGGTCGGCAGCGGAACCACCTACTCCGTGACCCTGACCGGCTGCGCACCAGGCAGGTTCGTCCTGACCCTCCAGCCCGGCTCGGTCGTCGACACCTTCGCCAATCGGGGCCCCGCGGGATCGGTCAGCGCCCACTGGGTCCTGATCGATCGCACCGCGCCCGTCGTCGCCGGCCCGAAGGTCTCGATCCGGCCCGGCGGCACGCTCGGCGCGACCGGCGTGCCGGCCGTCCTCAGTTGGACCGCCACCGATGCCGGCGGCGCCGGGATCCGCAATTACGACATCGCCCAGAGCACCGACGGCGGCGCGTTCGCCACCATCCGGAGCGCCCTACCGGGAGCGAGCCTGAATCTCAGCCTCGCTCCCGGCCACACCTATCGCTTCGAGGTCCGGGCCACCGACAAGGCCTCGAATCGCGGTGCCTGGCTCGCCGGCCCGACCCTGAACCCGGCCGTTGTCCAACAGACGACGACCAGCGCGGCCTGGGCCGGCCCCTGGACGACCGCCTCGTCCACGGCCTACTCCGGCGGGTCCGCGAAGTACAGCAGCACCGCGGGTGCGAGCTCGATCTTCACGTTCAGCGGCCGAAGCGTGGGCGCGGTCTTCAGCCGCGGTCCGGCGCGCGGCAAGGTCTCCGTCTATGTCGACGGGACGTTCGCGGCGACGATCGATCTCTACGCGGCGAGTTCCAGCTACGGCTCGGTCGCCTTCGCCCGGACGTTCAACACGTACACGACCCATACGCTCAAGCTCGTCGTCGCTGGGACCTCAGGACGGCCGACTGTCGTGCTCGACGCGTTCCTGGTCCTCCACTAGAGGCAGCCGGGGCGGGGGCTACACTCCCTCGCGATGATCACTCCCGCGGGCTCCGCGTCGCCCTCCGACGTCCCCCGCGCCGACGGCAGCGGGACGTGGGTCGTGCTTCCAACCTACGACGAGTCGGAGAATCTCCCCGGAATCGCGGCCGCGATTCTCGCCGCGCTGCCGGCCGCGACCCTGCTCGTCGTCGACGACGGCTCGCCTGATGGGACCGGCGAGCTGGCCGAATCGCTCGCGGCCGACGACCCCCGGATCCGGGTCCGGCACCGACCGGCCAAGGCCGGCCTCGGCAGGGCGTACCTTGACGGCTTCGGCGTCGCGATCGCCGGCGGCGCGGGCGCGGTGATCCAGATGGACGCCGACTGGTCGCACTGGCCGGGTGCGCTGCCGTCCCTCCTGGCCCCGATCGTTGCGGGGACCGCGGACCTCGTCATCGGGAGCCGCTACGTCGCCGGCGGGCGGGTCGAGGACTGGGGCCTCGGCCGGCGGTTGATCTCGCGCCTCGGCAGCACCTTCGCGCGGGTCGTCCTGTCACTACGGCCCCACGACCTCACCGGCGGGTTCAAGGCTTGGCGCGCGTCCACGCTTGCCGCGATCCCGTTCGAGGGGATCCACGCTGGTGGCTACGTCTTCCAGATCGAGATGACCCACCGGGCCTCGCGCGCAGGGGCTCGCGTTGTCGAGGTGCCGATCACCTTCCGCGACCGACAGGTCGGTCGATCGAAGATGTCGCGCCGGATCATCGTCGAGGCCCTCCTCGTGGTCGTCCGCCTCCGCGCCGAGGAGATCGCCTCGAGCTGGCGACGCCGGGACCGGTGAGCGGGCGGCCCATCGACCTGGCGCTGTCCGAACGAGACCCCGAGCCCGTTCCGCTCGGCCTGCGGGTCGTCATGGACATCCGCCCGATCCAGGATCCCGAACGATCGCCGGCGACGGCTCGCTACCTCGAGGGCCTGCTCGGGGCGTATGACGCCGCGCCGCTCGCGGGCGAATCCTTCGCCTTCCTCCTCCAGTCGGACCTCGACGATCCCACGGCTGCCCTGCAGCACCTCGACGTCGTCGGTCGGCGGCTGCTGCCGCCTACGCGCCTCCTGCGCGGCGGCGCGCTCACCGTGGATCCCTTCCTGCTGCGCGGCGCCTCGCTCGGGGCGGCCTGGAGGGCGGAGCGTGGCGGCGCAGCCGGCGCCGTCTATCACGCAAGCGCTGGGGCTTCGCCGCTGTTTTCGCGCATCCCCATCGTCGTGACGCTCCTGGACCTGGCCCCATGGGAGCTGCCCGGCCGCTTCCAGCGCGGGCCGGCGGCGCGATTCGGCCAGCGACTCCGGGCCCAGCTCCTGCGAGACGCCGCCGCGGTCATCGTCGGAACCGAGGCTGCGGCGCGCTCGGCCCGGCGGCTCCTCCGGGTCCGCCCGGAGCGGCTGCAGGTGATCCGCCTCGCCCCACACCCGGCCTTCGCGCCCTGGACCGGCGACGGGCCCGACATGGCGGCGGCGTCGGAGCGAGAGCGGCTCGGCCTTCCGGATCGGTACCTCGTGTACTCGGGGCGCTACGACGCCCGGCACGACATGACCACGCTCCTCGACGCGCTGGCGCGACTTGCCGAGGCGCCGCGGCCGCGCGGCTTGGGAACGGAGGTGCCGTGGCCGCCGCGGGTGCTCCTCGTCGGGGCATCGCCCCACGACCGGGCCGGGCTCGCCCGGGCCGCGATCCGCTTCGACGTGGGCGAGGCCCTCGCCTACGCTCCATCGCTGCCGCCGGAGCGGCTCGCGGCGCTCGTTCGCGGTGCTCGTGCGGCGATCCTGCCGGCGCTGTCCGATGCCGCCGGGCTGGCCGCCCTCGACGCCCTTGCGGCGGGCGTTCCGGTGGTCGCGTCGGGCGTTGGCGCGCTGCCCGAGATCGTCGGGACGGCGGGGATCATCGTCGAGCCGCGGAACCCCGATCGGCTGGCCGAGGCGCTCCGAACCGCCTGGGCGGATGAGCGCGTCCATCACGGCCTTGCCGGCCTTGCCCTCGAGCGGGCCGCCGACCGGCGGTCATGGGCGGATGTTGCGGCCGATACGCGCCGGGTCTACGCCGACGTGGGCGTCCGCATGCGGGGCGTGCCGGAGCCCGTCAGCTCGGGTTGAATCCGAGCCCCGGCAGGCCGCTCGGAGCGGCGGGCGCCTTGGCGGTGGCAATCGTGATTGGATAGCCGTACGGCATGACGTTGACGAACGTCTGACCGGCGGTCAGCACCACCCGGCGGCCGTTGGCCGCGAAGAGCAGGGTCGGGCCGCCCCGTGTCGCCTTCCGCCACGTGCCTTGGATCGTGACCCCCCCGGTTGAGATCCAGGCCGGGCCACTGCCGACGTCCGTCGCCTCGAGCCGACCCTTCTGGTGAGCGCCGGCGATCGGGGCGAAGGGCATTCGCAGGATGACGACGTTCTTTGGCGCCACGACCTTGTCGTCCCCGGCATCGACCTGCGGGATCTTGGAGCCGTTGATGTAGCGGAGGTACCTGTTCAGTAGCGGGTTGTAGCGGTAGACGATCGTCTCGTAGAGGGGATAGCTGACGGTGATCGACCCGGCGCGGGGTCGCTCGGCGTCGCGAGAATCGCGTTGGAAGGCCCACATTGGCTTGACGGTGCCGTCGCCCACGCGCAGGAAGGCCTGGAGGGCGTGGAGCTTCGTGCCGTTCGTATAGAGGTTGTGAGGTGCGAAGCGGAAGCCCACACGGAACAGGAAGCTGCCGTCGAACCTTAGACCCTCGGCGTTGTAGACGAGGCTGCAGTTGACGGATGATCGCAACGTCGCGATCGCCTGCGGCGAGCCGCCCGCGTGGACGTACATGGCGCGGTACTCGGCCGCCCACTCCACGAAGTACTCCCGCGCGCTCCGGATCGGACCGACGGCCTTCGGGATCGTTTCCTGGAAGACGAGCATGTAGCGGGGGATTCCACCCTCGGCCGGGGCCTGCCACACGATCGAAGCAGCGTTGAAGCCGGACTGCGGCCGCGCGTCGAGATGGTCGTCGATCATCACGGCGATCGGGTGCCGCCGTGCCGCAGCAGGGCTTACGGGCAGCCCGGTCAGCGGCGCCGGCACCAGCCTGGCCGTCGACCCGGGCTTCGGCGAGGGGACCGGCGACCCTCCTGGGCCGGGCGACGCCGGCGGTGGACTTCCCAGCGGGCCGCTCGTCGGAGCCGGAGAGCCTGCTGCTGGCGACGCCGATGCGTTCGGCGACCCGTGTGGCCGACCGAGGGCCCCGCTGACGAGGGCGCCCGCCAGCAGCGCGACCCCGATCACACCCGCGATCAAGGCGACGGCTGCCGTACGACGAGCCCCCGAGCTGCCCCTCGGTGGGCCTGAGCTGGACACGTTGCCTCCCATGGCGCGCTGGTGGCGCGCGCTGCAGGATAGCCCACCGACGCAATCCCCCGGTCGGCGAGGGTCGAGTAGGCTGATGCGACCCAACGCGCCGCCCCTTGCTACCCGCTCGACCCGGAGATCTCCCGCATGGCCACCGACGACAGTGCCTCGCCCACCGCTCCACGACCTCGGCGGTCGCGAGCAAAAGCCGCGAATGACGTACCGCCGAGCCCACCGGTCGCGGCCGAGATCGGCTTGGCACCCGAGATCGTCGAGGACGGAGCGCCGATCGAAGCCAAGCGCGTCGACATCCGGGTGGGCGCGGTCGGGCGTGTCGACTCGACGGAGATCTCGGTCCACCAGGGGGCCATCGGCGGCGCCCGCGCGGAGCGAATCGTCGTCGATCGTGGGGCGATCGGGGGAGCCGTGGCGCGCGAGGTCCAGCTCAGCCAGGGGTTTGCCCGGGGTGTCCTGGCCCAGCACGTCCGCATCGAGCAGTCGGCCGTCCGAAGCGTCGTCGCCGCGGACGTGACAACGGGCGGTCCGACATTCGTCGGGGTGCTCATCGCTCGGCGGGTGGTTGGCGACGTCAGGGTGCTGCTCGACTGGCGCGGCGCATTGGCATTCGGCGTCGCGGCCGGCATCGTCGCCGGCCTGGTCCGAGGCGTCGGGCGACGCGTCGGCCGCCGCGTGGGCCGCTCGTGATCCATCCCTCCGCGGAGATCGCTGCCGACGCGACCGTCGGACCCGACACCGCCGTCGCCGCCGGAACCCGCATCCGTGCCGGAGCCCGGGTCGGCGGCGGCTCGGTGATCGACGGCGACGTCCTCATCGATAGCGGCGTCGTGATCGGCGATCGGGTGCGCGTTCAGGACCGGGCGTTGCTGTATGCCGGGGCGGTGGTCGAGGACGGCGTGATGATCGGGGCCGGGGCGATCCTCGCCAACGACCGCTACCCCCGCGCCGTCGCGACGCGCGCCGATCTCGAGGTCGCGGATGCGGATCTCGGCGGCCCCGTGACGCTTCGGCGCGGCAGCACTGTCGGGGCCGGCGCGGTGATCGTGGCTCCCGCGGAGATCGGCGAGTTCGCCACCGTGGGCGCGGGGGCGATCGTGACCCACGATGTCCCGAGCCATGCCCTCGTCGCCGGCAACCCGGCGCGGCGCCTCGGCTGGGTATGCTCCTGCGGCATGCGGCTCGTCGCGAACGACGGCACGCTCGCCGAGGCGGAGCCGCCGCATTACTCGCGCCACCCCGAGCTCACCTGCCCGCGCTGCGAGCGCACCTTCGTCTACGTCGCGGACGCGGAGCGGCTCGAGGAGCGGACCGCCCCCGAGCCGCGCCTCCCCGCCTGACGATCCCGACGCCGAGGTGAGCCCGGGCCCCGTCGTCCACATCGTCGGCGCCCGACCGAACTTCGTGAAGGCGGCCCCGGTCGTCCGGGCTCTTCGCGAGCGCGACGTTCGCCAGACGATCGTCCACACCGGCCAGCACTACGACGCGCTCATGTCAGACGTGTTCTTCGACGACCTCGAGATTCCGGCCCCGGACCTCAACCTCGGCGTGGGCTCCGGTAGTCACGCCGCCCAGACAGCGGCGCTGCTGGTGGCGCTCGAGCCGGCCTTCGCCGAGTTGGCTCCGGTCGTCGTCGTCGCCTACGGCGACGTGAACTCGACGCTCGCCGCGGCGCTCGTTGCCGCCAAGACGGGCGTCCCGATCGCGCACGTGGAGGCCGGCCTGCGGAGCTTCGACCGGTCGATGCCCGAGGAGGTCAACCGCGTTGTCACCGACATCCTCGCCGACCTCCACTTCACGACGAGTCCCGAGGCCCGCGACAACCTCCTGCGCGAGGGAGTCGCGGACGACGGCATCCACTTCGTCGGCAACCCGATGATCGACACGCTCCTGGCCCACAGGGTTCGGTTCGACGCTTCGAGGATCTGCCAGCGGCTCGGCGTTTCGGGACGGTACGGGGTCGCCACGCTCCATCGACCCGGCAATGTAGACGACTCGGCCGTCGCCTCCCGGATCGTCCGAGCCGTGGTCGAGGTCGCGGCGATGGTGCAGCTGGTCATCCCGCTCCATCCGCGCGGCCGCCCCGCCCTCGAGGCCGCAGGCCTGGCGAATGCTCCGGGCGTAACGATCGTCGACCCACTCGGCTACGTCGACTTCCTCTCGCTCGTGAGCCGCGCCGCGCTGGTCGTGACCGACTCCGGGGGAATCCAGGAGGAGACGACGATCCTCGGGATTCCGTGCCTCACCGTGCGGCCGAACACGGAGCGACCGATCACGATCACCCATGGGACGAACCGGCTCGTCGAGCCCGAGACGCTGGCGGCGGCGGCGCGGGCAGCCCTCGACTCCGGGGTGGTGGCCCCAGCGATCCCGCCGCCCCTCTGGGACGGCCACGCCGGCGAGCGCATCGCCGACGTCATGGCCGGGTGGCTATCCTCACGCGGATGACTGAAGCAGCAATCCGGCCCGCGGACCGGCGCATCGCCGTGATCGGCCTCGGTTACGTCGGCCTGCCCCTCTCGATCGCCTTCGTGGAGGCGGGCCTGGAGGTCCTCGGGATCGACGTGTCCGCCGGCCGTGTCGAGGAACTCACTGCCGGCCATTCGCCCATCGACGACATCACCGACGGACGCCTGCAGGCCGCGCTCGATCGCGGCCTGCGGATCAGCCGCACCGACAGCGCCGACATCGCCGAGGCCGACGTCGTGATCGTCTGCGTCCCGACGCCGATCACGGCGTCGAAGGATCCCGATCTCGCGCCAGTCCTGGCAGCGGCCGAGTACCTCAGGTCCCACGTCCGCGCAGGCCAGCTCGTGATCCTCCAGTCCACGACGTTTCCGGGGACGACCGCGGGACCGTTCCGGCAGGTCATCGAGGGCAGCGGCCTCAAGGCCGGCACGGACTTCGACCTGGCTTTTGCGCCCGAGCGGGTGAACCCGGGCGACCCGGAGAGCCTGTCGAAGGCAATCCCGCGGCTGGTCGGTGGCACGACGCCGGCCGCGACCGCGAGAGCCGCCGCGCTTCTCGCCCACATCAACGACGAGGTCATCCAGGTCTCGTCGCCCGACGCGGCCGAGCTCGCGAAGCTCCTCGAGAACATCTTCCGGAACGTGAACATCGCCCTCGTGAACCAGCTGGCGCTGCTATGCGAGCGGATGGGCCTCGACGTGTGGGAGGTCATCTCGGCCGCGGCGACGAAGCCATTCGGGTTCATGAAGTTCACCCCGGGGCCCGGCGTCGGCGGCCACTGCATCCCGGTCGATCCCTACTACCTCGCCTGGCGGGCCCGCGAGTTCGACTTCATCGACCGCTTCGTGGAGCTTGCCGGCGACATCAACTTCGCGATGCCGCGCCACGTGGTCGAGCTCGTCGCGGAGGGACTCAACGATCGCGGCCGGGCGCTCAAGGACGCCCGCGTCGGGGTCCTCGGGGTGGCCTTCAAGCCGAACGTTCGCGACGCCCGCAACTCGCCGGCTGCCGCCGTGCTCGCCGGTCTCGCGGCGCGCGGGGCGAACATTGCCTTCCACGATCCGCACGTCGAGAGCTTCGTCGACGCCGACGGCGAGACGCGCGCCTCGGTCCCGCTCGACACGCTCCTCGCCGAGAGCGACGTCGTCGTCGTCCTGGCGGCGCATCGGGCGATCGACTGGGACCGGGTGTATGACGAAGCCTCGCTCGTCGTGGACACCGTCGACAGCTCCCGGGCTCGATCGACGAGGGAGCGGCAGGTGCTGCGCCTGGGCGCGGGGTGGTCGACGCGCGCATGAGCGC
>JBBQTO010000061.1:0-12034 GCA_038234575.1 Candidatus Limnocylindrales bacterium
CTGCCGGAGTGCGCGTCAGCGACGCCGAGATGGAGACCCTGTATCTCCGCCCGGACGCCTTCCACGGGGAGTGGAACTACTCCCTCCTACCCCGTCAGCGCCTCCTGCCTACTGAGCTGATTATTTCCTGACGCGCCCTAAGGCGAGCGATGCGACGGAATGGGGTCCGGAGCTGGCGCGAATCGTGAGCACGCCCCAATGGCGCGGGCGAGGAGCGTGACCCGGAACCCCGGGCTAGGACTTGGCGGGCTTCTTCGCGGCGGGCTTGGCGGCGGTGCTCTTCGTCGAGGACTTCGCCGCGGGCTTGGTTGACTTCGCCGGGGACTTCGCGGCCGACTTCGACTTCGACGCGGACTTGGCAGGCGCCTTCGCCGCGACCGTGGCCACCGGGGCCTTGGCGGTCTCCGCGGCCGTCTCGGTGCGGCTCGTCTTCGTCAGCGCGGCGCGAGCTTTGCCGGCAGCGGTCTGGGCGCCCTTGGCCTTGCCGGCCTTGCCGGCGGCGATCCGCGCCTTCGCGGCCTTTTGCGCGGCAGCCTTGCTGACCGTCTTCGCGGCCGCCGAGGCGGCCGCGGCCGTGCCGCCGACCAGGGAGTTGATCTTGATCGTCAGCCGGGACTTGCGCCGTGCGGCCGCGTTCTTGTGGATGGCACCGCTCTTCGCCGCGCGGTCGAGGGCGCTCAGGGCGTCGGCCAGCGCGACCTGCGGATCGGCGCCGTTCGGTGCGCTCGCGATCGTGATCGCATTCTTGACGAGGGTCTTCGCGGCCGTTCGCCGCGGACCGAGCACCTCATGCCGTCGCGCCGCGCTGCGGACGCGCTTGAGTCCTGACGGCGTTCGTGCACCGGTCCACGTGCGGGGCGTCCTGGCCAAGGTGAGCAACCTCTCGAGCGAATGATCAATTGATCTCTGCGCAGCGGCGCGGATTGGACGCCCGACGCGAACGCGGATGGTAGCAGAGCCTGCCCAACCCCAGAAGAGACGATCAAGATCTGATCGCGAGTGGATGGCGATGCCGTTGTCACGCCGCGGGGTCTCAGGGCGTCCTCTCGCGAGGACCTGGGCGCACACCATCGGAGCGATATGGGGCTCACTCGACTGTGCACCGTGCCGTGGCCGCTTGGCGTGGTCATGATCGTGGCCATTGCTGCGGTCGTTGCGGTCGCCTCCGCCCTCATGTCGGGAGGGCATGCGCGAGCCCTCGTCAGCGTGCGGTCTCCGTCCGAAACGTCGCCACCGCCGGTTGTTGCGGGCGCGGCCGCGACCCCTGGCGCCCCAGCGACTACAGAACCGGCAGCTGCCTCGCCGTCCACGCCTCCGCCTTCGCCGACGACCACTCCGCCCTCGCCGATCGCGACCTTCCCGCCGCTCGCTCCCGGCGTCGTTCCGATCCTGTACCTGCACCGGGTGGAGGCAACCCCGCCGGACTTCTCGGAGTGGCCCGCAGATCGGCAGGAGAATTTCCTCGCCTACGACGTGCTGCCATCGGCGTTCGAGGCGCAACTCGATTGGCTCCAGGCGCACGGCTATACGACCATCCTGCCGCGTGATTTAGCGAGCCATTGGGATCACGGCACCGCGCTTTCGAAGAGGCCGGTGATCATCACCCTCGACGACGGCTTCGCATCCTGGAACCGAACCGTCCTCCCGATGCTCGAGAGCCATCGCATGGTTGCGGAGTTCTACCTCACGATCGACGCGATCACCGTCGGCCGGCTGAGCTGGGCGGACGTCCGCGAGCTCGCAAGAGCCGGCAATGGCATCGGCGCCCACGATGTCCACCACATCCAGCTCACCGCGCTCGGACCCGACACGCCGCCCGCCTCGACGAGTGTCATGTGGGATGAGATCTCCGAGGCCAGGGCGATCATCGGTCGGGAGGTTGGAACGCCGCCCGATTCGATGGCGTACGTCGGGGGCGGCTTCGACGCCCGCCTCGTCGGGCTTGTCCGCCGGGCGGGATACACCACGGCGCGGGCCACCCTCCGCGGGATCGACCAGGCCGCGGCCGACCGGTTCGCCTTGCGAGTGATTCGAATCGGCTCCCGTGACGACGTCGTCGATGTCGTAACCGGCGAGCTCCTGCCGGGCCTGCCGGTGTTCGCCGAGAAGATGGCCGGCACCCGAACCTGATCCGGCGCCCAGCCGGCTCCTAAGCCCGGCGACTGCGCGCGGAACCGGCGCCCTGCCTGTCAGACTTCGCAGCGATGGTGGCGATCCTCGGCGGCCTCGGCGCCGCCCTGTCGTGGGCGATTGCCACGGTCGCCTCGACCCGCTCGAGCCGAATGATCGGGGCGATCTCGGTAATCGCCTGGGTCATGACGGTCGGGTTCGCCGTGGCCCTCATCCCGGCGCTCATCTCGAGCCCGACGACGATCGCGCCGGTCCAGGTCCTCGGCCTCGTCGTTGTCGGGATCGCGAACAACGTCGGGCTCCTGCTGACGTACGCGGCCCTCACGATCGGTCGGATCTCGATCGTGACGCCCATCGTCGCGACGGAAGGAGCGGCCGCGGCCGTGATCTCCGTCCTCCTCGGCGAGGCGCTGAACATCCCCACGGCCATCGTGCTAGCGGCGATCGCCGTCGGCGTGATCCTCGCGGCCATCGAGCGGTCCGCCGATGTCGAGCAGCGCACGGATGCCCGCCATGCCCGTCGCGCGGTGATTCTCGCTATCTCCGCGGCGGCCTGCTTCTCGGTGGGCCTCGTGATCGCAGGCCGGCTCGGGACGAGCCTTCCGATCGCCTGGATCGTCATGGCGCCGCGCCTCGTCGGCACGGTCGGGGTCGCGATCCCCCTCGCCCTCCGCGGCCGTCTGCAGCTCGTCCGCGCGGCCGTGCCGCTCGTGATCGTCTCGGGCGCGCTCGAGGCGTTTGGCGCGGGCCTGTACATCCTTGCCGCGCAGGAAGGCGTTGCCACTGCCGCGGTGCTCGGATCGCGGTTCGCCGCGTTCTCCGCGATCGCCGCGTTCCTGTTCTTCGGGGAGCGGCTGGCCCGGATTCAGCTCGTCGGGGTGGGCCTGATCTTCGTCGGGGTGACGGCCCTCGCGGTCGTCCGGGCCTGAGCCGGCGAGCGGCCTGCCCGTATCATCCGTGCGACTTTGACGAACACCATCCCCCAGCACCGGCTCCGAAACTTTTCGATCATCGCCCACATCGATCACGGCAAGTCGACCCTCGCGGATCGCCTTCTTGAGACGACCCACACGATCGATCCTCGGCAGATGACGAGCCAGGTCCTCGACTCGATGGATCTCGAGCGCGAGAAGGGGATCACGATCAAGGCCCGCGCAGTCCGTCTCGAGTACGCGGCGAAGGACGGGCTCCGCTACGGCCTGAATCTGATCGACACGCCGGGCCACGTGGACTTCGCGTACGAGGTCAGCCACAGCCTCCAGGCGTGCGAGGGTGCGATCCTCGTCGTCGATGCGGCGCAGGGCATCGAGGCGCAGACCCTGGCGAACGTTCACCTCGCCCTGAAGGAAGGGCTGACGATCATCCCGGTCCTCAACAAGATCGACCTCCCCTCGGCCCAGCCGGAGGTCGTCATGGAGGAGCTCGAGACGGTGCTCGCCATCCCGCGCGAGGAGGTCATCCTCGCGTCCGCCAAGGAGGGGATCGGGATCACCGAGATCCTCGAGGCGGTCGTCGAGCGCATCCCGCCGCCGAAAGGCGACCCGTCGAAGCCGCTCCAGGCGCTCGTGTTCGACTCGCACTACGACCCGTACAAGGGCGTGATCGTCTACATCCGCCTCGCCCAGGGCACGCTCCGCGACCACGAGCGGGTACGGCTCATGGCTTCCGCCGCGGAAGCCGATCTCCTCGAGCTCGGTTTCTTCCGGCCGCAGCTCGTGCCGATCCCGATCATGCGGGCCGGCGATGTCGGCTATGCGGCGACGGGCCTGAAGAACGTCCGGGAGGCGCAGGTGGGCGACACGCTCACGCTCGCGGCCGCGCCGGCCAGCGAGCCATTGCCTGGCTACCAGGAGGCGAAAAGCCTCGTGTTCGCGGGCCTGTACCCCGTGACCGGCGAGGACTATCCGCTCCTGCGGGACGCGATCGACAAGCTGCA
This sequence comes from Candidatus Limnocylindrales bacterium, assembly GCA_038234575.1. GTDB lineage: Bacteria > Chloroflexota > Limnocylindria > Limnocylindrales > CSP1-4 > UBA5189. The sequence goes on from JBBQTO010000061.1 coordinate 4,067, forward strand.
CCTCAACGACGCGTCGTTCACGTTCGAGCCGGAGAGCTCGGTCGCGCTCGGGTTCGGCTTTCGCTGCGGCTTCCTCGGCCTCCTCCACATGGAGATCGTCCAGGAGCGCCTCGAGCGCGAGTTCGGCCTCGACTTGATCGCCTCGGCGCCGTCGGTCGAGTACGAGGTCGTCCGGACGAACGGCCGCGGCACGGTCCGGGTCGATAACCCCTCGAAGCTGCCGTCGGTCGCCGATATCGAGGAGATCCGCGAGCCGTGGGTCAAGCTATCTGTCGTCACTCCGTCGATTTACATCGGCCCGCTCATGGAGCTCTCGACGAACCGCCGCGGCTCATTCCTCGACCTCGAATACATCGATGCCGTCCGGGTCCTGATGCGGTTCGAGCTGCCGCTCGCGGAGCTGATCGTCGACTACTTCGACCAGCTCAAGACGCGCACCGCCGGCTACGCCTCCATGGACTACGAGGAGATCGGCTACCGCGCGGCGGATCTCGTGCGGCTCGACGTGCTGGTGGCGGGCGAGCCGGTGGATGCCCTGTCGATGATCGTCCACCGCGAGAAGTCGGTGTCTATCGGCCGAACGCTGGCGGGACGGCTGAAGGAGCTCATCCCGCGGCAGATGTTCGAGGTGCCGATCCAGGCGGCCGTCGGCGCGAACGTGATATCCCGCGAAACCGTCCGCGCCCTGCGCAAGAACGTGCTGGCCAAGTGCTACGGTGGCGATATCACCCGAAAGCGGAAGCTCCTCGAGAAGCAGAAAGAGGGCAAGCGGCGGATGAAGCGCGTCGGGTCCGTCGAGATTCCACAGGAGGCCTTCCTGGCGATGCTTCGCACGGACGAGGCCTGACGCGTGGAGGGCCAGCTCCGGGTGCTCATCGGGCTCGGGCTGACGCTCCTGCTCGTGATGCTGCGGGTCGAGGCGCAGTCCTTCGGCGCCGCTGAATACGACGAGCCGATCCGCGGCCGACGAGGCCCCATCCTGCGGAGGATCGCCTGGTACGCCCTGGGAATCGGCGGGATCCTCGCCCTGCTCTTCGTGCATCCCAATGCCGGTTTCGACCTTCGACTGACCGTCGGTGACCGGATCGGGATCCTCCTCGGCCTCGCGCTCGGCGCTCTCGGGGTGGCCCAGGCGATCGGCTTTGCCCTGTTCCACTACCACCGGATCCGGTTGCCCGACGTGGGCTCGTATCCGCGAGCGCTCGCGAACCAGATCCTCACGGCGTTCGTCGACGAGGCGACGTTCCGGGGGGCGCTGTTCGGGTATCTCCTCTGGGTCGGGGCGCCGGTCGAGCTCGCGATCGTCGGCCAGGCCGCCGCGTACACGCTGGCGACCCGCACCGGGGCACCCGGCCGCGACCGCTACCTGTTCGTGCTGACGCTCGCGATCGGGCTCATCGCGGGCGTGGCGACCGACCGAACCGGCGGGATCGGGGCCGCGTTCCTGGGGCACGCGATCACCCGAGTCGCCGTGTTCCTCGCGACAGGCCACGAGGGCCAGCTCGCGCCGCGGGGCAAGGAACCGGAGGAGGTCGAGCGACGGTCGAGGGCACCGGAAGGCTGGCGTGTGGTCGATCGCGGCTCGAGAGAGACGCTCCGGAAGCCCTCGCCTCGGGAGTCCGGCCGGGAGCGATGACCCGGGGTCGACCCGCTGCCGGCCCGCCGACCTCGCTCTACGTCCACGTTCCGTTCTGCCTGTCGATCTGTCCGTACTGCGACTTCGTCGTGGTGGCCGGAAGTGCGGCTCGCGGACCACGAAACCGGATCGACGCCTTCGTCGAAGCTCTGGACATCGAGCTCCGGCTCCGTGCCGACGCGATTGAGGCACGCTGGGGGCTCGCACGGCCCGCGCTCGAAACCCTCTATGTCGGTGGAGGGACGCCCACGCTCCTGCCGCCATCGGCGATCGACCGCGTTTTCGCGACCATCCGCGACCGGTTCGGATTGGCCGAGGGCGCTGAGATCACGATCGAGGCAAATCCCGGCCCCGCCGAGCGCGGCGATGCCGTCCATCTCGCCGCCGCGGGGGTGACCCGGCTGTCGATCGGCCCAGTCGTTCGATGCCGGCGAGCTCCGGGCGATCGGCCGCCGCCATCGGCCCGAGGACGTCGCTGCAACCGTGGCGGCCGCGCGCGACGCGGGGACGTTCTCGATCAGCCTCGACCTGCTCTACGACATTCCGGGCGCTACGCTCGCGACTTGGGCCGCGACGCTCGACGCCGCGCTCACGTTCGAGCCGGACCACGTTTCCCTGTATGCGCTGACGCTCGACGATCCAGATGCCGAAGGGCTGACCGGTCCGGCCGGTGACCACCTGCGCATGACCGGTGGCGCGCGTCGCTGGCGCGAACGGGCCCGCCGATCCCAGGACGACGACCGCGCCGCCGAGATGTACGAGCTCGCCGATCGGCGGCTCGGCGCGGCCGGCTATCGGTGGTACGAGATCAGCAACTGGGCCCGACCGGGGCACGAGAGCCGGCACAACCAGGTCTACTGGCATCGGGCGCCATTCGAGGCGGTCGGCCCCGGCGCCCACGCGTTTGACGGACAGGCACGGCGCTGGAACGCGGCCCGCCTCGACGCGTACCTGGCCGCGCTCGTCCCGGAGCCCGGCCGGGAGCCTGCCCTACCGCCCGGTGGGAGCGAGCCAATCGAACCTGAGATTGCGGAAGCGGAACGCGCGATCCTCGGCTTTCGCATGGCAACCGGAATCGCCGCCGGCGAGGCAGCGACGCCCAACCTCAACGAGCACGTCGACTGGGCCCGCGCCCAGGGCCTCGTGGAGCTCACGCCGGCAAACCGGTTCGTCCTGACGACCCGCGGTCGATTGCTCTCGAACGAGCTCTTCGCCCGCCTGGTCTGAGGCGCGTTGACACCTCCGGATCGGCGGGCTACGATGCGATGAACCGCGTTAGCACTCTGGCAGTGAGAGTGCTAACCAATCCAGAACCATCCTCCGCAACAGGAGATACCGGCTTGGCGCGTCGGATCCGTCGCTCCACCGGCCCCCTGGACCTCCGCGCACAGGCGATCCTCCGGGCCGTCATCGAGGAATACGTATCGACCGCGAACCCGGTCGGCAGCCAGTCGCTTGTCGAGCGTCATCGGCTCGGTGTGTCGAGCGCGACCGTCCGCAACGTTCTGGCGGAGCTCGAGCTCGCCGGGCTTCTCGGCCACCCGCATACGTCCGCGGGCCGCATCCCGACCGATTCCGGCTACCGCTGGTACGTCGAGTCAATCATGGACTCCGCCCTCATGCCCGAGGTCCAGCAGCTCATGATCCGGCACCAGTTCGGGCAGGTGGAGTTCACGAGCGAGCACTGGTTCCGGCTGGCCGCCTCCACCATCGCGTCGCTGACCCGGGCGGCAGGCCTCGCGACTGCCGCGAAGCCGATTTCCGCCCACGTTCGCCGGGTCGACGTCGTGTCGATCAGCGACCGGCTGGTGAGCCTCGTGGTCGTGCTCCAGGAGGGTTCGATCAAGCAGGCCCTCGTCACCATCGACAACGCCGAGGACCAGTCCTCGCTGACCAGCGTCGCCGGGATCCTCAACGAGCTCGTCCATGGGGCAACGGCAAGTCGGGCCGAGGCGGCCCTCCATCGACTCGATCCCGCGCGACCACACGCGAACCTCGTCCGGCGGCTCGGGGAGCGGATCGTATCGGTCCTGCGGGCTTACGACGCCGACGCCGTCGAGGAGGTGTTCAGCGATGGCCTGTTGAACATCATGGGCGCCCCTGAGTTCGCCCACAGCGACAAGCTGAAGCGAGTGTTCTCGGCCCTCGAGAACCGGGCCTATCTCGGCGAGCTCGTCGGGGCGGTCTCGGCGTCCGGTGTCGTGCAGGTCTATATCGGCCACGAGAACGCGCCGCCCGACATGCGCGAGGTCGCGCTCGTCTTGGCGCCGTATGGCCGGCCCGACCAGGCGGTCGGTGTCGTCGGCGTCCTGGGCCCGACCCGGCTCGCGTACCCGGCGGCGATCGGCACGGTGCGCTTTGTATCCGGATTGATGAACGAGCTGGTGGACCACCTCTATGCCTGACCCGAGAATGCGCGACCCGAACCGCCCGATCGGCCACCCCCTGGCGCGGCCGACGCGGGCCCAGCAGCGAGCGTCGGAGATCGACGTCTCGCCCCAGCGTCTCGCCGCCGAGATCGAGCGCCTCGTCAAGGAGCGCGATCAGGCGCGCGAGCTGGCCCGCCAGGCCGTGGGCCAGGAGATTGAAACCCTCGAGGGCCAGGTCATCGAGGCCGGCAAGGCGCGTGACGAGTACCTCGCCGCGCTCCAGCGGGAGCGCGCCGAGTTCCAGAACTTCAGGCGCCGCACGGCCGAGCAGCGCGAGGCGACGCTGGGGCTCGCGGCCGAGGGCCTGATCCGAAAGGTCCTGAATCTCGCGGACGACTTCGATCGGGCGATCGAGACCCGGCCGCCGACGATCGCCGACGACCCCTGGGTCGAGGGCATCGCGGCAATCGATCGCAAGCTCCGCCAGCTCCTCGAGAGCGAGGGCGTGACGCCCATCGACGTGGCGCCCGGCACGCGGTTCGACCCTCGCGAGCATGAGGCCGTCGCCAACGTTCCCGGCACCGGCCGGCCCGACGGCGAGATCGTCGACGAGCTCCGGCGCGGCTACAAGCTTCGCGACCGCGTGATCCGGCCGGCGATGGTCGCAGTCGCCCAGCACGACACGGATTCGCCGGCCCTGCCCAGCGACGAACCCGCAAAGCGACCCAACTGACAACCCGACCCAACTGACGAGCACAGGAGCAGCCACCACATGAGCAAGATCATCGGCATCGATCTCGGCACGACGAACTCCGTAGTCGCGGTCATGGAGGGCGGCGAGCCGACCGTCATCGCGTCGGCCGAGGGCGGCCGGACGGTGCCGTCGGTCGTGGCCTTCACGAAGAGCGGCGAACGCCTCGTCGGCCAGCTGGCGAAGCGCCAGTCGGTCACGAATCCCGGCAACACCGTGTACTCGATCAAGCGCTTCATGGGCCGTCGCTGGGACGATCCCGAGGTCCAGCGCAGCAAGGGCCTCGTGCCGTACCAGGTCGTCAAGGACGAGAAAAGCGACGGCGTCCTCGTCAAGCTCGCCGATGGGAAGACGTACTCCCCGCCGGAGATCTCGGCGATGATCCTGCAGAAGCTCAAGGCCGATGCCGAGGCCTATCTCGGCGAGAAGGTGACCGACGCGGTCATCACGGTCCCGGCCTACTTCGACGACACGCAGCGCCAGGCCACGAAGGACGCGGGCCGGATCGCGGGCCTCGAGGTCAAGCGAATCATCAACGAGCCGACCGCCTCGGCGCTCGCCTATGGCCTCGACAAGAAGCAGGACGAGAAGGTCGCGGTCTACGACCTGGGCGGCGGCACGTTCGACATCTCGATCCTCGAGCTCGGCGACGGCGTCTTCGAGGTCAAGGCCACCAACGGCGACACGCACCTCGGCGGCGACGACTTCGACCAGCGCGTCATCGACTGGCTCCTGGCCGAGTTCAAGAAGGACCAGGGCATTGACCTCTCGAAGGACGCTCAGGCCCTCCAGCGCCTCAAGGAGGCCGCCGAGAAGGCCAAGATCGAGCTGTCGTCGACGATGTCGACCGAGATCAACCTGCCGTACGTCACGGCCGACGCGAGCGGCCCGAAGCATCTCGTGGTCACGCTCACCCGGGCCAAGCTCGAGGACCTCGTCGGCGACCTCGTCCAGAAGACGAAGGGGCCAGTCCAGGCCGCGCTCAAGGATGCCGGCCTGAAGCCCGGCGAGATCGACGAGGTCATCCTCGTCGGTGGCATGACCCGGATGCCGGCCGTCCAGGAGATGGTCAAGGGCCTGTTCGGGAAGGAGCCCCACAAGGGCGTCAACCCAGACGAGGTCGTGGCGATCGGTGCCGCGATCCAGGCCGGCGTGCTCGGCGGCGAGGTCAAGGACGTCCTCCTGCTCGACGTGACGCCGTTGTCGCTCGGCATCGAGACCCTCGGTGGCGTGATGACGAAGCTCATCGAGCGGAACACGACCATCCCGACGAGCAAGTCGCAGACGTTCTCGACGGCCTCGGACAACCAGAGCCAGGTCGAGATCCACGTCCTCCAGGGCGAGCGCGACTTCGCCGCCGACAACAAGACCCTCGGTCGCTTCATCCTCGACGGCATCCCGCCGGCACCCCGAGGTGTCCCCCAGGTCGAGGTCACGTTCGACATCGACGCGAACGGGATCCTCGATGTCCGGGCGAAGGACCGGGCGACAAGCAAGGAGCAGCAGGTCCGGATCACGGCGTCCTCGATGCTCTCGAAGAACGACGTCGACAAGATGGTCCGCGAGGCCCAGGAGCACGCCGAGGAAGATCGCCAGCGGCGCGAAGAGGTCGAAACCCGCAACCAGGCCGAGCAGCTGACGTACCAAGCCGAGCGAACCCTCGCCGACCTTGGCGACAAGGTCTCGGCCGAGGATCGAGCCGAGGTCGAGACGAAGGTCGCCGGCCTCCGCGAGGCCCTCAAGGGCCAGAGCATCGAGCTGATCAAGTCGGGCGCCGACTCGCTCCAGCAGACGCTCAGTCGCGTCGGTACGGCGGCCTACCAGGCGGCCGCTGCCTCCTCCGGATCCGACTCGGACGCCGGAGACGGGACGGGCGGGGCAGGTGGCGCGGACGGTGTCGGGGGCAGTGGTGAGGGCGCGGATGGCGGCGCCGAGCCGGCCGGTGCCGTCGTCGGGGGCCAGGGCTCGGACTCCGCAGGCGACGAGACCGTCGAGGGGGAGTTCAAGGAGGTCTGAGGCGAGCGCCTCGTGGTACGGTTGGCGCCCGGAGATCAGAGGGGGGCGCGTGGGCGAACGGGATCTGATGCGGTGGGGGGACCGGGTTCGTCGCTTGCGCCTGTCGCGAGCCTGCCCGTCGCCTCATCGTCCCTGCCCGTCGCCTCATCGTCGGCGAGCAATCCCCTGTGCGACGCCCACGTGTCCAGCGCGGACGTCGCGGCGGCTGCCGGCGCCGTGGGCATGGTCCAGGCCGCGGAGGTTCCATCCTTCAGCTCGGGATCGCCGAAGGACCTCAGCTGCATCTACGCGCTCGCTTCGGGTCAGACCGTCAAGTTCCACGTCATCCACGAACGCGTCGGAACGACCACATCCGGGGGCTCGATTCCCGCCCTCCCGAGCTCTGTTGCGAAGATCCTCGCCAATGGCGGCGCCGCCGTACCCGGCCTGGGTCTGGCGGCCGCGTCGATCGTGCTCAACGGGACGCCCATTCTCGGCTGGGAGGTCTCCGTCGCCGGGTTCGACACCGTTAGTTACACGCTCGAAGGCGCCACAGCGGACGCGCTCGCCGCAATCGCCCGGCGAATCCACTAGCCAAGTAGGGATCGATCAACGGCGTGACGCTCGTCCTGGCGACTCAATCCTGGATGAGGCGGAGCAGCTCTGCGATCGCCTCGTCGTCATGGACAGGGCGAAGGTCGTCGCGGAGGGCACCGACGAAGGTGCGGCCGCCGGAGGTCTGGGCGGCGCAGCGTCCGCGACTCATTTCGCGGCGGCCGGACCGCGGATTACCGATCAGGGGGTGTCTGATGCTCCATGACAGCCACGCGTTCTCGGGGTTCTCGACGAACGACATCGAGAAGGCAAGAGCTTTCTATGGCGAGACCCTCGGCCTCGACGTGACCGAGCATATGGGCGTCCTCAACGTGTCCTTTGCCGGGGGCGGCGCGGCCGTCATCTACCCGAAGGACACCCACGAACCGGCCACCTTCACGGTCCTGAACTTCCCGGTCGAAGACATCGACGCCGCGGTCGACAAGCTCGTCGACGCTGGAATCACCTTCGAGCGTTACGAGGGACTCGGCCAGGACGAGCGAGGGATCGCCCGCGAGTACCCACCGCCGATCGCCTGGTTCAAGGACCCCGCCGGCAACATCTTGTCGGTCATCCAGACCGACCGGGCATCCTCGAGCGGAGCGCCCTGAGCCACGGCGCTC
>JBBQTO010000062.1:0-11930 GCA_038234575.1 Candidatus Limnocylindrales bacterium
AGGTCCAGTCGATCGCCCCATTCGGCCCAGCCGCCGTCGTAGACCGCGACGTCATCGTGGCCGAGGAGGGTCAGGACGAACGCGATTCGGGCGGCGCCGACACCGCTGCTGTCGTAGCAGATGAGGCGCCGCCCCTTCGCGATGTTCGCCTTGAGCAGCTGGCCGCGTAGGGCATCGGCGTCCCGGAGCCGCTGCGTGCCGGGCTCGTGGATCGCGCCGGCCGGCAGGTTGACCGCGCCTGGGATGTGGCCGAGCCGGCGCGCGCTTCCCTCGTGGCCGCGGTACTCGGGGACAGCTCGGGCATCGACGATCTGGGCATCGGCCGACCCGAGCAATGCCCGGACGTCGGCCGTCGTCAGCCGGAGGCGGGGGTTCAGGCGGGCCGTGAACGCGGCGTAGGGGTGGGGGAGGGACGCCGTGCTGACGATCCGCTTCTCCTGCTTCCACGCGGGAAACCCGCCGTCCAGCACCCGGGCCGATTCGAAGCCGTAGACGCGCAGCGTCCACCAGACGCGTGCGGCATAGAGGCCGTTGGAGTCGTCGTAGATCACGACGCTCGAGCCATCGCCGACACCGGCGCGGGACAGCGCAGCGGCGACCTGGTCGGACCCGGCGAGGCGCAGCGCCGGGCCATCGTCCTCCCCCGGGACCTCGTTGAGCTCGTTTCGCCAGTCGATGTGGACGGCGCCCGGGATGTGGCCGGCCTCGAACGCCTGGGCTCCGGTGCCATCGGGCCGCCAGCACACGTCGAGGATCCGGATCTCGGCACGGTTCAGCTCGTCGGCCAACCAGGCCGTCGATGCCACGAGCTCGGGCCGGGCGAATCCCGCGGCGCGGGGCGTCAACGGGCGGCGCTCCAGCGCGAGGCGCCAGGGCCGGAGAGAGCGGGCATCGTCGGTATGATACGGCCGTGGTTTCCCCGTTCATGGCGGACGACGAGAAGCTCGCCGCCGTCCGGGCGGCGCTGCCCTCGCTCGGGGCCGGGATCCAGTTGAACGCGGGCTCCGCGGGCCCGATGCCGGCCGAGGCCGCCGCCGCCATGGCCGAGCTCGAGGCGTACGAGCGCGACATCGGCCGGGCCGACTTCGCCTACTACCTCGACAGCCTCCAGCGGATGGACGAGGCTCGTGCCGGCGTGGCCGCGGTCATCGGTGCCGATCTGGACGAAGTCGCGCTGACCCACGCCACGACCGACGGGATGAACATCGGGACCTGGTCGATCGACTGGAAGGCCGGCGAGCGAGTGGTCACGACGAACCACGAGCATGCGGGCGGGCTCGGACCGCTGTACGTCCTGCGCGACCGGCTCGGGGTCGGGCTCGCGTTCGCGACGTTCGAGGGCGACGGAGGCGAGACGGACGTGCTCGCGGCGTTCGAGCGGGCGATCGTTTCCGGGACGCGACTCGTGTCGATCTCGCACGTGCTGTGGACGACCGGGATGGTCCTGCCGATCGCGCGGATCGCGGCGCTGGCCCACGACCGCGGCGCGCTCGTCCTCGTGGACGGAGCACAGTCCGCGGGGGCTGTGCCGGTGTCTGTCGAGGACCTTGGCGTGGACATGTACTCCGTGCCCGCGCAGAAGTGGCTCCTCGGGCCGGAAGGCATGGGCGCGTTCTGGATCCGCAGGGAGCTCATCGCGACATCTCTGTCGACGTTCGCCGGGCATTTCGGCTGGGAGTCGTACGACTCGACCGGCGGCTTCGTGGCCCACCCCGACGCGCGACGGTTTCAGACCGCCGGCTACCACCGGCCATCGGTGCTCGGGATGGCCCGCAGCATCGGCTGGCTGACGATGTACGTGGGGCTCGAGTTCGTCCATCGGCGGGGGACGGCGATGGCCCGTCGGGCGGCCGATGCGCTCGCCGAGATCGATGGGGTAACGCTCCTGACGCCGCGGGATCGGATGGCGACACTGGTCTCCTTCCGGATCGCGGGCTGGTCGGCCGAGGACGCGCTCGACGAGCTTGCCGCTCGAACGTTCGCGATCGCCCGAACGCTGCCGCTCGTGGACGCACTGCGAATCAGTGTTGGCTTCTGGACAAGCGACGACGAGCTCGATCGATTCCTCGACGGCGTCCGCCTCCTCGCGGCACACACCTCCGAGACGATCCCAGCTCGTCGCGCGCTCGCGATGCTGCAATGACGAACGGTGGCCTCCGCGAGTCCGGTAGCGAGGGCCCGATCGTCGCGCGGACGCCGCCGCTGGCCCCGCAAGTCCATGGCGCCATCGCCACGGCCGTTCCCGCGCCCGAGCCGCGCCGGACGCCGCGAGCCGTTCAGAGCGGGTCCTCGCCGCGTCGTTCTTGGCTTGACATTCGGTGGCGTCAGTTCCGAAACGCCCCGCGACCGGTATTCAGGGCGGTCGCCGCGAGCCTCGTGGTCGCATCCGTCCTGGGAGTGCTGTATCTCGCCTACGACCTCGCACTCAGCCGCGGCGCGCAGCTGCCCGGCGGCGACCTCCGCGTCCTAGCGGTCGCGCTCGACGTCCTGGTCGTTGTGATCGTCGGGTCGTTCGTGACATGGCTCGTCGTGCCGCTACCCCGCGGATCCCGAGAGGCCGACACCCGCTCTGTGCGGACGCCCTGGAGTGCCGCGCTGGGCCTGTTCGCGGCAGTTCCGATCGCCTACCTGGTCCTCGTCGTCGCGACCCAGATCCTCAAGCCCCTGCTCATCTGAGTCGTGCGAGCGCCACCCAACAGCCAGGAGGCGGCAGTACGATGCCGCGGGGGAGTAGCCCAGTTGGTTAGAGGCGCCGAGCTTATACCTCGGAAGTCGGAGGTTCGAGTCCTCCCTCCCCTACCACTTCTCGCCAGGCCGGGGCGCCTCGTACACGTGGCCGCCAGAAATGTGTCAGATGCTCACCCCGGGAACGTTAGGACAGGAATTTCCCCGGCTCGCTCGCTTGTGGGGCCATTTCGAGACTTCCCAGGCCTGATCCACGTTCGGGGCCCGCGTCGCAGGGACGATTCCAGGCGCGGCTTGCCTGCAAAGGCGACCTGATGCTCACCGTGGGATGCGTCTGACGAAAACCGAGCGCTGTAAGCGCGCTGAGGACCGTCGCGGGCGGGCCCGAATCGCGCGCCCATTGCGCCCATTGCGCCGAAGTCGGCGAGGGCTCAGAGGGCCTCTCGCACCATCTTGACGATGCGCTCGCGGCGACCGGCATCGATCGTCCGCTGCGGCGGGAGCGAGGTCAGCCACTCGGCGACCTGATCCGGGGCGAGGACGGCGCAGGTCGGGCTTCGCTCGGCGCGGGGATCGTTTCCTACGACAGCGGCGTAGACCTTGATGACGAGGTCGTTCTCGTCGCCCGATAGCCACGAACGGACCCGTTCGCTGTCGCGGCTCGCGCGCTCGAGCGGGTTCTCGATCGTCCGGATCTGGCCGCTCCCGACGCGGACCTCCCAGCTTCGGACACCACGTGACAGCACGGCACCGGCGGGCGGCAGCTCGTGAATCACGGCGGCCCCAAACGGTCCTACCACGAGCTCCGGCACGATCCGGCTGCCATCCGGCAGCTGGAGCCCGGTCGCCACGACGTGGTCATCGCCGATGGCGCGGGCCAGTCGCACAGCAGGCGTGATGCGGGCCCGTCGTGCCCGCTGTCGATCCCGTGCGGCCAGGAGTCGGAGGATCCCGAGGAGGCCGGCTCCGGCCGGAGCGACCAGGGCGAAGGTCCACGCAATTGCGCCCGAAACCTGCTGGAACGTCGTCGGCCGGCCGGAGGGCGTGAAGCTCCCCAGATAGCCGGCGAGGAAGACGAGGTAGACCAGCCCCAAGGCGATCGCCACGAGGAGGAGACCGACCGTATAGGCCGACACGACCTGCACGCGGGAAGGGCGACCCTGGATCGGACGGTGGGATGCGAGGACTTGCATGGCTGGATCGTCGTCGGCCCCGATCCGGAGTGCTATGGCCTCTTCGGGTCAGGTACGTAGATCCGAGAGGACCACCCTCCTCCTCGGACTCACCCGAACCCCAGCCCTGCCCCCCGCACCGACATGACCCCCGTACCATTGCGACGGCTGCCGTTCGCCGACCATCCTCCATTCCGTCGCAGGGGCGCGATGTCGCCCCACGAAACGTCCTGCCGGAGAGCTGATGTTCGGTCTGTTCAAAGGGTCCAAACCTGCCTCGAACACCGTGGCCAGCGCGCCCGAGTACGCCCACCACGAGGCCGAGCCGGAGCTGCAGGAGATGGCGCCGGCGGCGGCCGTCGCGGCGGCGACCGTCGATCCTGAGGCGCTGATGCCCCGCTGGCGACGGCCCTCGCTCCTCGCCGCGCGGCATGCCGATCCCGGCCGACGCGAGGTGGCCGAACGGCCCGCAATGCGCTTCACTCCGGACAGCGCCCCCACGGCGGCCGAGCTGCGGGTTGTTCGCTACGCCGTCGTCCCTCTGCTCGATCGACCCGACGAGGTCCTCGGCCTCCACCTGATGGATCTCATCGCCGGCGACGAGGTGCAGGTCATCGAGACGTCCAGCGCGTACTGGGAGATCGTCTGCGCCGACGGCGAGCGCGGGTTCGTGCATCGGACGACGCTCGGTCTACCGAGGGAGATCGGATACGAGCCCGACGACCATGATGGATCGAGCGAGGCCAGCGATGTCCTGACCGCGCTCCTGGCCGCGCGAGGCCTGAACTAGCGGTTAGCCCTTGCGCAGCACCAGCAGGTGCTGGTGGGCGATGTTCGGCACGAAGCCCGTCGGATAGCCATACGGCCGCAGCCTCGTCCCGGCTTGGTACCAGATCAGGTCGCCCTTCGGGATGAGACCGACGCTCGAGCCGCGGGCCGCCAGGTCCGCTCCGGTGAAGATGTATCGACCGCCCTGGTAGGCGTCCCGGACGATGAGGACGGCGTAGCGGCCCGGCTTGAGGACCCGCTCGATCTCGCGCAGGACGTCGGTCATCCGCTCGAGGAATGCCGGATAGTCGGGCAGGTTCGCGAGGTCGGCGGCGTTGTCGCTGACCATCGCGTAGTCGGTCCGGCGGTTCGCGAAGGTCTCGGCGAGCTTGCCGCCGGCCATCGTCATCGGCAGTTGGACGTTGTAGGGCGGATCCGTCGCGACGAAGTCGATTGAGCTCGATTCGATGGTCGGCAGGATCGCGAGTGAGTCGCCGACCCGCATCTCAGCGTCCGATGGGTCGAACGAGCGGGCGCCGCCCGGATCGGACGGCCCGAGATCCGCAAGCAAGGCTGACTCGCCCCCCGCCAGCGCCTCATCGACGACCCGCCGATAGACCTCCGCCCATGCCGGCGAGAGCTCGATCCCCAGCGCTCGCCGCGGCCCCCGCGCGATCGCTGCGCCGAGGAGGGTCCCGCCGACACCGGCGAACGGGTCGAGGACAAGCTCGCCGCTCTTCGTGAAGAACTCGATGAGCCGGGCCATCAGCCGCGGCGGCTTGTTCGCGCCGTGCTCCTTGCGGAGGCGGTGGCCGAGCTCGGATGGGTAGGCGGTCGTCCAGAGCGACTTCGTGAAGTAGAGCCACTCCTCGCCGGAGAGCTCGTTCAGCGTGTTCCGCGGGTGCGGGGCGCGGCGCTTGGGCACGGAGGGTGGAGCGTCGGACGGGTCGGCCATCACGAGCGAGCGTAGCCCTTACTCCGTGAGCGGTGCCTGTCGGGCGGCAGGTCCTGCTCGCCGACCAGAGTCGCACGAACGCACCGCTTCGCCAGATCGCCAGCTTCGAATCTCCCAGTCGACGGACTCAAGCGCCGGCCGTATGGCAGGATGAGGGTGATGCCGGGGCGATACGTCAGCGAGCGACTGGTCGGCCGGGACCGTGAGCTGTCGCGTCTCGCGGTCGCGCTGGATACCGCCGCGGACGGCCACAGCCCGCGGGTCATGATCAGCGGTGTCGGCGGGATCGGGGTGAGCCGCCTCGTCACCGAGACCGCGCGGCGGGTCGAAAAGCTCAGTGAGCCGTTCCGGTCCATTCGCTGCGTTGCGGTGCCGGCGCGCCGCTTGCAGGCGTACGCGCCGATCGTAGCCGGGCTCCGACCGTGGCTGGCGTCCATCGACGACGCCGAGCTTCGACGAATCGTCGGGCCGGGGGCCGAGCCGCTCGCGCGCCTGCTTCCCGAGCTCGGGCCACGCCTTGGTGACGCGATGCTTCGGAGCCGCCGGGCGGGTGTCGCGCCCGAGCGCCGGGCCGCCTGGATCAACGAGGCCATCCACGGCCTGCTCGAACGTAGCGGCGAGCGCCAGCCCGTGCTCCTCGCGCTCGAGGACCTCCACGACGCGGATGCCGGCACCCGCGGGCTGGCGACCTTCCTCGCCCGCGTGACCCGACCTGCGCGCCTGTGCCTGCTCGCTACGTACGGCACGGACCGCTTGGCCCGCGGACACGCGCTGCTACCCGACCTCGCGTCGATGACCGCCGCGGCGAACCCGCCTGACGCGCTGGAGCTCGCGCCGCTCAGCCGCCTCGAGCTCACGCAGCTGGTCTCGGAGATCGAGGGGGAGCGACCGACGGCCGCGACCCTCCTCCTCGTCGCGGAGCACTCGGGTGGCGATCCGCTCGTCGCCGAGGAGATCCTGGCCGCCCGCCGCGAACTGCCGGGCGTCTCGCTCGGAGCATCGCTGGGCGAGCTCGTGCTGGCGCGGATGGGCCACCGGACCTCGGAGTGCCGGCGCGTGCTGCGCCTCCTCGCCCCCGCTGGCGAACCGCTCGATCGAGTGACGACGGCCGCGGTCGCGGCGACCTTCGAGACGCTCGCCGACGGGCTCCCTCCCCGGAGCGCCACCCATCCGCGGCACGGCGACGGCGTGCTCGACGCGGACCTCGCCGCGGGGGTCGCGGAGGGGCTCGAGCACGGCTTCCTCGTCGAGGACGGCGGCGGCCGCCTGGCGATCCGGCATGAGCTCGTCGCGCGGGCCATCGAGGAGGACCTCCTGCCGGTCCAGCGCCGGCGACACCACCTCGCGCTGGCCGCCGCGCTCGGGACAGACCCGAGCTCCGCGCTCACGCACTGGCTCGCGGCCCATGAGCCGGGTCGCGCTCGCGCAGCGGCGCTCGCGGTCGCGGCGGAGGCCGAGCGCCTCGACTCCGCGGCCGATGCCCTCGTCGCCAGGGAGCTGGCTCTCGAGCTCGGCCCGGGCACGGCCGCCGAACGACCGATGACCGGCCATCTCCTGCTCGAGACCGCCGGCGTGGCGCTGGCCGCCGGCCGGCCCGATCGGGCGCTGGCGTACCTCGAGAGCGCGGCGGGTCGATTCAACGAGCGAGATGATGCCGAGACGAACGCAGGCCTCCACGAGACGCTCGGCATTGTCGCCCGAACCCTCGGCGATCACGAACGCGCGCTGGCGGAGCATCGCCGGGCGGCGGCGATCGTACCCCGCGAGGTGTCGCTCGCCCGGGCCCGGATCCTCGGATCGCTTTCGCAGACCCTGATGCTGCTCGGGCATTTCGCGTCGGCGGCGACGTTCGGCCTCGAAGCGATCAAGGTGGCCGAGGCCGTTGGGCCCGAGGCTCGCTCGATCCAGGCCCACGCGCTGTGCACCGTCGGCGTCGCGCGTGCTTGGGGCGCCGAGGGGCGAGACGGGATCGAGCTGCTCGAAACGGCCCGCGAGATGGCCCGCGAGCTCGACGATCCGGACGTCGGCTTCCGGGCGACACTGAATCTCACGACGGCCCTCGCGCTCCTCGGTCGCCGCGACGAGGCGATCGAGGTCACCCGCGAGGCGATCGAGCAAGCCCGCCTCGACGGCCTCGAGGTCGCCTACGGCAATCCCCTCCGCGGCAACATCGCCGAGGCGCTGTTCAATGCCGGCCGCTGGAGCGAGGCGCGAGAGACGATCCGGATCGCGCTGGAGTGGAGCCCGGACGCTGTCGCGTTCGCCGACGCGTCAGTGACGGCGGCGATGCTGGAGGTCGAGACCAGCGTCGATGAACGGGCGGCTAGCCTTCTCGGCTGGCGGCCGCTGGACATCGATCATGCGCCGGATCCGCAGCTCGAGGTCCCGGCGACGCGAGCGGCCGCCGCGTTCGCGCTGTGGCGCGGCGACGTCTCGGACGCGCGCCGCGCGGTCGAGCGCGGCTGGGCGCTCGTCAGACGAGCCGAGGATTGGGCATTGACCGCCCGGATGACGTCGACGTATCTCGAGGTCCAGGCGGCAGCCGTTGCCGATGCCCACGAGCGCCGAGCGCTGCCGGAGATCGCCGGCGCCCGGCAGCGCGGCCGCCGCGTCCTGGGCGAGGCCGAGGCGGTCCTGCTCGCCAGCGGCGTTCCGGCAGGCGCGATCGGGCGCCGCGAGGCCGACGCGCACCTCTCGACGGCGCGCGCCTACGCGGCGCGGCTCGAGGCCCGCGACGACCCCGTGCTGTGGGACGCGGCGGCGCAGGCCTGGGAGCGGGCGGGGGAGCCATACCAGGTCGCCAGGGCGCGGTGGCGGCAGGTGGAGGCGGCGCTCCCTGGGCACGACGCGCGGGTGGGCCGCGCTGCCGCCCGGGGTCCGCTCCTCGAGGCGGTCCGGATTGCCCGCGAGCTGGGCGCGCGGCCCCTGCTCCGCGAGCTGCTCCAGCTTGCCCAGCGGGCCATGATCACGGTTCCCGCGGCGCCCGAGGGTCTCGAGGACGGCGCGCCCGCCCTCGCCGGCGTCGGCATCGGCGAGCCCAGGTCGCGCGACGGCCATTCGGGGGCCGACGATCGCCACGGCTCCGGCGACGGTCACGCCGGAAGCGGGCGCCCAGGGGTCGTCGGCCACGAGGCGGTCCGCTCGGCGATCGCGGTGGCCTTCGGCGCGAACGGCGGTGAGAAGCGAGCCGAGCCAACCTTCGGCCTCTCCGGCCGCGAACGAGAGGTTCTGGCGCTGATCGTCCAGGGCCGGACCAACCGCGAGATCGGGGAACGCCTGTTCATCAGCCAGAAGACGGTCGGCGTGCACGTCGGCAACATCCTGTCGAAGCTCGGCGTGTCGGGCCGGGTCGAAGCCGCGATGGTCGCCGTCCGCCTTGAGCTCGTGCCGAGCGGCTGACGAGCTTCGGTGCCCGACAGCACTCGATCGTCGGACCGCAACCAGGCGCCGGGCAGGGAACAAGGCCCGGAGGAGGTTCCGGGCCTTGTTCAATAGCTGGGCCGGTCGGGAGGAAGGAGCCGACCGGTCCTGATGTGGTGGTTCGCTGGTCTTACCAGCGGCGCATCGCACCTTCGACGAGGGCGACGGCGACGAATGGCGCGACCGCCAGGGCGAGGCGCCAGGCACGTCGGATGCGTTGGTTCATCTGGTCAATTACTCCTCGATGATTGCGCCCGCTCCGGTCACCGGAGAGGGAGGCTCAACGTACGGATCGACCGAGCGACCGTCGATGCAACAAAGGTCCCGGGTGGCGATAGGACCATCGGGCTACGCGCCCGATGGCGGACTACACCGCCGGGCCCCTGACCGCCCCGCGACGCCCCCAACCGAAGGAGCCGAAGGTACCGGGAGCCGCTCACCACCGGCTTATTTGCGGTGATCCGGCGCACCGCGGCTCGGTACCCTTCTCCAGATGCGCCGTCAGCTCGCGTACGAGGACGCCTATCAGCGGTCCGTCAACGCCCATGTCGTGGCGGTCGAACCGGGCGTCGATGCATCCGGCGCGCTCGTGACGCTCGACGAGACCGTCTTCTATCCGGGCGGCGGAGGCCAGCCCGCCGATCGCGGCTGGCTGGCGGGTCCCGGTGAGACCGTATGGGTCGTGACGGCTGCCCGGAAGCAGGGTGGCGAGGTCGTCCACGAGCTCGCGCCGGGCGTCGAGCCGCCCGCGGTCGGTGCGGCCGTGACGGCCGGGGTGGAGTGGACCCGCCGTCACCTCTTGATGCGGACCCACACCGCGCTCCACGCCCTCTGCGGCGTCGTCTGGCGCGACTACGGCGCCCTCGTGACCGGCGGCAACATGGAGCCGGGCTCGGGCCGGATGGACTTCGAGTTCGAGCGGATGTCCGGCGAGCTCGTCGGCGAAATCGAGGCGCAGGTCAATCGCGAGCTGGCCCTCGGCCTTGAGGTTCGGGTCAAGGTCCTCCCGCGCGAGCAGGCGTTCGCGATCCCCGATCTCATCCGTACGAAGATCAACCTGCTGCCGCCCGGCATCGAGGAGATCCGGACGATCGAGATCGTCGGGCTCGACCTCCAGGCGGACGGTGGAACCCACGTCGCGAATACCCGCGAAGTCGGTGGCATCCGCGTCATCGGCTATGAATCCAAGGGCCGGATCAACAAGCGGATCCGGATCGAGCTCATCGAACCCGCCTGAGGCGCTTGACCGCACGCGGCGAGGCGCCTGACGGCTCGGCGCGCCTGTGTCACGATCCAGCCCCACCGGCGCGTGGCCAACGAGGGAGGTGCTGATGCCCGGATCGCGGCTGCCCAGGCCGACGCTCCTGCTCGCCAGCCCCCTCCTGCGCCGGATCGTCTGGCATGCTCGCCGGATCGCGCGCGGGGTCGACCGCACGTTCTTCCTGGCCCTGGCCGAGGGCGCGGGAGCGATCGTCCTCGTCGCGGCGCTGCTCGTGACGCTGCTCGAGAAGCCTTGGACGGAAGGCATCGAGAAGGCGGTCCCGGCCTTCGGCCAGTCCGTGAACTGGGCGATCTTCACCGTCCTTGGCCAGGGCGACGCCGGCTACGTGACGACGATCGGTGGCTACGTCGTCAGCTGGCTCCTCGTGGTCTTCGGCGTCGCCATCGTGGGCACGATTACCGGGGCGCTCGTCGCCCTCGTCATCGATTTTCTCCTCAAGGAGGGACAGGGGATGGGCGCTTCGGGATACCAGGATCACATCGTCGTCTGCGGTTGGAACGCGACGGCGCGCGAGCTCATCGCGGAGCTTCGGGGCGACGAGTACAAGGCCAAGATCGTCATTCTCGCCGACGTCGAGAAGAACCCGGCGGGGAGCGACGTCTACTTTGTTCGCGGCGACACCACGAGCGCCGAGGACCTCAAACGGGCCGGGATCGAGGAGGCCGCCGCCGCGCTCGTGTTCCCCGATGCCCCGACGAACGAGGCGGACATGCACTCGATCCTGACCGTCATGGCGATCGAATCGATCGCCCCGAATGTGCGCACGGTTGCGGAGGTGATCAACCCGCGCCACGTCGAGCATTTCGAGCGGGCCAAGGCGGACGAGGTCCTCGTGACCTCGAGCCTGGCGTCCCACCTCCTGGCCCGCTCGGCGCTGTACCCGGGTCTGAGTGCCCTGGTGACCGACATCGTGTCCGGCGGCGAAGGCTCCGAGCTCTATCGCGTCGACCTGCCCACTGCGTACTGCGGCCTCACCGTCGACGACCTCAGCGCGCGCCTGCGAAGCGAGCACCATGCCACGCTCCTCGCGATCAGCCGGGGCAGCCGCACCTACGTCAATCCGCCTTCGGACTTCGTGCTCCAGCCGTTCGATGACGCGCTCGTGGTGGCGGAGTCGCTCGGTACGCTCCAGCCGCTCCGGCCGGACCGGGCGATGCCCGCGCCCGCGTGACCGGAGGCGACGGAGACGCGGGCGACGCCGGAGTCCGCGGCGACACCACCCTGGCGCTCGAGGCGATCGCCGCCACGGGTGTGGCCCATCGCGTCGTCCGGACCGCGGCCGCCGAGTCCGCAGAAGGGAGCGCGTTACTGCAGGGGATCCCGCTCGAGGCGCTCCTCCGGACGATTGTGGTCCGCTGCGGCGCCGACGACTACGTCTTCGTCCTGATCCCGGCGGGCCGGCAGTTCGACTGGCCGAAGCTGAGGGCGCACCTCGGCGTGAAGCGACTGTCCCTCCCGGACGCCGACGAAGCGCAGGCAGCGACCGGCTACGTCCGGTACACGATCACGCCATTCGGCTCGACGGGGGCCTGGCCGGTGCTTCTCGACAGCGCGGCGTTGGGGCAGCCCGTCGTGGCGATCGGAGGCGGGGCGCGAGGTGTCAACCTGCACCTGCGGCCAGCCGACCTCCTGGACGCGCTTGGCGCCG
>JBBQTO010000063.1:0-11892 GCA_038234575.1 Candidatus Limnocylindrales bacterium
GCTCTCGCCCGCCTGGTACTGCAGCGGCAGCACGCCCATGCCAACGAGGTTCGTCCGGTGGATTCTCTCGAAGCTCTCCGCGATGACCGCGCGCACGCCGAGGAGCAGCGTGCCCTTCGCGGCCCAGTCCCGCGACGAGCCCGAGCCGTACTCCTTGCCGGCGAGGACGACGAGCGGCACCTTCTCGCGGCGGTAGCGGACCGCGGCGTCGTAGATGAACTCCTCGTCGCCGCTCGGGAGGTGGATCGTGTACGGGCCTTCCTTCTCGGGCACGAGGCCGTTGCGGAGGCGGATGCTCCCGAAGGTGCCGCGAACCATCACCTCGTGATGGCCGCGCCGCGCGCCGTAGGAGTTGAACTCGAGCGGGCTCACGCCGCGCTCCTGGAGCCACTCGCCCGCGGGTGACCAGGGCGCGATCGAGCCGGCCGGGGAGATGTGGTCGGTGGTGATGGAGTCACCGAGCACCGCGAGGACGCGGGCGCCGACGATGTCCTGCACGGGCGTCGCCTCGAGCGTCATGCCTTCGAAGAACGACGGCCGGGCGATGTAGGTCGAGCCGCGATTCCACTCGTACCGATCGCCCGACGGGATCGGCAGTGCCCGCCAGCGCTCGTCACCCTCGAAAACGCTGGCATACGTCCGCCGGAAGAGCTCGGGGCTGATCGAATCGCGAATGACGGCCCGGATCTCCTCGGGCGCCGGCCACAGGTCGGCCAGGAAGACGGGCTTCCCGTCGTCGTCGATGCCGACCGGCTCGGATGCGAGATCCACGTCGATCCGGCCGGCGAGGGCGAACGCCACCACCAGCGGCGGCGACGCGAGGTAGCTCGCCCGCGCGAGCGGATGGATCCGGCCCTCGAAGTTGCGATTGCCCGACAGGACGGCCACGGCCGCGAGCTCATGCTCCTCGATGGCCTTGGCGATGGGCTCGTCCAGGGGCCCCGAGTTGCCGATGCACGTCGTGCAGCCGTAGCCGGCGAGCGCGAAGCCGAGCTCGGCCAATGGCTCCATGAGTCCTGCCAGCTCGAGGTACTCCGTCACCGCCTTGGAGCCGGGCGCGAGCGACGTCTTGACGGTCGGCGATACCCGCAGCCCACGCCGGACCGCGTTCCTGGCGAGGAGACCGGCGCCAACCATGACCGTCGGGTTCGAGGTGTTCGTGCACGAGGTGATCGCGGCGATGGCGACCGAGCCCGTGCTGATCAGCGCCGACTGGCCGTCGACCTCGACGTGATAGCTCGGGTAGGGCGATCGATTCGCGTCCTGCACCGGGACGGCGGTCGCGGCGCCCCCTGGGCGGCTCGCGAGCGCGATCGGCCCGCGCTCCCCGGCGTTCGAGGCCCCGGCCGACGCCGCGAATGCCGGCGGGTCGCTCGCCGGAAACGACTCGCCGGAGGATTCCGCCACGCCGTTGCCCGCGTCCGTCGATTCCGGGTCCTGCTGCGCGGCGACGCGGGCGGGAAACGCAGCCCGGAAGCTGTCGCGCAGCTCGGTCAGCGGGACGCGGTCCTGCGGCCGACGGGGGCCGGCGACCGAAGGATCGACCGTCGCGAGATCGAGGTCGATCACGGCGTCGAAGTCCGGGCTCCGGCCGGCCTCCCGCCACAGCCCCTGCTCCTGGGCGTAGCGCTCGACGAGCGCGATCCGGTCCTCTGATCGGCCCGTCAGCCGGAGGTACGTGATCGTCTCCTCGTCGATCGGGAAGAGGGTCGTGGTCGCCCCGAACTCGGGGCTCATGTTGCTGATCGTCGCCCGGTCGGCGAGCGAGAGCCCGGCCAGCCCGTCGCCGGCGAACTCGACGAAGGCGCCAACGACCCCGTAGGCGCGCAGCTTCTCGGTCACGACCAGCACGAGATCGGTGGCCGTGGACCCGAGCGGCAGCTCGCCCGACAGGCGGACGCCGACGATCCGCGGCATCGGCTGATAGAGCGGCTGGCCGAGCAGGACGGCCTCGGCCTCGATGCCGCCGACCCCGTAGCCAAGGACGCCGAGGCCATTGACCATCGTCGTGTGCGAGTCGGTGCCGACGAGGGTGTCCGGGAACGCAACCCTGCCGCCTTCGTCGTCGCGGTCGGCGATCACGGTCGCCAGGAACTCGAGGTTCACCTGGTGGACGATGCCCGTGCCGGGCGGCACGACACGAAGATCGCGGAACGCGGTCTGGGCCCAGCGCAGGAGCTGGTAGCGCTCGCCGTTCCGCTCATACTCGCGATTGACATTGAACGCGAAGGCCGCGGGCGTCCCGAAGGCATCGACCTGGACGGAGTGGTCGATGACGAGATCGGCCGGCACAAGAGGGTTCACGCGCGCGGGATCGCCGCCGAGGTCGGCCATCGCGTCACGCATCGCGGCGAGGTCGACGATCGCCGGCACGCCAGTGAAGTCCTGGAGGATGACCCGCGACGGCATGAACGGGATCTCCGCGGCGGCGGTCGCGCCCGGGCGCCAAGAGGCGAGGGTCTCGACGTCGTCGGCCGTGACCATGGACCCGCCGGCGTGCCGCAGCACGTTCTCGAGCAGGATCTTGAGCGTGACCGGCACCCGCCCGAGGTCGATCCGGTCGTCGAGGGCCGTCAGCCGGTAGAGGTCCGGCAGGCCTGGCCCGAGCGACGCCCGAGCCCCGAACGGATCCTGGGAACCCACGTGTGTTCGACCTCTTTTCGGTGGCTAGACTCGACGCGTGGAAGAGTACCGCGACTGGCAGGCCGGACCTCGACCGCGCCGCTCAGTACCTGCCGCGTCGTGAAGATCTGGGGTGCTCCGGACCGCGCCGGCGACAACGAACGGACAGGGGAGCCCGGCCATTCCGGCCCGCCGGACGCGACGACGCTCGACGCCCTCCAGCGAGAGGGCATCGACCTGGATCCCGAGTCCAGCTCGCACCACCATCCGCACGCCCAATCGGAGCCCGGAGAACCGCCGGTGACGGGAATCGTGGGCGCCGGGGCGGTCGGGACGGCGCTGGGGGCGGCGCTCCATCGCGCCGGCTGGCCGATCGCTGCTGTCGCCTCCCGCGACCAGGCGAATCGAGAGCGCTTTCGGTCGTTCGTTCCGGGCGCCCGCGGCTTCGCGGAGGCGAACGCGCTGCTCGACGAGGTCGAGCTCATCGTCCTGGCGGTGCCCGACGACGTTATCGCGAGCCTCGCCGGAGAGCTCCGGATGTACGGCGGGCAGGCGATGATCCATACCTCCGGTGCCCTCGGCGCGGAGGTCCTCGAGCCTGCCCAGGCCGCCGGCACCGAGATCGGGGCTTTCCATCCGCTCGTGGCGTTTGCGGACACCGAGCGAGCGGTCGCGGCCCTCCACGGTGCGACGATCGCCATCGAAGGCGAGGCGCAGCTCGCAGCACTCCTCGCGGAGATGGCCGAGGCCATTGGAGCGACGGCGGTCCGGCTTGCACCCGGGACGAAGACGGCGTACCACGCGGCGGCGGTCCTCGCGGCCGGCGGCTTCGTCGCTCTGCTCGACGCGATCGCCGAGCTCGGGCGGGTCGCGGGCCTCGACGAGGCCGGTTCCCTGGCGATCTACGGCGGCCTGATCGAGCAGACCCTTGGCAACGCCCGGGCGCTCGGCATCCAGCGAGCGCTCACGGGACCGATGACCCGCGGCGATGTTGGCACGCTGACCCGTCACCTGAAGGTCCTGGGGGCGCACGCCCCAGCGGTCCTGCCACTCTATCGTGCGGCCGCCGAGCGCGAGGTGGCGCTGGCCGAAACGCGCGGCTCCGTGTCGAGCGAGACCGCGAATGCGTTGCGTCGGGTCCTTGCTACGCCGATTTGACGCGTTACCATACGGACGATGGAGCGCAGCATCACCGCCCGATACGTCGCCCGCCCGGCGGCGCGATTCCCCCGGGCGTTGTCTGGCAACCGTCAGCGCCGGCTCGGCCTGGGCGCCCTCGGGGCATTCCACCCGGCGCCCCTCAGGATGACCGTCCTGCTTCGCGACCAGCCGTCGCCATTCGCTCGCCTGCGCCGCGATTCGCGATCGATCGCGGCGACCCGGCCGGTGCGCCGCTCGTCGGGTCGACCCCGACCGGTCGTCTCGCCGACGTGGCCGCGGTCGGTCTCGGTGCGCCGCCCCAGCGCCCCCGTGGCGCCGTGGCGCGGCTGAGGTCCGCGGCCGCCACCTCCGCCGGCGGGATCGTCGTCCACACCGAGAAGGAAGGCCCATCGCTCGTCGTCGGCATGCGTCGGCGCGACCGCGCCGTGGCGACATGGACCCTGCCGAAGGGGACGCCCGACCCGGGTGAGACCGTCGAGGAGACGGCCCTTCGGGAGGTGACCGAGGAGACCGGTCTTGAGGTCAGGATCGTGGGGCCGCTGCCGTCTATCGAGTACACCTTCGTCCAGTCCGGGACGCGCATCCACAAGACCGTCCACTACTTCCTCATGGAGCCGGTCGGGGGTGACCTGTCACGGCACGACCGGGAGTTCGAGCGAGTCCGCTGGGTCACGTTCGCCGAAGCCCCCGAGCTCCTGACATTCCCGACCGAGCGGGCCCTCGTCGCCACCGCGGCGGATCGCCTGGAGGTGCCGCGATGACCGAGGGCGCGGCGATGACCGAGGGCGCGGCGGGGACCGAGGTCGCCGACCAGCTCCACACGACCGCGCTGACCGACCTGCACCGCGACCTCGGGGCGCGGATGATCGACTTCGGCGGCTGGCTCATGCCCGTCCAGTACACTGGCATCCTCGAGGAGCATCGCGCGGTACGGGAGCGGGCCGGCCTGTTCGACCTGTCCCACATGGGCGAGCTGTTCGTCGAAGGTGACGGAGCGGGGGACGCGCTCGCCTGCGCCCTGACGACCGACCCGCGCTCGCTCGCGGTCGGGCGCGCGCACTACTCGATGATCTGCGAGCCGGACGGCGGGATCATTGACGACCTGATCGTCTATCGGCTCGGCTCCCTACGTTTCCTCGTCGTTGCCAACGCCGGCAACGCGTCGACCGTCGCGGATACGCTCGTGGAGCGCCTCCGGGGCCGGAAGGCCGTCCTGGACGATCGCTCGCTTGCGACCTCGCTCGTCGCGATCCAGGGGCCGGAGTCCGCCGGCATCCTTGCCGGCCTGACCGATATCGACCTCGAGAGCCTCCGCTACTACGCGATCGCCGAGGGCACGGTCGGCGGTGTCGCGGCGTTCGTGGCCCGGACCGGGTACACCGGCGAGGACGGGTTCGAGGTCTTCGTGGACTGGGCCCGCGGTCCCGAGGTCTGGCGGGTCCTGCAGGACGCCGGCTCGTCGGCCGGGGCCATTCCCTGCGGTCTCGGGGCCAGAGACACACTCCGCCTCGAGGCCGGTATGCCGCTCTACGGCAACGAGCTCGACCGCTCCACGAACCCCTTCGAGGCCGGCCTGGGCCGCGTCGTCAAGCTCGACAAGCCCGGCGACTTCGTCGGTCGCGCCGGACTCGATCGGATCGCCCGCGACGGGATCGCCAAGCGGCTCGTCGGGCTGATCGTGACCGGCCGCGGAATCGCCCGCCACGGGCATCCGGTCTTCGCGGGCGACCATCGCACCGGGATCGTCACCAGCGGAACCCATTCGCCGACCCTCGGCAAGGCGATCGCGATGGCCTACGTCGCGCCGGGCGATGGCGAGCCGGGTACGATATTGGACGTCGAGATCCGCGATCAACGGGTCGCCGCCGAGGTGGTGCCGCTGCCGTTCTATAAGCGGAGTCCTCGGACCGATGGCTAGCGGAGCGTCGCCTCGGTCCTCCGAGAGTCCCGGAACGTCGCCCGCTCCCGACAATTACCGACCCTAGGAGGCGACACCTCGATGGTCCCGACGGATCTGCGGTACACGAAGGATCACGAGTGGGTCCGCCTCGAGGGCGATACGGCCACGATCGGCGTAACCGAGTTCGCGGCACACGAGCTCGGCGACGTCGTCTTCGTGGACCTCCCCGAGCCCGGCCGGAGCCTCGAGCAGTTCGGGACGTTCGGGGTCGTCGAATCGGTCAAGGCCGTCAGCGACCTGTTCGCGCCCGTGTCGGGCGAGGTCACCGACGTGAATGGCGCGTTGACCAGCCAGCCGGAGCTCGTGAACAGCGACCCTTTCGGTGCGGGCTGGATGATCCGGGTGCGCGTCTCGAACGCGGCCCAGGTCGACGGCCTCCTCGAGCCAGAGGCCTATGAGCGGCTGATCGCGGAGGGCTGAGGGTGGCCTACGGTCCTCACACCCCCGCCGACCGCGAGCGGATGCTCGCGACGCTTGGCATGGCGAGCGTCGACGAGCTCTTCGCCGACATCCCCGCCGAGCTCCGGTCGAGCCCCTTGCGACTCGATCCACCCGAGGCGGAGCAGCAGCTGATGGCTCGCATGGGCGCCCTCGCCGCCAGGAACCGGGTCGATCTGGCTTCGTTCCTCGGCGCCGGGTCGTATCGCCACTTCTCGCCGCCGCTCGTCGACCAGATCCTGCTCCGCGGGGAGTGGTACACGGCCTACACGCCGTATCAACCCGAGGTGAGCCAGGGCACGCTCCAGAGCATCTACGAGTACGAGTCGCTGATCGCCGAGCTCGTCGGGCTCGATGTCGTGTCCGCCTCGCATTACGACGGCGCCGCGGCGACGGCCGAGGCCGCGCTGATGACGTGCCGGGCGACGCAGCGCCGTCGCGTCCTCGTGAGTCGCGCCGTTCACCCCCAATATCGCGAGGTCCTCCGGACGTACTTCGCCGGCGCCGGCCTGCGCCTGGACGAGATCCCGCTCGTGGGCGAGGGACCCGACGTGGGGATGACGGACCTCGAGGCCCTGGAGCGCCTCCTGGGCGATTCGAATGCTCCGGTCGCGGGTGTCCTGATCGGTCAGCCGAACTTCTATGGCCTCCTCGAGCCGATGGCCGACGCCGCCCGTCTCGCCCACGCGGCCGGGGCGCTTTTCGTGGCGGTCGTCGAGCCCGTGTCGCTGGCCGTGCTGGCACCGCCGGGGGCATACGGCGCCGACATCGCCGCCGGCGAGGGCCAGTCCCTCGGCATCCCGCCCCAGTACGGCGGGCCCTACCTCGGGATCCTCGCCTGCACGGACGCGCTGGTCCGCCAGATTCCGGGTCGCCTCGTCGGCATGACCACGGACCTCGACGGCCGCCGGGCGTACGTCATGACGCTGCAGGCACGCGAGCAGCACATCCGGCGGGAGAAGGCGGCAAGCAACATCTGCACGAACCAGGCCCTTCTCGCGCTCGCGGCGAGCGTCTGGATCGCGGCCCTGGGACCTCATGGTCTGCGCGACGTGGCGGCGCTCGGAGCGGCGCGGGCCACGGAGCTCGAGGCGGCGCTCGCCGCGGCCGGAGCGCCGCGCGTGCACCGCGGGCCCTATCTCAACGAGTTCGCCATTCGGGTGCCGGAGGCCCGGGCCGTCCATCAGCGCCTGCTCGATCACGGCGTGCTCGGCGGGCTCGTCGTGGTCGACGTCGTACCGGACGATCCATCGGTGGCCGACGGCCTACTCGTTTGCGCGACCGAGGTCACGACGAGCGCGGAGATCGCGGCGTTCGCGGCCGCCCTGTCGAACGTCCTCGCCGGCGACGGTGTGCTCGCGAAGGGCCGCGTGCCCCGGAACGAACCCGTGCCCGCGGGCGCGACCCGATGAGCGGGACCCGATGAGCGCCAGCGGTCCGCGGCTCCAGCCCACGCTGTTCGAGCTCTCCAAGCCTGGTCGTGGCGGCGGCAAGGTTCCGCACCCGCCATCCGATGCGCTCGACCGAATCCCCGTCGACCAGCGGCGCGAGGCACCGCCGGCCCTGCCCGAGTTGAACGAGCCCGAGGTCGTGCGTCACTACGTGAACCTGTCGCAGCTCAATCACGCCGTCGACACCGGCTTCTATCCGCTCGGCTCATGCACGATGAAATGGAATCCGAAGGTCAACGAGTGGGCCGCGCGCCTGCCCGGCTTCGCGGCCCTCCATCCGCTGTCACCGGATGCCGTCGCCCAGGGGACGCTTCAGCTGCTCTGGGAGCTCGAGCAGATCCTCGTCGAGATCAGCGGCATGCAGGCGGTCACGCTCCAGCCCGCGGCCGGCGCCCAGGGCGAGCTCACCGGTATCCTCATGATTCGCGCCTACCACGCGTCTCGAGGCGACACCGGCCGGACCGAGGTCCTCGTTCCAGACTCGGCCCACGGGACGAACCCGGCGACCGCGACCATGGCCGGCCTCCGGACCGTGTCGATCAACGCGGCGCTCGACGGTGGCCTGGACCTTGCGGCCTTCAAGGCGGCCCTCGGCCCGCAGACGGCGGCGGTCATGATCACGAACCCATCCACGATGGGCCTGTTCGAATCCCGCATCGGCGAGCTCATCGGGGCGGTCCACGCCGTCGGCGCGCTCGCCTACATGGACGGCGCGAACCTCAACGCGATCCTCGGCCGCTTCAAGCCTGGCGAGGCCGGCTTCGACGTCATGCACATTAATACCCACAAGACGTTCTCGACCCCCCACGGTGGCGGCGGTCCGGGCGCCGGACCGGTGGGTGTGGGGGAAAAGCTCCTGCCATTCCTTCCCGCGCCGCGGGTCCTGCGAAACGACGACGGCACGTTCCGCCTGGAGCGGCCCGGCGAGAGGCCGACGTCGATCGGGCGGCTGCGCGCCTTCGTCGGCAGCACCGGCGTCCTCGTGCGCGCGTACGCGTACCTCCGGACCCACGGCGCGAGCGGCCTCGCCGAGATCACCGACGATGCGGTCCTCGCCGCCAACTACCTCAAGCAGCGGATCTCCGGCTCGGGCGTCTACGACATCCCGTTCCACGGCATCTGCAAGCACGAGTTCATCGCCTCCGCGGCCTCGATCAAGAAGCGGACAGGGATACGCACGCTGGACATCGCGAAGCGGCTGCTCGACCACGGCTTCCACGCACCGACCGTGTACTTTCCCTTGACGGTCGACGAGGCGATGCTCATCGAGCCAACGGAAACGGAATCGATCGAGACGCTCGATGCCTTCGCGGACACGCTGATCGCCATCGCCCACGAGGCCGACACGGACCCCGACGCCGTGACCTCGGCGCCCCATACGGCGCCGGTCCGGCGGCTCGACGAGGTGCGTGCGGCGCGCAACCCGAATCTCCGCTGGCGGCCGGTCCCGGCGGAATGGACGCCCTGCCCCGAGTAGCTCCAGGGCGATTCGCAACGTAGTTGCAACTGAACCTTCCGGGGGGCCCTCCGGTATCGTCCTGAAGAGGGCGGGAGGGAACCATCGCCGAGCTGGAGAGGTTCACGCTGGACGACAGGGCCCGAGTGATTGCCACCGCCGCGCTTCCCACCGACCGCGACCTTGTTCGCCTGATGCAGGCGGACGATCTCGACGCGTTCGAGGTCTTCTTCGCCCGCCACCGCGGCCTCATCGAGCGGACCGCGTATGCCCTCATCGGGGACCGGCAGGCCGCGGAGGAGGTGCTCCAGGACACCTTCCTCCGGGCGTACCGGCATCGCGCTTCGCTGCGAACGGATATTTCGCCGGTGCCGTGGCTCTACCGGGTCGCGCTCAACCTCTGCTATTCCCGGCTGGCCAGGCGCCGACTGACGGAGGAGCCGATCGGGGAGACGACAGCCGAGCTCCGGGACCACACCCCCGAGCCCGCGGACCTCGTCGAGCGCGAGGAGCTCCGGCGGGCGATCCGACGGGGGGTTGCCGCCCTTCCCGAGAAGCATCGACTCGTCATCGTCCTGTATTACCTCCACGGGCTCTCGCTCCAGGAGACGGCGACGACTCTTGGGATTCGGCTGGGCACCACGAAGTCCCGGATCCACTACGCCCTGCACGCCCTCCGCGAGCACCTCGGCAGCGAGCGTCCCACCGGACGGCAGTCGGATATCCCGGCGATCGCATCACCGGCCGCGGCCCCGGCCCGTGAGCAGCACGGCGGCGGTCGATGATCGGCTTCTCGGCGTGCGCTCGCTACCGGCCCGGGCTCGCCGCTCTCGCCGAACGGCGGCTCGCGGGCGTCGATGGTGGCGCCGCGCTCGAGCACGTCGATCGCTGCCCAGAATGCGCCAGGGCGCTCGGGGAGCTGATGCTCACGGTCGTCGTCCTGCGCCGGATGGGCGCGGAAGCGGCGAATGCCGAGCCGCTCGGCCCCGACGATGCCTGGAGCCGCCTGCGCACTCGGATCGAGCGCTCGAGCCAGCGTGCTCGGCAGCGGGCCTGGCAGTGGCGCGCGACGGTCGGCGGGCTGGCAACCGCGAGCCTCCTCGTCGCGGTCCTCGTCGGCCCGAGGGCCGTCCACGTGACCGACAGCCCGTCCGGCGAGGTCGAACCTGTCTCCTTCTACCGACTCAGCGATCGGACGGAGACGCAGCAGGAGGAGGCCCGCCTCAACACCTTCCGAAAGAATGCGGTCTCGAGCTCAGCCCAGTGGGTCGGTGCCGTGATGAGACCCGCATCCGGATCCCGATGGCATCCATTCGAAGACGAGGGAGGTGCATCCGACTCGAGCACGACCGAAGCGCCGCGGAGCCACTCAGCTGGCATCCGGCCGATTTGACACGGCTTGGGGCGCTACCCATAGTATCGCCAGCCCAGCCGGCTGCTGCTTACCCGTGCGCGCCCCTTGGACGACCCCTTCGGCGACAGGGCGCGACGAGCGCAGTTCCCGGCTGACGAGTGGGAAAACAGGCGAGCGAGATCGCCGAATTGGAGGAGCATTGATGCACAAACGACTCCTGGGGCTGCTCGCGACGAGCGTGATCGTCTTCGCGGCGTGCGGCACCGGTACGGCAACGAACAGCCCGACGGATAGCGGGCCTGCGGCCACCACGGCGGCGGCGACGCCGACGCCGGAGACGGTGGACCTCACCAGCAGCAAGTACGCCCCGGAGGCGGGTACCAAGGGCGGTCAGCTGCTCTTCGGCGACTGGCAGGAAGCCAACCAGTTCAACCCGTACTACCTCACCCAGGTCACGGAAGCGAACGTCGCATCCGCCGCGTGGGCGTCCTTCGTCGTCACGACGTATGACTACAAGTACCTGCCCGATCTCGCCAAGGAGATCCCGACCACGCAGAACGGCGAGGTCAAGGTTCCCGGCGACGGCACGGACAAGATGACGGTCATGTGGACCCTCAAGGACGGCCTGAAGTGGTCCGACGGTCAGGCGTTGACCTGCGACGACTTCGCGTTCGCGTACAAGTGGATCACGGACCCGGGCCAGGCCGGCGTTTCGACAGTCGGCTACGACGATGTCTCCGCGATCGACTGCCCGAGCCCGACTTCGGTCGTCTATCACTTCAAGAATGTCTACGAGGGCTACATCAACCTCGGGACTCCGCTTCCGAAGCACTACCTCTCGAGCATCTCCATCGCGGACCAGCTCAAGGGCGCCGGCTTCCGGCCGGCAGACATGCCCAAGGTTCCGGTCTCGGGTGCCTTCAAGTTCCAGTCCGTGACCTCCGGCCAGGAGCTTCGGCTCTCCCGCAATGACAACTACAACGGGTTCAAGTCGGGCACCCCGGCCTACCTCGACACCCTCATCTTCAAGTGGTACGGCAGTGAAGACGCGGAAATCGCCGGCTACGCCGCTGGTGAGGTCGACATCGCGACGGACCTCGTCGAGGCCGACATCCCGACGTTCGACTCCAACGGCCACAAGGCCGAGCTGAGCAACATCCCGTCGCTGACCTACGAATACCTCGCGCTCAACTGGGCCGATGGTAAGAACATCGATCCGACCACCAAGGTCGGCCACTGCTCGCCCGCAGCCACCGTCGCCGACCGCAAGGCCGGTGCCGCCGCTGGCTCGGCGTGCCCCATCTCCGATCCCGAGTTCCGCCGCGCGCTGACGTTCGCGATCAACAAGGACGACATCATCCAGCGAGCGCTGGGCGGTCTCGTCAAGGTCGCGAACACCAACGTGGCGCCGGACGCGTACTACTTCCAGGATCAGGCCCCGGCCACGTTC
>JBBQTO010000064.1:0-11845 GCA_038234575.1 Candidatus Limnocylindrales bacterium
GGCGGATGCTCCCTCGAGCCTGGCCGTGATCGGCCGCTATGTGCTGACGCCGAAGATCTTCGACAAGCTCGAGCAGACGCAGCGCGGCGCCGGCGGCGAGATCCAGCTGACGGACGCGATCGAGGCCCTCATGCAGGAGCAGTCGGTCTACGCCTACGAGTTCGAGGGGATCCGCTACGACGCCGGAACCACGATGGGCTGGCTCCAGGCGACGGTCGACATCGCGCTCCAGCGGCCCGATACCGCCACCGAGTTCCGGGCCCACCTGCGCTCCCTCGACCTGGGCTCTTGACCGTGCCCGACATCGGGGCCGTCCTCGGCGACCGGTATCGGCTCATTGAGCTGCTCGGCCAGGGCGGCATGGCGACCGTCTACCGGGCGCGCGACAACAAGCTCGAGCGAGATGTCGCGGTTAAGGTCCTGCGCCCGGAGTACGGCACCGATCCGGACTTCCTCGCCCGGTTTCGTCTCGAGGCCCAGGCGGCGGCGTCGCTCCGGCACCCCGGGATCGTCGCCGTCTACGACTACGGCACCGACGCGATCGGGCCGTACATCGTCATGGAGCTCGTCGACGGCGAGGATCTGACCTCGCTCCTCCGGCGCCGGGGGCCGTTGCCGCCAACCCGGGCCGCCGCGCTCGTTGCCCAGGCGGCGCGGGCGCTCGACGCGGCCCATCAGCGGGGCCTCGTCCATCGCGACGTGAAGCCGGGCAACATCCTCGTGACCGCCGACGATCGCGTCGAGGTCGCTGACTTCGGGATCGCCCTCGCCATCGCCGAATCGGCGATGACCATGCCGGGAACGACCATGGGCTCGGTCCACTATTTCAGCCCCGAGCAGGCGCGCGGCGAGCCCGCCACACCGGCATCCGACATCTACGGCCTCGGGATCGTCCTGTACGAGTTGCTGACGGGCAAGCGTCCGTGGACCGGCGACAGCGCGGCCGCCGTGGCCACGGCTCGGCTCAGCGGCCCCGTGCCGAGCCCGTCCGCACTCCGGCCGGACGTGCCCCCCGAGCTCGAGGCCATCACCCAGAAGGCGCTCGCGCCGGAGCCCGGGGACCGGTTCTCCTCCGCCAGGGCGATGGCCGAGGCGCTCGAGGGGTTCGTCGGCGACGAGAGCCGGCTGTCCGGGCTCGCGGCAGCGGGCGCCGCCTCGGCTGCGGCGGTCGCCGCCGCGTCAGCCGCCGGGGTCGGCCGGACGATCTCGGACGCCCCACCGACGCTGGCGACCGGAATCGCCCGCGCCAATCCGAACGCGAGCGTGCCCTATCCGCCCGAAGCCTTTGCCGGCGTCGACGACCAGCCCGGTCGCGGCGGCGTCGGCCGCCGGACCGTGATCGAGGAGGAGGAGGAGGACGACGACGAGGGCGGTGGCCCCAGTCGCTGGATCTGGGCCTCGGCGCTGCTGGCGCTCGCGATCCTCGCCCTCGCCGCATTTCTCGTGTTCCGCTTCCTCTCGGTAACCTCCGCACCAACGCCGACCGGCCAGGTGGTCGTCCCGAACCTCGTCGGCAAGACGTTCGCCGAGGCCCAGGCCCTGGCCCAGGCCGTCGGGCTGACCGTTGAGCAGGCCGCCGTCGAGACCTCCGACCAGCCGATCGGGACGATCACGAACCAGGACCCGATCGCCGATTCGAACGTGCCTCCGGGATCCGCGATCAAGGTGACGATCGCGATCGGTGGCGCGACCACCATCGTGCCCGACCTGCGGGCCCTGCAGGAGCCGCAGGCCCTTAACCTCATCGCCCAGGCGGGGCTCCAGATCGGAACGCGAACCGAGGCGTTCGACCTGATCGTGCCTGCCGGTGCGATCGTCAGCCAGGATCCCGGACCCGGCGCGCCAGTGGCGAAGAACACCGCGGTGAACTACAGCGTGTCCAAGGGGCCGGAGCCGAGTCCGAGCACGAGCCCGACTCCAACGCCGAGCCCGACTCCCGCACCGACGCCGACGCCGACCCCGCCGCCGACCCCGCCGCCCACCCCGCCGCCCACCCCAGCGCCAACGCCACCACCGACGCCGACACCGAAGCCGCCCCCGACGCCGTCACCGGCGCCGACTGCGCCGACGCCAACGGCGACGCCCTAGGGCTCAGCCCTCCGCGTCTCCAAAGAGCGTGGCCCGGTTCGCCCAGCCGTCGGACGGGTCGAACACGGGCGGGGGAATCGCTGCCACGACCGCGTCCGGGTCCCGCCTCGCGAGCTCAACGGGCACGAACCCTCGCAACCGGACGCCCGGATCGACCTCGGCAACGATGCGTGGCGGCACCGTCTCCGTTCCCAGGAGCGGCGCCGTCCAGCAGCCGCGGAGCTCCGTTCCCTGCAGCGGCGGTCGCCGCTTGTCGGCGCCACAGAAGCCGACGCTCGCCACCAGCGATTTCCGGAAATGCCGGCAGGTCGAACAGGTGGTCGATGATCGACGGCAGACCCAGCACCGCGCCGCTTCCGCCTGTGGTGTGCCGCAATTCGGGCAATGCCACATCGACATGCCGCGATGGTAGCTGCGACGCCGGCGCGCGTCGAGGCCCTTCGGGGCATCAGGGAACGAACATGAGCCCCAGGCTGTCGGTGGTCTGGCCGAAAAGGTCCTGGGTCACGAGCACGGTCGCCTGGCCGTTGCCGACGCCCATCGTCCCGACGAGTGGGGTCGTGAAGATCGCGTGCCCGTCCGTGCCGGTGATGACCTGACCCGAGATGGGGGCCAGGCCTGGGATCTGCAGCGTGAAGAACGCGGTCGCGCCGCTCAGCGGCGCACCCGCCGGATCGGTGACGAGGACCGTGAGCTGGAGCGATGCCGGGTGCTTCGAGACCGAGACCCTGTAGGTGGAGGCGTAGAGGTTGGCGCCGAGCTTGCCAGTCCCGACGAGGTACGAGACGTCGGCCGTGCTCGGATTGCCCGCAAGATCGGTCGCGTCGAAATGGATCGCGTTCGGGCCCGGCGCGAGCGGCAGGACGACCTGGAACGTGCCGTCGGCGCCGGCCGTCACGCTTGCCGAGCTCCCGTTCGCCGCGTTGCGGGCGATCAGGGCCGTCCCGACCTCCGTGGTGCCCTTGATGGTGACGTTGGGTTCGGTGAGGGCCGTACCGCCCTTGGGCGATTTGACGACGACCTTGGGTGGAACCTGGTCGAGGGTAATCGTGACCACTTCCGAGCGTGTGGACTCCACGCCGTCTCGGATGATCGTCGCGCTCAGGTCGTTCCGCCCCTTGGTCAGGTCGACGGGCACGATGAGCGTGACGGCCGATGTCATCGGGATGTCCTCGATCGGCGCCGGGCCGAGGCCCTTGAGTGCGAGGTACAGCCTGATCTTCGCGTTCGCCGTGCCCGCCACGTCCTGGGGGACCGTGATCTGCAGGTCGACGGTCTTGACCCGGCTGTACGGCGAGGCCGGCTGGCTGATGATCGGCGAGTTGGTGGCGACGATGACGGACGCGCTGGGCACCGGCGTCGCGGCGAGCCGCTCGAACGCGCCTGTCAGACTCGCTCCCAGCGCCGAGATGACCGGCCCGATCCCGCCGGTCGCCGTGAGGTAGACCGCCCCGGCGAGGGAGAAGATCGAAAGGGCCAGCAGGACGCGCGTCGCCAGCGGCAGGCGGTTCCGGCGGGCATCGATGCCGCGATGCTGGCGGACACGGTAGGGATCGGGCTTGTCCGCCCGGACCAGCTTGAGCGACCGACTCCCGCCCGGCGGGCGCGGCCGAACGTGAGCGGCACGGCCGCGGCGGGTCGTCATCGAGCCGTATGGTCGCATGGCCGGTCTGTCACCGGCGGAACCTCACGGTGTACGCTGCCGCGCAGCGGCGCGAACGGGCGCGAGTGGGGGAGGGGCCAGGCGTGCAAGGTGGCGATCCGAAGCTGGGGCGTGGGCCGCGCGTAGCGGGTCGTCCGGCGTTCGGCCTTGGCCCGATTGCGCGCGTCTCGACCGTCCCGGCCCCGGGCTCGCCACAGCAGGCGGATCGGTTCGTGCCCACGAGCATCCGCGACCCCCACGCAGGACCCGGCGTTGGGTTCGGGGTGCGTCCGGCGTCGGGCTACGGGCAGGGTGCCGCGCCCTCGAGTCCGGATCCGGCTCGGATCCGTGCCTTCGGGCTGCCGAACCTGCGACGGAACGTGTGCCCCCACTTCTACGTCACCGGCGCCCGCGGCGCTATCCCGATTCACGCTCCGCATCTCCTCAAGGGTCTCGTTCGCCAGGACAGTGCCGTGTCGCGCTGCCAGCTTCGGGGTGGCGTTCACCTCGAGCAGAGCTACGTGAACGACGTGTGTCTCTCGCCCCGGTTCAACCAGTGCGTCTTCTACGAGGAAGACCTGTCGGAGCGTTGACGCGGGATCGAGGCCCAAGCGTGACGGCGGGCGACGTCGGCCGGGACTATCAGCTGGCCGTGCGGGCGCTTTCAGAGCGTGGTCGCTTCGGTATCCGCCTGGGCCTCGGCCGGACGCGAGCCCTCCTGCGCGAGCTTGGCAACCCCGAGCGGTCCTTTCGCGGCGCGCTCGTCGCGGGAACGAACGGCAAGGGCAGCGTGCTGGCCCTTGCCGGGAGCGCACTCCGGGCGGCCGGGCTTCGGACCGGCGAGACGCCGAAGCCGCACCTGATCTCCTACCGGGAACGGCTCCAGATCAACGGCCAACCGATCGACCCGGCGACGTTCGCCCGCCTCGTGAGCGAGACCCTGCCTGCCGCCGAGCGTGTCGCCCGCCGCCTGGGTCCGCCGACCGAGTTCGAGCTCCTGACCGCCGTGATCTTCCGCTGGTTCGCCGCGGCTCATCTCGACCTCGCGCTCGTCGAGGTCGGGCTCGGCGGCCGGCTCGACGCGACCCACGCCTGGGATGGCGGCGTGGCGGTGGTCACGAACGTCTCGCTGGACCACATGGATCGGCTGGGGACCACGATCTCGGCGATCGCCCGGGAGAAGGCCGCGATCATCATGCGCGGTGACCTCGCCGTGACCGGCACTACGGGCGAAGGGCTGGCGGTGGTCCGGCGGCGGGCTCAGCGATTGTCGGTGCCGCTGACCGAGACATCACCGGCCCCGCTCCTCGCCTGGGACCGCGATGGGATCGAGGTCGAGCTGCCGTCCCTCGGCCGAACGCGGGTCGGGCTCCGGGGCCGGCACCAGGCCGCCAATGTCGCGGTTGCCGACGGGCTGCTGGATGCGCTCGAGCAGGCCGGGATCGCGACGGTACCGGCTGATGCCCGTCGGCGGGGATACGCGGCGGCATGCTGGCCAGGCCGGCTCGAGCTCATCGTCGTCGACGGCCGCGAGGTGCTGCTCGATGGCGCCCACAACCCGGCAGGAGCCGCAGCCCTCGCCGAGACACTGGACGACCTCCGACCATTCCTGACGGGGGGCGATCGCGCCGATCCCCCGCCCCTCACGCTCGTGGTCGCGTCGATGGCGGACAAGGATGTCGATGGGATCATCCGCGCCCTCTCCGCGGCCGGATCGCTCCGCGGCGCGCGTATCATCGCCACGCAGATTCAACTGTCTCGCGCCCTGCCGGCGAGTGCGCTGGCAGAGCGCTGGCGGGTGCTCGCCCCGGAGCTCGGCGTCGAGGCGATCGCCGATCTCGACGCGGCCCTCCGTCGAGCGCTCGACCTGGCCACCGGTCCGATCATCGTCGCCGGCTCGCTCTACCTCGTCGGCGAGGCGCGACGACGCTGGCACGACGATCCACTGCTCCACGATCCGGAGATCCGAGCGACATGAGCCACACCGAGCCGCAGACCATCGCGTCGCTGGTCGCAAGCGCTTCGCCGCCGGCCTCGCTCCAACCGACGTGGATCGGGTCCGCGACGTTCGCCTGGGGCACGCGGACCTTCGTGATGGGGATCGTGAACGTGACCCCGGATTCCTTCTCCGGCGATGGGCTGATCGATCCGGCCGCGTCTGCCCCCCCGCTGGCGCGCGCGGTCGCCCAGGCACGAGCGATGGCCGACGAGGGCGCCGACATGCTCGACGTCGGCGCCGAATCGACGCGGCCCGGCCACAGCCCCGTGGACGCGGACGAGGAGATCCGGCGGGCCGTGCCCATCGTCACCGCGATCCGCGAGGCCCTGCCCTCGATGCCGATCTCGATCGATACCACCAAGCCGGCCGTCGCGGCGGCCGCGATCGACGCAGGCGCCGATCTCGTGAACGACGTGTGGGGCGTGGGCGAGGACGAGTCACTGGTGAACGTCGCCGCCGAGCGCCGGGTGCCGATCGTGCTGATGCACAACAGGGCCGAGCCTCGCTACAAGGCGCTCCTGCCGGAGGTGCTCGACGACCTGGAGCGAGCGATCGAGCGGGCCCTCCGAGCCGGCGTCGCCGCGGCGGACATCCTCGTCGATCCGGGCTTCGGGTTCGGCAAGACGGCCGAGCAGAATCTCGAGCTGCTGCGCGGACTCGGCGATCTCCGGCGGCTGGGCCGCCCGATCCTCCTCGGTACCTCGCGGAAGTCGACCCTCGGCAAGGTCCTCGACCTGTCGGCCGACGAGCGCCTGGAGGCGACGCTCGCCACAACCGTGCTCGGGATCGCGGCCGGCGTCGACATCGTTCGCGTCCACGACGTCCAGGCCAACGTTCGAGCCGCGCGAATGGCCGATGCGGTGCTTCGATGACCGATCGGATCGTCCTGGCGGAGATGGTCTTTCAGGCGCGGCACGGCGTGGCCGCCCACGAGAAGGTCGACGCCCAGCAATTCGAGGTCGACGTCGAGCTCGTGGTCGACCTGCAGCCGGCCGGCCTCGAGGACGACCTCGGGCGGACCGTCGACTACGGACGGGTGTACCAGACCACGCGCCAGATCGTCGAGTCGACGACGTTCAACCTCATCGAGGCGCTGGCGGAGGCGATCTGCCACGAGATCCTCGCCGAGCACGAGCTGGTGCGGGAGGTCGTCGTCCGCGTTCGGAAGCCGCAGGTCAAGCTCGGCGGGCCGCTGGCCTATGCCGGGGTCGAGGTCAGGCGGCGCCGCTCGACCTGAGCGGCCGCCTCGCTAGAGGGTCGCCGGTCGCGTCCCGAGCGTGACCTTGAGGACGAGCCGCTGGCCGTTTCGCAGGACGTGGACGTCGATCGTCTGGCCCGGCGCGAACCCGGACAGGATCATGTCGAGCGGGTGCTCCTGGTCGATCGTCTGGTCCTGGATCGCGACAACGATGTCGCCATCCTTGAGGCCCGCCTTCTCGGCGGGGCTGCCCGCGGTGATCGCCGGGAGGCTTGCGCCCGAGGCGTCGGCGCCGGGCCCGATGAGGGCGCCCTTGTCGACGGCCAGGTGCTTCGTCGTCTTGAGCTGGAGGTCGATGGGCTCGTAGCGGATGCCGATGTACGGCCGGGTCAGCGACTGTCCAGCGAGGGCCTGGGTCATGATCGGGCGGGCGATGTCGATCGGGATCGCGAAGCCGATGCCGCTGGAGCCCTGAGCGACCGCCGTGTTGATGCCCATCACGTTGCCACCGGCGTCGAGCAGCGGCCCGCCGCTGTTGCCGGGGTTGATCGCGGCGTCCGTTTGGATGAGGTTGTTCAGCCGGACGCCCGTATCGACGACCACGCTGCGGCCCGTCGCCGACACGATCCCGCTGGTCACGGTATTCGTATAGGTCGCAAGAGGGCTGCCGATCGCGATCGCCAGCTGGCCGACCTTGAGGTCGCTCGAGCTGCCGATCGGGGCGGTCGGAAGGCCGGTGGCGTCGACCTTGACGATGGCGAGGTCGGTCAGCGTGTCGATGCCGTAGACGGTGCCGGTCAGCTGCCGGCCGTCCTTGAGGTCGACGGTGAGCTCCGAGACGGTGGCGCCGCTCGAGGTCGTGACCACGTGGCGATTCGTCAGGATCCAGCCGGCGGCGTCGAAGATGATCCCGGACCCGACGCCGGTGGACGGGATGGTGCCGCCTCCGAGCGTATCGACGGACGACCCGGTGGCCGTGATCCGAACGACCGCGGGGCTGACCTTGGCCGCGGCGTCGATGATCGCTGAGGATTCGTCGATCGCCACGGGGAGGTGGCTCGAGGCGTTGTTCACGGCCGCGGGACCCGAGCCGGCCGTCGGCCGCGGTGCCAGCGCGCCGGTTCCCTGCAGGACGGCCACGGTGCCGCCCGAGGCCAGCACCGCGGACAGGAGCGCGACGCCAACCACCGACGCGCTGCCGCGAGGACGCCGATCGGCGACGGTCACGGGGGTCACGGGCACCGGTCCGGTCGTCGGTTCGGCGAACGGCCCGGAGCCGAGCGACGCCGCGCCAAGGGGGCCGGACGCGAGCGGGGCCGGCTCCGTGGAGGCCGGTGCGGACCAGCCCGGCGTCGACCACTGCGGGCTCGCCCATTCGGGCCGGCGCTCCACCGGCGGGGAATACGCCGTCGTCGGCGTGTCGTCGCCGGGGGTCGGAGCGGGGTTGGCGTCGGGTTGGCGGTTCGGATCGTTGGGAGTGTCGGTCATGGTCCGTTCATGGTGCGGGTTCGGGGTTCAGGTTCGATCCGACGGACGGTGAAGTTTCCACCACGTGGACCGGCTTGCTGCCAAGCTGCGGAGGGTGGGCCGGCAGGCTGACCGTGAACGTCGATCCGCTGCCGAGCCGGCTCTCGACCACCACCGTTCCGCCGTGCATCTCGACGATGCTGCGAACGATCGCGAGACCGAGGCCGCTCCCACTGCCTCGGGCCTCACTCGCCCGCGAGCCGCGGAAGAAGCGGTCGAAGATCTTGGGCAGCTCCGCGGCGTCGATTCCGACGCCGTTGTCGGCGACCTCGATCGTTGCCCCGCCGTCGGGGCCGGGTCGGACCTCGACTCGGACGTCGCCGCCCCGAGGCGTGAACTTGATCGCGTTGCCGACGAGGTTGGCGACCACCTGGCCAATGCGAACCGGGTCGTGGCGGACCCGGATGGGCTCCTTCGGGACGTGGACGGAGAGGTTCACCCCGCGCCGCCGCGACGTCGGCGTCGCCTGCTCGACGGCCTGCTCGACCGCGGAGCGGACGTCGTCGGGTCGGAGGTCCAGGAGGACAAGGCCAGAGTCGAGCTTCGAGAGCTCGAGGAGGTTCTGGGCGAGCCAGTCGAGCCGCTCCAGCTGCGCGCGACTCGCCTCGAGGAACTCGTTCCGGGTGACGGGGTCGTCCGCGGCGCCTTCGACCAGCAGCTCGTTGAACGTCCGCATCGCCGCGATCGGGGTTCGCAGCTCGTGGGAGACGTCGGCCAGGAACTCGCGGCTGCGGTCGCGGTCGCGGCGGATGATGTCGACGCTCTGTTGCAGGCGCTCGGCCATCGCGTTGAACTGGAGGGCCAGCTCCGTGAGCTCCACGGCTCCTGAGCCGAGGGCATCCGGCGGGACTCGCCGGGCGAGGTCGCCCTCGGCCAGGTCCCGGCTCGCCTCGGTGAGGCGGCGGATCGGCGTCGTGAACCGCCGAGCGAGCATCGCCGCGACGACCACGGCCACGAGCAGCGCGGCGAGGCCGATGATCGCGAGGAGGCCGGTGACATTCGCGATGGCGGCCGCCCGGAACGTGTAGGGGTTCGAGAGCGTGACCTGCACTGCGTAGGGCGGCGATTCGGCGCTCAGCACCACCGTGAGGGGATCGCTCGTGATCGGCTCGCGAAGCTGGCCGGCTGCCGCCGCCTCCTGCTGATGGGCCACGAACTCGCCGTTCGAGGCCGGCACGAACTCGTTGTTCACCATCTGGCCGAGTCGGATCCGGACGTCGGCCTGGGCGAGCCGTTCGGCGAGGATCTTCTGCTGGGCCGGATGCGACAGCTCGAGGGTGACCGCGGGATCGACGATGTTCAGGCCGCTCACGACCGGATGGATCCCGCCGGTCGTCGTGTCCGCAATGATCGCGACGTATTCCGCCACGCCGCGAGCGCGGGCTGCCAGATCGTCGCGCTGCTGCTGGTCGAAGTAAGCGCCCACGCGGTTGATCACGAGCGCCGCGACGACCGCGACGGTGATCGCCACGACCGCGACGAAAGCGCCGGTCAGGCGAGCCTGGAAGGTGTGCGGGACGAAGCGGTCAGCGCTCGGCAAACGCATAGCCGACTCCCCGGATCGTCTGGACGAACGCGGGGTGAGTCGGGTCGTCCTCGAGCTTGTCGCGGAGATGGCTCACGTGGACGTTGATCGTCTTCTCGTCCTGGTCGAGCGCTTCGTAGTCGCGGAGGAGGTCGAGGAGCTCGGAGCGGGTGTAGACCCGCCCGGGCCGGCTCGCGAGGTGGCGCAGGATCTCGAACTCGGTGGGCGTAAGGCTGATCCGGCGCTGGCCGCGCTGGACCCTTCGTCGATCCAGGTCGATCACGAGATCGCCGTGCCGGATGACCCGCCCGCCCGTTGCGTCCGCGAGGTCACCGTACGCTCGTCGGAGGAGCGCCCGAACGCGGCTGAGGAGCTCCCGCAGGCCGAATGGCTTCGTCATGTAGTCGTCCGCGCCGAGCTCGAGGCCGATCACCTTGTCGACCTCCTCGCCTCGCGCGGTGAGCATCAGCACCGGCGCCTTGCTGCCCGCGCCGCGCAGGCGTCGCAGCACCTCGAAGCCGTCCATGCCGGGCAGCCGGATGTCGAGCAGGACGAGATCGGGCGCCTGGGTGGTCGCGATCTCGAGGCCCTCCTCGCCGGAGCGGGCGACGGTGACCTCGTAGCCTTCCTGCGCCAGCGCGTACTGGATTCCGCGAGCCACGGCATGCTCGTCTTCGACGATCAGGATCGATGAGCCCATCCGTCCGATCGTACACCGGGGTCCCCATCCGACCAGGCTCGTGGGGTGGCCGCGACCCGCCGCCGATCGGATGCCCCGCGTCGTCGTGGTACTGTGTGCGCCGACCACGAGATCCGGAGGCCCTGTTCCGCATGTCCACCGACCGCCCCACGCTCGCCGCCGCCCGTCGCGGGGTCACCGGCAAGAAGGTTGCCGCCATCCGCCGCGAAGGCCGCCTGCCGGGCGTCGTCTTCGGACGCGGTCTCTCCTCCGAGAGCGTCTCCGTGGATGCACACGAGTTCGAGCAGCTCCGTCGGCGCGCCGGCGCGAACACGCTCATCGATCTCTCGATCGACGGCGAGAAGGGCGCCCCCGTCCTGGTCCACGGGGTCCAGCTCCATCGCGTCACCCAGCGCCCGCTCCATGCGGACCTCTTCGTCGTCCGCATGACGGAAGAGCTCACGGTCGATGTGCCGCTCGTGCCGGAAGGCGAATCCGAAGCCGTGAACACCAATGGCGGGACGCTCCTGCACGTCACCGAGCACGTCCGAGTCCGAGCCCTGCCGGATCATCTGCCGCAGTCGATCCACTATTCGGTAGCGTCGCTGGCGACCTTCGATGACCTCATCCACGTAAGCGACCTCGAGATCCCGAGTGACGCGACATTGCTCAACGACCCGAGCGAGATCGTCGCGAAGGTCCTCCCGCCGCGAGTCGAGGAGGCGCCGGAGCCGGTCGAGGCCGTGGAGGGCGAGGAGGGTGCCGAGGACGCCGAAGAGGGCGAGGGCGCCGAGGGTGGCGCAGCCGCCGGCGAGGGCGGACCGAGCGAGGGCTGACGCCCCGGGTAACTGGCGCGCACACACCGCCCTGGCTGGATCCGCCGGGGCCCGTGTTCTCAGCGGCTTCGGCCGCTCACGTACACGACCGGAAGCCGCAGCGTCATTTCCTCTGGGCTGAGCAAGGCGAGCCGTTCACGGATGCTCGCGGTGATGCTCTCGAACTCGGCGTCCTCGAGATCCTCGAACAACGATTCCTCGTCGTACTCGGTCAGGAAACCCAGGTAGTCCTGCGCGTCCCAGGCGTGCTCGACGAGCCCCTCGCTGGCGAGGACGTTCTGGAACCCGGCCCGGCGCATCGCCGCGGCCGCGGTCTTCACCGACACGAGATCGCCGTTCCGGCCATCGGC
Organism: Candidatus Limnocylindrales bacterium; assembly: GCA_038234575.1. Classification (GTDB taxonomy): domain Bacteria; phylum Chloroflexota; class Limnocylindria; order Limnocylindrales; family CSP1-4; genus UBA5189. Next base: position 11,845 of record JBBQTO010000064.1, read on the forward strand.
C
>JBBQTO010000065.1:0-11715 GCA_038234575.1 Candidatus Limnocylindrales bacterium
CGCGGCTACGCGGCGGTCGGCGAGAGCAGGAAGGACGAGAGCGAGAAGAGCGCGAAGAGGACGATCAGGACGATCGTGAACTGCCAAAGGCGGCGCTCGATGCCGCGGCGGCTGCGATAGACGGCCGAGTCGCCGCCGAAGGTTCCGCCGAGGCCCGACCCACGCGACTGCAGCAGGATCGAGAGCGTGAGCGCGGCGCTGACGATCAGCTGGCCGAAGGCGAGAGCGGGATTCACGTGCGGAGGACCTCCCAGGGGAACGGCGTCGGATGGTAGCACGAGCTCATTCGGGGCCAGCCTCGAGGAGCGAGCGCCCGGTCATCTCGGGCCACCTCGGAAGGCCCGCCAGCTCGAGGATCGTCGGCGCTACGTCGGCGAGGACGCCGTCGTGGATCGTTCGGCCCTGGACCGCCCGGCCCACGAGGAGGACCGGCACGGGATTGAGCGAATGGGCGGTCATGACACTCCCGTCGGCCGCCTTGAGCTGGTCCGCGTTGCCGTGATCCGCAGTGATCACGATGAGCGAGCCGGCGCCATCGGGATCGCGCGAATCGAGGGCGCGCGCCGCGTCGGTGATGCGGCCGATGCAGCCGTCGACGAACTCCAGGGCCCGGACGGTTGCCGCCCACATCCCGGTGTGGCCGACCATGTCCGGGTTCGCGAAGTTCGCGAGGATGAAGTCGTACCGGTCCGAGGTGATCGCCGCGACCAGCTCCTCGGTCACGCCGTCGGCGCTCATCTCGGGCTGGCGGTCGTAGGTGGCCACGCGCGGGCTCGGGACGAGGCGCCGGTCCTCGCCGGGGAAGGGCACTTCGCGGCCGCCGTTGAAGAAGTACGTCACGTGGGCGTACTTCTCCGTCTCGGCGATGTGGAACTGGCGCCAGCCCGCCTCCGAGAAGGCCTGGGCGAGGGAACGGGCCCCCTCCGGCGGAAAGGCCACAGCGGCCGGCAGCCCCGCTTCGTACCCCGTCATCGTCACAACCCGGAGATCGCTGGGCGGCCGCTCAGCGTTCGGGCTGGTGCGGTCGAACGACGTGAACTTCGCGTCGGCCAGCGCATGGGTCAGCTGTCGCGCCCGGTCTGCTCGGAAGTTCAGAAGGATGATCGGCTCGCCGTCGTGGAGCCCGCCATAGATACCGTCGATGACAGTCGGCCGGACGAACTCGTCGTTCTCGCCGCGGTCATAGCCCGCCTGGATTGCGGTTGTCGCGTCAGGCGCGTGCTCCCCCACCCCGAACACAGTCGCGTCGTAGGCGAGCTCCGTTCGATCCCAGCGCTGGTCGCGATCCATCCCGAAATAGCGCCCCCCGACCGTCGCGATCCGGGCATCCGGGTGGGCCGATCCCAGGCGCCGCTCGAGATCGGGCATGAATTCGATGGCCGACCGTGGCGGGGTGTCGCGGCCGTCGAGGAGCGCGTGAATGCGGACCTCAGCCACACTGCGGCGAGCCGCCAGCTCGGCGAGCGCGACGAGGTGACGGTCGTTCGCATGGACCCCACCCGGGCCGACCAGCCCAATGATGCTGAGGCGGCCGCGGCCACGAACGGCGGCGTCGCACGCTTCGACGAGCGCCGGCCGCTCGAAGAACGACCCATCCGCGATGGCGGCATCGATCCGAGGCAGGTCCTGAAGGACCGCACGACCGGCGCCCAGGTTCAGGTGACCCACCTCAGAGTTGCCCATCTGACCGTGCGGGAGGCCCACGGCCTCCTCGGAAGCACCGAGCGCGGCGTGCGGCCAGCGCCCGAGCAGCCCGCGCCAGGCCGGCATGTCGGCGGCCCTGATCGCGTCCGCTGTCGGGTCGCGACCGATACCGAAGCCGTCGAGGACCACGAGGATGAGCGGCCGGGGTCGACGGCGCCGGGGCTCGGTCACCCGAGCTTCTGGCCGGATCGGGCCGCAGCGGTCAGACCGGCTCGGGCGACGATTCCCGCCATCTCATCGGGCTTGAGGGAGGCGCCACCGACCAGCGCGCCGTCGATGCCGGGCTCGGCGAGGAACTCGTCAATCGAGGACGAGGTCACGCTTCCCCCATACAGGACTGGAACCTGCTCGGCCGCAGGCCCGAACCCGAGGTCGGCCAGGGCCGCGCGGATTGCACTGGCCATCTCGTTGGCATCCGAGCCGTGAGCGGTCTTGCCCGTCCCGATCGCCCAGACGGGCTCGTAAGCGATCGTGAGCCACGGCAGGTCATCCTGGATCCCGAAACGCGTGGGATCGGCACCGCCGAGGCAGGCCCGGACCTGCTGCTCGACGACCTCGACGGCGCGGCCAGATTCCCGCTCGTGCAGGTGCTCGCCCACGCAAAGGATCGTGCGCAGCCCGTGGGTTCGGGCCGCACGGAGCTTCCGTGCGATCAGCTCGTCCGTTTCGCAGTCGTCGCGCCGGCGTTCGGAGTGCCCCACGATGACCCACGTGGCCAGCCCCGCCAGCATCGGCGCGGAGATCGAGCCGGTGTACGCGCCGGCGGCCTCGTGGTGGACATCCTGGGCCCCGACCGCGACTCCTCGCCCGTCGGGCGCCTCCACGTCGGAACCGCGCAGCGCCTCACCCACGGCCGCGAGGCAGACGAACGGTGGGCACAGGACACGGATGACCCCAGACTCGCGGGTGCGCGTTGCGATCGTTCGAGCCAGCTCGGCGGCATCAGCCGGGGTCGTGTGCATCTTCCAGTTGCCGGCGACGATCACGTGGCGCATCTCGCGAATCATGCCAGAGGCCGCCGGCCGGACTCCGCTCCGTCCTGCTGCGAATGAAGCGCGAGCCGCTCCAGCCGCTCCAGCGAGCGCTGGACCGCCGATCGATGGATCCCGAGGCGGTCGGCGAGGTCGGTTATGGTCGCCTCGGGGGTCTCGCGGCGGGCCGCGGCGACCGTCCGCACGGTGACCGGCTCGCGACCGAGGCTGCCGTCGGCTTCGAGGGCCTCGATCGCGGCAAGCTGACGGCCGGCGGCAGCGACCGTCCGGCCGAGGTTCGCCGATTCGGCATTGATGATCCGGTTCAGCTCGCCGCGGAGCGTCCGCGATACCTGCCGGGCCTCGAGCTCGAGGAGGCTCGGCCCGGCTCCGATCCGCCGCAGGAACAACCCGACGATCTCGGCGCTTTTCCAGGTCACGACGCCACGGCTGCGACGGAGCCGCCACGATGCGGGCATCCCGGCCGACGCCAGCCGCAGTGCAAGCACCGGCGCCTCTTCGGCGGCGACCGTGAACTCGAGGTGGGTTCGGCCGTTGGCGATGCTCATCGACCCGTGCGACAGGAAGCGACCGCGCAGCCAGGCGAGCCGGCAGTGGTCAGGCCGCCCGTCCCAGTCGAAGGCGTCGTCCGATGCGGCCTCGGACGGCGACTCCGACCCGGCCTCGGACGCTCGCGCGCCGCCGGTGAGGCCGCGGGCCAGACGGACCGCGAGCCGCTCGACGACCGGATCACGGCCGCGGCCGGCGGCGAACCCCAGGCCGATCTGCTCGGCTTCGCGATCGCACGCCCGGATCGGATCGATGGCGGCGAGCTCGGCCCGCATCGCAGCCACGAGATCGCGATCGGCGGCCGTCATGCGACTCCGGCGTGCCGGATCAGCGTCAGGCCGAGCGGGCCACGCGCTCACGCCGGAGCGACGGCGCCTCGCGTTCGCACGCTCGGAGGATCGCGGCGGCGAGGCGAGCGGGATCGTGGTGGCTCGGATCGTCTTCGTCGGCGACGTCGTCGGTGGCGAGGTGCGGCACCGGCTCTACGGAGGGTGGCCAGCGGAGCGCCACGGGCTCCGCGCGTCGCGTCGCATTGGCGAGATCAAGCCGGTCGTTCGCGAGGACAATGTCGACGAGGCCCGGCGTTGTGTTCGTCAGAAGGGCCTCGACGTGGTTCGCCAGGTCGTAGCCCGTCGTCTCGCCCGTCTGGGTCGCGACGTTGCAGACATAGAGGCGAATCGCGCTCGCACGGGCGACCGCCTCGCGAATCTGGGGCACGAGGAGCACTGGCAGGACCGAGGTATACAGGCTGCCAGGCCCCAGGACGATGATCTCGGCGTCGGCGATAGCGGCGAGGGCGTCCTCGGATGCTGCGACGTCGCGCGGCGTGATCCAGACGCGCTGGATACCCGGCGTTCGCGTCACCGACGACTGGCCGCTGACGACGACGCCATCGGTCGTCCCGGCATGCAGGGTGATCGGCGTGGGCGACGCGGGCAGAACCTGGCCCCGGACCGCGAGGACCCGGTTCGTCCGGCGGACGCCTTCCTCGAAATCGCCCCCCTCGAGGGCCGTCAGCGCGGCGATGATCAGGTTGCCGACGGCGTGCCCTCCCAGGCCGCCTGGCTCGGTCTGGACGGGGGCACCATCATCCTGGCGGCCGCCGGGGAACCGGTAGCCGAGGAGCTCGCTCATCAGCGGCTCCGCGTCGGCGAGGGCGGCGATGCAGTTGCGGATGTCGCCCACCGGCGGGATGCCGAGCTCGTTGCGGAGCGCGCCGGACGAGCCGCCGTCGTCGGCGACCGTCACGATCGCCGTGATGTTGCTCGTGTGCTCCTTCATCCCGCGCAGCAGCGCGGAAAGCCCGGTACCGCCGCCGATGGCGACGACCCGCGGGCCGCGCGCCAGGAATCGCTTCTGGTAGATGACCTCGACGAGGGGCTGGTCCTCAGCGGCTCGGAGCGGCTGGGTCACCGCCAGGAGCACCCGCCAGGCACCGATTGCGACGAGTCCCGCCCCGAACGCGCCGGCGAGCAGCCCACGCAACGCGAACGGCAGGAAGCCGAGGGTCACGATGTTCACGATCGTGTCGAGCGCCGAGCCGGGCTGGAGCGTCGGCGTGAGCTGGCGAATCACGTGGGCCGTCCCGAGGGCGATCAGGAGCAGGCCGGCAAACACGACCAGCAGCCAGCGCTTTACCCCGATCCCCGGCTGAAGCCAGCGCCGGAACCTCATCGCGGCTCGAGCTCCCGATGGAGGACGGCGACGGGATCGTGGCCGGCTGCCCGGAGTCGCGAGGCAATCTCCTCGGCCAGCACGATCGAGCGATGAAAGCCGCCGGTGCAGCCGATTCCGATCGTGAGCCGGCTCTTGCCCTCCGCCGCGAAGGCCGGGACGCTGAACTCGAGGAGTTGGTCAACGAGCTCGAGGAAGCGTTCCGCGCCGGGTTGCGCGAGAACGTACTCGCGAACCGGCTCGGTGAGCCCGGAGTGCTCGCGCAGCTCCGGCACGTAGTACGGGTTCTGCAGGAACCGCGTGTCGAGGACGATGTCGGCCTCGAGCGGGATGCCGAGCTTGTAGCCGAACGAGATCAGCTGGATCGTCATCCGATCCGGCTCGAGCTCGGCAAGGCGCGTGAAGAGCCGCTCGCGGAGCTCTCGCAACGGCAGGTCGGTCGTGTCGATGACCACGTCGGCCTCGGCCCGGATGGCGTCCAGCAGGCGCCGTTCGAGGCGAATGGCCGAGACGATGCTCCGATTCTCCGCGAGCGGGTGGCGGTGACGGGTCTCCGAGTAGCGCCGGATGAGGGCTTCGTCGCTCGCCTCGAGGAAGAAGACCTGGGGTCGGATGCCGCGGCCCTCGAGGGCTCCCCGCATGGCTCGATACGCGGTCTCGGCGTCGCCGGCCCGAACGTCGAGCACGATCGCGACGCGGGCGAAGCGAGCCGGATCGGACGCGACCAGGTCGGCCAGCTGCGGCAGTAGCTCGCCCGGCAGGTTGTCGACGACGGTGTAGGCGAGGTCCTCGAAGAGCTTGGCCGCAGCGGTCTTGCCACCCCCCGACAGGCCGCTGAGGAGGACGACGTGCACGCTGGCCTCCGGCTCGACCTCGGGCTTCGGCGCCATCGCCATGGGTCGCAGTCTACCGGCCGCTGCGACGAATCACGATCGCCGTCAGCTCGAACAGGATGTACAACGTGATCCCCAGGACCGTGGGGCTCACGAGGTCGCCGCCCGGTGTCGCGATCGCCGAGAAGACCGCGATCCCAAGGATCACCATCCGGCGCGCCCGGCGGAGGCGCTCCGAGGTCACGATCCCGACCCGCGAGAGGCCGACGAGGATGATCGGGAACTCCATCAGGAGCCCGAAGGCGAGGAAAAGCGTCGTGACGAAGTCGAAGTACTCGCGGACCGTCAGGAGAGCCTGTAGGTCCGGAGTCTGGAAGCTGAGCAGGAACTGGGCCGCGAACGGCAGGATCACGTAGGCGATCGACACGCCGAGGACGAAGAAGAACAGCGCAGCCGGGATCCACGGCAGGATCGCCCGCCGCTCCTTCGCCGTCAGCCCCGGCGCGATGAATCGCCACAGGTGCCAGAGCAGCACCGGCATCGCCAGGATGATGCCGACCACGAGCGCGATCCGGAGCCGGATGGCGAAGGGATCGCCCATCGACGTGAAGAACAGGGGTCCGCTTGCGAGTCCCTTCAGCGGCTCGCTCAGGAAGGCGATGATCGGCACGCCGGCGGCGAACCCGATCGCGCCACCGACGCCGATCGCCAGCGCGGACCAGATGATTCGACGTCGCAGCTCCGCGAGGTGGTCGATGAGGGGCATCACGGCCCCCGGCGCGGGGGCCGACTCGCGGGCCGGGGTCGGCATGGAAGCCGAGTTCGACTCGTCCGACGGGCCCGGCTCGTCCGATGCCGGGCGCTCTTCGACGCTCACCTGGAGTCGGGCGGGCCTGCGCGCGCCCGCCTACGAGGCGGCAGCGTCGCCGTCGTCGGTTGAGGCAGGCTTTGGGGCGGGCGCAGTGCCCAGCTGGTTCGGCGCGGACGCATCGGCCAGCGTGTTCGCCGGCGGCGTCGAGGTCGCTGGCAGCACCGCGTTCGGCTTGGCGGGCTCCAGGCTCGCGGCGTCGGTCAGGTCCGTCGCGGCCTTCCGGAACTCACGGACGCTCTTGCCGAGCGATTGGGCGACATCGGGGAGCTTGCCCGGCCCGAGGATGACCAGCGCAATGATCAGGATGATGATCAGCTCGGGGGCGCCGATGTTTCCGATGAACGGCATTCGCTCGCTACCTCCCGGCCCGCGGCGGATCCGCCGGTCCGGCCGGCTGCAAGGTTAGCACAGGGAGGCGCACGCTCCAGGTGCGGGCAGCCTCCGCAAGGCGCTCCAGGAGACTGCCGGAGACCCCATCCGAGCCGTCGAGGGCCGCCGCCGCGATGCCACGGGAGACGTTGACGAGCAGCCCGCCCCCAGGCCTCCCACCGGCGGGCGCCGCCGTTGCGGGCCCGCGCTCGAGCACGGCGTCGAGCGAGCCGCCCTGCGCGCCGACGCCCGGCACCAGCATGGCAAGCCCAGGTGCGATCTCCCGGATGGCCGCGAGCTCGACGGGGGCGGTCGCGCCCACCACGAGCCCGACCGTACCGCCGGGACCCCAATGAGTGGTCTTGCGAGCGACGCGGGCCCAGAGGGGCTCACTCGGCGCGCCGGTCCCGCCCGCGACGACGAGGTTCTGCAGCTCACCGGCGCCGGCGTTCGAGGTCCGGCACAGGACGTACGCGAAGCGATCAGGTCGCTCGAGGAGCGGCCCGATGGCCTCTGCGCCGAGGTACGGACTCACCGTCACCGCATCCGCACCGAGCGAATCGAAGAGCGCGGCGGCGTGGCGAGCGGACGTGGAGCCGATGTCGCCCCGCTTGGCGTCGACGAGGACGAGCACGCCGGCCGGGACGCGGCCGCGAATTCGTTCGAGGGCGGCGAGCCCGGCGGATCCGAAGGCCTCGAAGAACGCGAGGTTCGGCTTCACGGCCGCCGCGAACGGGCCGGCGGCCTCGAGGATCAATCCGGCGAACGCCTCGACGCCCGCTAGCCCGGGCGGCAATCCCTTCGGCAGTGCCTCCGGATCGGGGTCGAGCCCAACGCAGAGGATGCTGCCGATCGCCGCAGAACGAGTCGCCAGGCGCTCGAGGTAGGCCGGGCCGGGCGGGGTCACGGCGTCGTCGCGCCCGGAACACTCGGAAACAGCGGCGTGGGGCTCGGGGTCGGCTTGGGCAGCTGGTCGGCCGGGATGAACCAGCCCGGGCGGGAGCTGGCATCGAGACCGGCAGCAACGGTCAGGGCGAGCGCGTCGCCGACGCTCCACCCCGGCGCGGTGCCGCCGAGCTTGACGAGCTCGAGATCCACCACGCCTCGATCAACCCGGAAGAACGCGATCGCATCGCCGGCCGGCGACCAGACCGGATCGAAGGAGTTCGTATCGTTCGTGAGGCGCTGCCGCTCGGCGCCGGTCCGGGCATCGAGGATGACGATGTCCGTTCCGAACGCGTCGGTCTTCGTTGCCGCGACATAGCGGCCATCCGGCGACCAGGCCGGGGCGATGTAGCCCGGGCCCGTCAGGACGGTTGACTTCTTCGTGGCGATGTCGTAGCGAATGATCACCGGCGCGCCGCGGGTGCCCTCGCGGCCGTCGCGGGCGAACAGCACGGACTTGCCGTCCGGCGACCAGGCGGGATCCTGGTGACCGAGGCCGCCGACATCGGGGAGCCGCGGATTTGAGATCGCGCCGGTCTTCACGTCGATGAACCTCAGGACGAGATCGCTGGTGGTCGGGTTCGGCCCGTCGGAGATCACCGCCGCGGTCGTTCCATCGGGCGAGAGTGCTGGCTGCCGGATGAAGAACGACCAGGTGAAGGAACCCCGAGCAAACGTGCCACCCAGGATGATCGCCGAGCCGGTGCCGTTGGGATGGATCCGCTCGAGATACGGGACGCTGAGCTCGTAGGGCCGTGGCGCGCCATTGACCGGCCAACGGCCGATGCGGTCGATCGACCGAATGAAGTAGACCCACTTGCCGTCCGCCGACCATGCCGGCATCGAATCGAACCCGCTCGTCGTCAGCTGCGTGGCTTTCGAGCCTGTCTGCAGCCAGATGTTGCCGTCCTTGGCGTAGACGACCGTGCCGGGCACGTTGCCCCGCGGATCCGTGATCACCACGCCCGACGGGGTCGCGGTGCGGACCGGCCCCCCCGGGCCGATGCCGGGAATGGTGGGCAGGGAGCCCGTCAGCAGCGAGATGCTCAAGACCGCGACGAAGACGAGGCCAAGCAGCGAGAGGAGCGGCGCAAGGCCACCGTGAATCGCGGCAAGAGGACTCGGGGAGCCGCCTACCCGAGCGGATCGGAGGCGGTTGACGAGATCCATCAGACCGCCGACGCGAGCTGAATGGCGACGCCTGGCCCGACCGCCGTGAGCCCACGCTCCAGGATGGCGAGTGACTCGCGATGGTGACCCGAGGGCGCGGCGTCGCGGATCTCGAGCTGGAGGGATTCGAGGCCGCCGAATCGGCGGCTCGCCAGCCGGGCCACGATGTCAACGCGGTCGCCCTCATGGACGAGCCTCGCGAGCTCCGGCCAGCCAAAAGCGATCCCGTCCAGCACGTCACGCTCGCGTCGCAGCACGAGCTGGGTGTGGCCGCCGCTCGCCTCCCTGACCCGGGTCACCGTGAGCCCGAGGACGGCCACGAGCGGCTCGGTGTTCCCGGTGCCGCACGGGGCGAGGCGGGCTATCTCCCGATGGAGCCCGTAGTCGACGTCGCGCGCTGCGAGAGCAAGGTCGAGCCTGAGCGAGAGCCGCGGGTCGACGGGACCGCCGGCCTCGACGATGGCGAGGAAGCGGGCACGAAATGCGGCCCAGTCCTCCGTCCGGATCTCGAAACCTGCCGCGCCGGCATGGCCGCCGTGGCGGATGAGAAGGTCATCGCAGGCGGCGAGCGTGTCGGCGAGGTGGATCCGGCCGTCGCTCCGGCACGAAGCGCGGACCACCGCTCCCAGGTCCGCGCCGACGACCGCCGGCCGGCCACGCTCGTCGGCGAGGCGCGAGGCGACCAGCCCGATGATCCCGACCGGCCAGGGACCGCGCAGGATCGTCGCGGCAGCGTCATCCACGGCGTCAGGTGAGATGCGCGCCTCGGCGATCGCGGTCTTCGTGAGGTCACGGCGTACGAGGTTGGCCGACTCGAGGATCGCAGCCAGCTCGGCGGCCTCTTCAGCATCCGCGGCGAGGAGCAGCCGCGCGGCGTCCATCGCCTCCCCCACCCGCCCGGCGGCGTTCAGCCGCGGTGCAATCACGAACGACAGGGTCTCGAGGTCAACCGAGGACGGGGCCACTCCGGCTCCCGCAAGCAGGGCGGCGATCCCGGGCCTGCCGCCCGCTCGGATCAGCTCGAGGCCAAGCCGCACGATCGCGCGGTTCTCGCCCAGGATCGGTGCCACGTCCGCAACCGTCCCGATGGCCGCGAGGTCCGCCAGCTCCAGCGCCGCGTCGCCGAGGAGCAGCCGAGCGAGCGCGAGGGCGACACCGCTGCCGGCGAGACGCCGATCCGGATAGAGGCTGTCATCCCGATGCGGGTTGACGACCGCGAGCGCTGGCGGCAGCTGGAGCGGGACCCGGTGGTGATCCGTCACGAGGACGTCGAGCCCGCGAGCGACCGCCGCACCGACCTCGTCGAGGCTCGAAGTGCCGGTATCGACCGTCACGATCACGCTCGCCCCGGCGGCCACGGCGTACTCCACGGCCGCGAGGGACAGTCCGTGACCCTCATCGAGTCGCGACGGGACGTAGGGCATCGCGGACACGCCGAATGCCCGGAGCGCGAGGGTCAGGACCGCGAGGCCGGTGATGCCGTCGGCGTCGAAATCGCCGAAGACCACGACCGTCTCGCCGCCGGCCCTGGCCCGCTCGATCCGCTCGCGAAAGATCCCGGCATCGGGCAGGAGCGCCGGGTCGTTGAGGGCCTGCCGGGGATCGCCGAGGAAGGATTCGAGGGCGGCCGGATCGGACACCCCCCGGCCCGCGAGGAGGCCGATCACTCGCGGCGTGAGGCTCAGTCGCTGGCCGGCGTCGAGCAGTGCCGGGTCGATCGCGGTCGGACTCGGAAAGATCCAGCGGGTGCGCGGCTCCAGCACCTCGTCAGGATGACACGCCGGCCTGCACCGGCGCTCTCCGAGGGGTCAGGCAGATGCGCGACGTGGCGTCCGCTGGGCGTTGAGGCGGGCCTTCCGACGATCGTCCCACTCCTGCCAGACGACGAGCAGCGGGCTCGCGTTTAAGATCGACGAGTACGTGCCGGAGACGATGCCGATCAGGAGCGCCAGGACGAACTGCGACGTCGCCGCGCCGCCGAACAGGAGCAGCGCGGTCAGCGTCAGGACGACCGTGAAGCTCGTCGTGATCGACCGGCCGAAGGTCTGCAGCAGGGAGTGGTTGACGATCTCCGCGAAGGGCTCGCCGGCATGGCGGGCCCGGTTCTCGCGGATCCGGTCGAACACGACGATGGTGTCGTGGACGCTGAAGCCAATGACCGTGAGCATCGCCGTGACGAAGAGGCCATCCACTTCGACATTGAAGAGCGTCCCGAGGATTGCGAAGACCCCGAGGACGACGATGACGTCGTGGAGCAAGGCCACGAGGGCTGTCACGCCGAACCGGACGTCGCGGAACCGCAGCCAGACCCAGATCAGGATGCCCAGCGATCCAACGAGGATGAGGATGACGGCCTGGTTGATGAGGTCGGCGCTGACAATGGCGCCGATGGAGCTCAGGCTCGCCTGCTCGGCGATCGGGCCGAACTTCGCCTGCAGGTCGGTCGCGATCGCCCCGATCGCGCCCTCAGTCGGGACCTGGGTGTTCGAGCCGGTGACCGGCGACGCCGACGGCCCAGGGCTGCCGGACGCTCCCGGGCTGCCGCTCGGCGCAGGGCTTGCGCTCGGGCTCGGGCTTGCCGTTGGAGCCGGCGTCGATGACGGTCCAG
>JBBQTO010000066.1:0-11455 GCA_038234575.1 Candidatus Limnocylindrales bacterium
ACAACCGAAGACCGCCTCCGGGGAGCGCGAACGCGCTGAGAGTGTGGCGCAGGCCACAGACCCGCCGAACCTGATCCGGCTCATACCGGCGAAGGAAGCAGGCCCGATCGACTCGAATGCTGCCCCCCATCGGGCGGCCGCATTCCATCGCTATCGAGGTCTCCGTGCTCCAGTCCTCCGGCCGGCCCAGGCTGGCCCTGCTGATTTCAACGGCCCTCGCCGCCGCCGTCGCCGCATGCAGCGGGGGCGCAACCGTCAGCCCGTCCGCCAGCCCTTCGGGCGCCGCGGCGGCCCCCACGAGTGAACCGACACCGACCCTCGGTCCGCCCGAGCCCGTGCGCCTTGCCCTCGACTGGACCCCGAACACCGATCACACGGGGTTCTACGTCGCCCAGGCAAAGGGCTGGTACCAGCAGGCGGGCGTCAAGCTCCAGATCCTGCCGTACAACAGCACGGCGCCCGAGACGCTGATGGGCGCCGGTCAGGCCGACTGCGGGATCAGCTTCCAGGATTCCATGACCTTCGCGGTCGCAGCCGGGGTGAGGATCAAGAGTGTCATGGCGATCCTCCAGCACACCGCCTCGGCCATCGCCGTCCTCGCCGATTCGGGAATCACCCGGCCGCGCCAGCTGGAGGGGAAGACGTACGCCGGCTTCGGCTACCCCAACGAGGTGCCCACCCTCAAGGCTGTCATCGAGGCAGATGGCGGGGCCGGCGCCTTCAACGTCGTGACGGCGGACAGCACGGCGTACGAGGCGCTGTACTCGAAGAAGGCGGACTTCACGATCCCGTTCATGGCCTGGGAGGGCGTCGAGGCGAGCGAGCGGGGAATCCAGCTCAGGACCTTCCGGTTCCAGGACTACGGATTCCCGGATTTCTACCAGGTGGTGCTCGCCTGTTCGAACGATTGGCTCGCCACCCATCCAGATCTCGCGAAGCGGTTCGTCGGCGCGACGGCCCGGGGCTTCCAGTACGCGGCGGACAGTCCGGATGATGCGGCGGCGATCCTGATCAGCCAGAACCCGGGCGCGTTCGACGCCAACCCCAAGCTACCGCTGGACTCCGCGCGCTTCCTCTCAAGCGGCGGCTACTACGTCGACTCGACCGGCACGGTCGGTCGGCAGACCCTCGAGGAGTGGACCGGGTACTCGGCCTTCCTCTACAACCACGGGCTTCTCGCGGGCCCCGACAGCAAGCCGCTGGCGTCACCGCCCGACTACGCCTTGCTCTTCACGAACGAGTTCCTGCCCTGAAAAGGCGGCTTCTCCCATCGCTGGGACTCGTCGCGCTGGTCGTCGCGGCCTGGGAGCTTTATGCCCGCACCATCGGCGCCGGATCGTTCGTGCTGCCCGCACCGACGCGGATCGTGTCTGCGCTCTGGGACCAGCGTGACGCCGCCCTCCACCACACGCTCGTGACCCTGGGCGAGACGGTCGTGGGGTTCGGGGCCTCGCTGGCCCTGGCGCTCGGGGCGGCCGTGATCATGGACCTCGTCCCGGCGATCCGGCGGGCACTTTATCCGCTGCTCGTCGGCAGCCAGGCCGTGCCGATCCTGGTCGTCGCGCCGATCCTCGTGCTGTGGTTCGGCTTCGGGCTCCTACCGAAGGCGATCGTCATCGTCCTCCTCACGTTCTTCCCGATCGTCGTGGGCCTCCTCGACGGCTTCGCAGGCGTGGACCCCGAGGCGGCCGACCTGCTGCGGACCTATGGCGCCACCGAACGCCAGGCCCTGCTGAAGCTACGATTCCCGGCTTCGCTCCCGTCGTTTTTCACCGGCCTCCGGATCGCGACCACCTACGCGGTCCTCGGCGCGGTGTACGCCGAGTACGTCGGCGCGTTCGACGGGCTCGGGATCTGGATCCTGACGTCCCAGAAGAGCTTCCGAATCGACCTGGTCTTCGGGGCGGTGCTGATCGTTCTCGTGATCTCGGTGCTCCTGTTCGCGCTCGTGGGCCTGCTCGAAGGGGCGGTCGTCCCATGGGCCGTGGCGGCTCGGCGTCGCGCCCGGCGGCCCGCGTAGGGCGGATCCGGGGCCGATCTGCCATCATCGATCGCCCGATAGAGCGTGGAGGAACGACCCGTGATCCACCTGCGTCCCCGGCGCCTGGCGCCGGCCCTCGCGATTGCCGTCATCGTCGCTGCGGCCCCCTTCTCGAACGTTGTGGCCGCCGGTCCGCTGACCGTGGGCTCGAACCACGACATCAGCGGCTACGCCGACAACGAATCCGAGACCACTGTCGCGGTGAATCCGGCGAACCCGGCGAACATCGTCGTGTTCTCGAACTTTGCCCGCACCGATGGCCTGCTCGAATCGATCAGCACCGATGGCGGCGCCACGTGGACGCCCCGAATCGTCGCCGACGGGACCTCGGATCTTGGCGTCGCCTGCTGCGATCCGAACGCGAGCTTCGATCGCTACGGCAACCTCTTCCTCGTCTATCTCGATGTGCGAGCCAAGAAGGTCCAGACGGCCTACAGCACAGATGGTGGCCAGTCCCTCCACTTCCTCGGGTCGATCGACCACAGCGACCAGAGCAGCACGAAGTCGAACGGCACGAAGTGGGGCGCCGGCGCGGATCAGCCGAGCCTCGCGACCGGACCGTCGGGCGCCGGCGGCTCGGGCAGCGCGACGTGGTTTGTCTACAAGCCGTTTAGCACCGGCGGTCAGCTGCTCGCGGTTCGTGGCCTGCACGTGACCGGGCTCGGTCAGTTCGGGGCCATCTCGCCAGTGCAGACCGTGCCCGGCGGCAAGTACGGCAGCTTCGGTGACATCGCGGTTGGTGGCAATGGCCAGGTCCTCGTGACCTACCAGGACAACACCGGCTCGCAGGGCCCGGCGACGATCTGGACGAACGTCGATCCGGACGGCTTCGGAGCGGCGGGGTTCGGGCCGGCTCGGGTCGCCACGAGCACGAACGTCGGCGGGTTCGACTACATCACGCCGCAGTCGCATCGCTCTGTCGATGCCGAGGCGGGCCTCGCTTACGACCGCAGCGCCGACGCCGCGAACGGCCGGGTCTATCTCGTCTATACCGACGAGTTCCCGAACGAGAGCAACGACACCAACATCTTCGTCCGGTACTCGGACGACAACGGGGGTACGTGGACGAGTCCGGTCCGGGTCAATGACGACACGGGAACGAACAGCCAGTTCAACCCCCACATCGCCGTCGACCAGGGGACAGGCAATATCGCCGTCGGCTTCCACGATTCAAGGAACGATCTCGGCCTTGGCGGGTCCGGCGACACGAACGGGATCGCCAACGACGACGCCCAGTATTTCGTCGCGGTGAGCAGCGATGCCGGCGCCTCGTTTAGGGCGAACGTGCAGGTCAGCACCGGTACGTCCAACGCGGCCGATGCGCACAACGGCATCGACTACGGTGACTACACCGGGCTGGGCTTTGCCGGCGGCGTCATCCATCCGGCGTGGGCCGACAACTCGAACAGCACGGGCACGAATCCCGATGGCACCCTGCACCGGTTCGACGTCTACAGCGCCGCGGTGACGGTCCCCTGAAGGCCCCCGACGGTCACGACCCGGAACCGCGAGCAATGAGGAGGCTGCGATGACCGACGTACTCGAGCAGGTGGCGACGCGCCAGCAGCTCATCGATGGGAAGTGGGTCGACAGCGCGAGCAGCAAGCTCCTCGACGTCGAAAATCCCGCGAACGGCCAGGTGATCGCCCGGGTGCCGGCTTCGGACGCCGAGGACGTCGACCGGGCGGCCACTGCCGCCGCGAACGCCTTCGAGACCTGGCAGCACACAACGCCCCAGGACCGCAGCCTCCTGATGTTGAAGCTCGCGGATGCGATCGAGGCTCGTGCCGACGAGATCGGCCGGCTCGAGAGCCAGAACGCCGGCAAGCCGGTCGGCGCCGCGATCGACGAGGTCCCGGTCGTCGTCGACAACCTGCGGTTCTTCGCCGGCGCCGGTCGGGTGCTCGAAGGCAAGGCCGCCAACGAGTACATCGCCGGCCGGACGAGCCTGGTCCGGCGAGAGCCGGTCGGCGTCGTGGCGTCGATCGCGCCGTGGAACTACCCGATCCTGATGGCCGGCTGGAAGATCGGGCCGGCGCTGATGGCCGGCAACACCGTCGTCCTCAAGCCGTCGGCGCGGACGCCCCTCACGGCGCTGATCCTGGGCGAGATCGCGTCGGAGATCTTCCCGCCCGGCGTGCTCAACGTGATCACCGGGACCGGTGCCGCCATCGGCGACGCGCTCGTCGGCCATCCGAAGGTCGGGATGATCTCGGTCACGGGCGACACCGATACCGGCAAGCACATCGCGAAGGTCGCGGCCGATCGGGTCAAGCGCCTCCACCTCGAGCTCGGCGGGAAGGCGCCGGTCGTCGTCTTCGACGACGCCGACCTCGAGGCCGTCATCGAGAACCTGAAGGTCTTCTCGTACTGGAACGCAGGCCAGGACTGCACGGCGCCGTGTCGTGTCATCACCGGGCCGAAGATCCACGACAACCTCGTCGCGGACCTCGCCGCCGCTGTGAAGGCCATCAAGTGGGGCGACCCGGCCGAGGGGGATGACATCGAGATGGGGTCGCTCATCGCGAAGTCCCAGGCCGACAAGGTCGAGGGCATGGTCGAGCGCTCGAAGCAGGGCGCCGAGATTGTCGCTGGTGGGCATCGGCCGGACCGGCCCGGCTCGTACTTCGAGCCGACGGTCATCGCTGGGCCGAAGCAGGACTCCGAGATCGTGCAGGACGAGGTCTTCGGGCCGGTCGTCACGGTCCAGCGCTTCAGCGACGAGGACCAGGCGATCGCCTGGGCGAATGACGTGCGTTTCGGGCTCGCGGCGTCGGTCTGGACGGCCGACATCGGCAGGGCGATGCGAGTCGCGAAGGCGATCCAGTTCGGGACGGTCTGGGTCAACGACCACTTCACCCTCGTGTCCGAGATGCCCCACGGCGGCTTCAAGGAGTCGGGCTACGGCAAGGATCAGTCGATGTACGCCATCGAGGACTACACGGTCGTCAAGCACGTGATGCTGAAGGTCTGACCGTCGAGGGCCGTCGCGACGCGGAGCTCCGCGGTTACGCGAGCGCGGATCGGACCTCCGCCAGACGCGAGATCGTCTCCAGGTCGAACGGCGATCGGAAGACCCACATGACCTCGGCGATGCCGAGCGCGCCGAACTCGCGGAGGTAGGCCGCGACCGCCTCGGGCGGGCCGCCGACGTTCATTCCGCGTTCCGTGTCGTCGGATCCGACGCGGGCCTGCTCGATGCCCTGCGCGTCTTCCATCGCCCGGTACGAAGCCGCCGCCTCGGCCGCCGTGTCGCGAATGGAAACGTCCATCGTCACGGTGCGGCCGATGGTCCCGAAGTCCCGGCCGACCTCGGCGCATCGTCCCTTGAGAACCTCGGACGTCTCGGCGATCCGGTCCGGCTCGCCGAAGCCATTCCAGAGGTCGGCGTGCAGGGCCGTCGTCCGCAGTGTCTTCTTCCGACCCGAGCCGCCGATCAGGATCGGGACGCGCGCCTGGACAGGAGTCGGCCGGCAGAGCGCGTCGACCATCCGGTAGAAACGGCCCTCGTGGGTGACGGTTTCGCCGCCGAGGAGCCGCTCGATCAGGCCCACGGCCTCTTCGAGACGGTCCAGCCGCTCGCCGAAGCCCGAGCCGAAATCGAACCCGAAGGCCTCGTGCTCCCGCTCGAACCAGCCTCCGCCGATGCCGAGGATGAACCGGCCGCCGGACACCTGGTCGATCGTCGCCGCCATCTTCGCGGTGAGGCCCGGATTGCGAAGCGTGTTCGCCGCCACGAGCAGGCCGAGCGTCGGGCGGGTTGTCAGCGCCGCGAGCGCCGCGAGGCTGGTCCAGCCTTCGAACTTGGCGGCGCGCCAGTCGCCTTCATCGGAGAGCAGATGGTCGTCGAGCCAGAGGCTGTCGAAGCCCGCCCGATCCGCTTCGAGGCACCCGTCGCGCAGGGCCGGCCAGTCGGTTTGCTGCATCCAGAAGGCCGCGCCGAATCGCATGCTCGCTATCGTAGGGTCGTGCTCCCACGCGCGGATGTCCATCGCCGTGTGCTCCACTGGTACGCCGCGAATGGCCGCTCCCTGGCGTTCCGGGGGACCCGCGACCCGTGGGCGATTTTGGTCTCGGAGTTCATGGCCCAGCAGACGCAGGCCGCCCGGGCGGCCGAGGCGTGGACGCGGTTCCTGGCCGAGTTCCCGACACCTGCTGCGCTGGCCGACGCCACACCGGCAGCTGCGCTGAGAGCATGGCGCGGCCTCGGCTATAACCGTCGCGCCTTAGCGCTCCGGACGGCGGCCGGGATCATCGTCGCCGAGCACGGCGAACAGGTTCCATCCCAGCTCGAGGCATTGCTCCGCCTGCCGGGCGTCGGGCCATATACGGCTCGGGCCGTGGCGGCTCTGGCGTTCGGTCGGCCCGTCGGCGCAGTCGACACGAACGTTCGGCGGGTCCTCGGTCGCGTGATCGGTGGCGCCGCGGGAGTGGACGCGCAGGGGCTCCAGGTTTCGGCCGACGAGCTGGTTCCTGCCGATCGCCCGGGACTGTGGACGCACGCCGTCATGGACGTCGGAGCGACATTCTGCAAGCCCCGAAATCCGCTCTGCGAGGCGTGTCCGATGCAGGCGTGGTGCCGGTTCGCCGCGGAGGTGTCGGTCGGCGGATCCGCGGGGGTGTTGGTCGCGCGCTCGGCCCCGCAAACCACATCAGTGCCATTTCGCTCGACCTCGCGCTGGCTTCGGGGTCGGATTCTCGACCGGCTCCGGGATGCAGCGAGCGGAAGCTGGGTGCCGTTCGACGAGGCCATCGGCGAACACGATTCGGCCTCAGTCGCCCTTGCTCTGGGGCGTCTCGCCAGCGACCGACTGGTCGAAGTTCGGGACGGCCCGCCCATGGAGGCTCGCCTGCCCGAGGCGTGAGGGAGCGAGGCGGCTCCGCTACGCTTCGGGCGTGAAGATCACCAGCGTGTCGCCCGGCAGTCTCCTAACGACGCGGTCGCCGGTGAGCGAGCGCTCTAACGTCACGAAGCGCGCCAAGGCTGCCAAATCGGTCGTGCCGGCAAAGCTGGCACCTTTGGCGAGCGTTGCGAAAGCTGCCACGCCGGTGCTTTCGGCGGCTCGGCTGCCCGCCGACGACCCAGAGCTGTTCGACCAGGATCTCGCCGGACTTCGGCGGCGATGGGCCGACGCCACCCGTCGGTCGCCAATCGGCGCCGAGGCCATGACCGGCGCGGATCTCCGCGCCCAGGCGATGGGCGTGCCTGGGCAGAGGCTGATGGAGCACGCGGGAGCTGCTGTCGCGGCGGCCGCGAAGGCGCTCGCCGAGGCCACCGGGCGCACCGGCAAAGGCGCGGTCCTGATCCTATGCGGGCCGGGCAACAACGGCGGCGATGGATTCGTTGCGGCGCGGTATCTCGCCCAGAACGGCGCGGACGTCGCCGTAGTGCTCGTGGCTTCTGCCGCGCGTCCCGCCACGCCGGATGCCGCCCGGAACTGGGACCGGCTCGTGAACGAGTCGCGGGTCACGCGCATCCATGCCGGCGTGCCGCGAGACCTCGCGGTGCTGGGCCACAACTCGGACAAGGCCTCGATCGTCATCGACGCCCTGCTCGGAACAGGAGTCCAGGGCGCCCTCCGCGACCCGATCCGCACCGCGGTCGAGATGATTCGGCGCGCCAGGAGCAGCGGCGTTCCCGTCCTCGCCGTCGATACGCCGACGGCCCTCGACCTGACGTCTGGCGACCCTTCCGAGCCCGTCGTGACGGCCGACCTGACCGTGACGTTCCACCGACCGAAGACTGGCCTGATCTCCCGACGTGGCGCGGCATTCGCAGGCAAGGTCCTGGTCGCGCCGATCGGGATTCCTCTCGAGGCCGATCGTGGTTGAAGGCGGTCACGCCGAGTCGCACCGTGACTGAAGCCCGCCAGGTCGGCTGGCGCGAGGTCCTGATCGTCGCTGCGGTCGCCGTGGCCGTAGTTCTCGGCGCCGATGTCCTGACGAGCAACCTGCCCGACCCGCTGTGGTCGTTCTTCTTCCGCACGCCATTCGTGATCGCGATCCTCCTGGTCGGGACGGGAGCGCTCCTCTGGCGCCTCGCGATGCGCCGCCCGCCCGAGGCCTGATGGTCGCCGCCGCTCCGTCGACCCCGAGCGTCGATACGGTGGTTACGAGCCGCGCCGCCGCCCTCCAGTCGCTCGCCAATGAACGCTTCGACGTCCTCGTCGTCGGGGGAGGGGTCGTCGGTGCGGGCGCCCTCCTCGACGCGACGAGCCGCGGGCTGAAGGCGGCCCTCGTCGAGCAGAACGACATCGCCTCAGGGACGTCCGGCCGCTCGTCGCGACTGATCCACGGGGGCCTGCGCTACCTGGAGCAGCTCCACTTCGGGCTCGTTGCGGAGGCGCTCGCCGAGCGGTCGCGCCTGCTTCGGCTCGCGCCGCACCTCGTCTCGCTCGAGCCGTTCCTGTTCCCGGTGTATGGCATCCCGATCGTCCACCAGGCGTTCTACGGCGCCGGGATCTTCCTCTACGACCTGCTTGGGTCGTACAGGGACGGCGGCTTCGCGAAGCATCTCCGGCCGTCGAGCGTGATCGACTTCGCGCCGCAGCTGAAGCGCGAGGGGCTGACCGGCGGGATCGTCTATCACGACGGCGTCGAGGACGATGCTCGAGTTGCCCTGGCGGTCGTGCGCACGGCGATCGGGATGGGGGCGGTTGCGGCGACACGCGTCCGCGCTGAGCAGCCATTCGTCGACGACGGCCGCCTGGCGGGTGCGAGCGTCCATGACACGACCTCGGGGACGTCCTTCGAGGTTCGTGCGGATCGAGTCATCGACGCGACGGGCGTCTGGGCAGCCCGTCCGGAAGAGCGCTTCGCCGCGGTCGCCGATGCCGAGCGATTTGTCCCCAGCCGCGGCTCGCACATCGTCATCAGGCGCGAGCGCCTCGACGCCAAGGGCGGCGTCACCCTCCGGATCCCCGGCCGGGTCGTCTTCATCATCCCGTGGCCGGGCCACTGGATCATCGGCACGACCGACCATGCCGATGGGCGGCCGCCGGAACGGATCTCCGCGCCCAACGAGGACGTCGACGAGCTTCTCGACACCGTCAACGCAACGATGAACGTGGGTCTCTCCCGCGACGACATCGTCGGCACGTACGCCGGGATGCGGCCGCTCGTAGGCGATCCAGCGGGGTCAACCGTCAAGGCCTCGCGCGAGCACCGGGTGACCGCGGACGCGAGTGGTCTGGTTCGGATCTCGGGCGGCAAGTACACGACGTACCGGGTCATGGCCCGCGACGTCGTCGACGCCTCGCTCGGTCGGGCCGAAGCCCGGCGCCGGCCTTCCCAGACGGCTGAGCTGCCGCTCGTCGGGGCGGCCGCCCGAGCGGACCTCGACCGGCTCGCGGTCGACCTGGCGCTCCATGACGGCCTCGACGGGCTGGCCGCGCGGCGGCTCGTGGACCGTCACGGCACGGAGGCGTCCGCCGTTCTGGCAATGGGGCGCGAGCTAGACCTGGTCCGGCCGCTCGGTTCCGGCGTCGACGAGCTCGAGGCCGAGGTTGCCTGGGCGGCGCGGCGGGAGCTCGCGGCGACGATCGACGATGTCCTCGCGCGGCGGATGCGCCTCGCGCAGCTGCTCCCGGACCGGGGTGCGGCGATCGCGCCACGTGTAGCCGCGATTCTCGGGCGCGACCGCGGCTCGGATGCGGCGAGGCAAGGCAACGAGGTGGAGGCGTACCTCGAGGGCGCTCGCCGCGAGTACGGCGTGCCGTGGCCGACGACGCGCTGATCCTGGCGCTCGACCAGGGAACCACCTCGTCCCGGGCCATCGCAGTCGATCACGCGGGTCACGTGGTCGCGACTGCCCAGCGACCGTTCGAGCAGTGGTTCCCGTCGCCCGGCCACGTCACCCACGACCCGGAGGCGATCTGGGACAGCCAGATCGGTGTCGCCCGCGAGGTCGTCGCCTCGGTCGGCGGCGCCGATCGGATCAAGGCGATCGGCATCGCGAACCAGCGCGAGACCACGATCGTCTGGGATCGCGCGACGGGCGAGCCAGTCGCGGATGCCATCGTATGGCAGAGCCGAATCACCGCCCCGGCGTGCGAGCGACTCCGCGACGCCGGGCACGAATCCCTGTTCCGAGAGCGGACGGGCCTCCCGCTGGACGCCTATTTCTCGGGCCCCAAGATTGCCCACATCCTCGACGCCGCGCCGGGGCTTCGCACTCGAGCCGAGCGAGGCGAGCTGGCCTTCGGAACCGTTGACTGCTTCCTCCTCTGGCGACTGACCAAGGGCAGCGTCCACGCGACGGACGTCTCGAACGCGAGCCGGACGCTGCTCTTCGACATCCACCGGCTCGCCTGGGACGACGAGCTGCTGGCCCTCATCGGCGTGCCGCGGGCGGTCCTCCCGGACGTCGTTGCGACGTCGGGGACGTTCGGCGAGACGGACGCGTCGATCTTCGGGCGCCCGATGCCGATCACGGCGATGGCCGGCGACCAGCAAGCGGCGACATTTGGCCAGGCCTGCTTCCGCGTCGGGCAGGCGAAGAACACTTACGGCACGGGCGCGTTCCTCCTCATGAATACCGGCGAGCAGCCGGTCGCGTCGGCCCACGGGCTCCTCACGACGATCGCCTGGCAGCTCGGCGCAGACGGCCCCGTGACGTATGCGCTCGAAGGCTCGGTGTTTTCCGCAGGTTCCGCCGTTGAGTGGCTCAGGGATGGGCTTGGCGCGATCGCTGCGGCGGCGGAGGTCGAGGCACTTGCCACTCGCGTGGACGACACCGGCGACGTCTACCTCGTGCCGGCATTCACCGGGCTCGGGGCGCCGTACTGGGACCCGCACGCCCGGGGCGCGATCGTCGGTCTGACGCGCGGAACCGGCATCGCCGAGATCGCTCGGGCAACGCTGGAGGCGATCGCGTACCAGGTCCGCGACGTCCTCGACGCCATGGAGCGTGACTCGGGAGCGCGACTCGCCACGTTGCGGGTCGATGGGGGAGCGGCCGCGAACGACCTCCTCCT
This sequence comes from Candidatus Limnocylindrales bacterium, assembly GCA_038234575.1. Taxonomy (GTDB): domain Bacteria; phylum Chloroflexota; class Limnocylindria; order Limnocylindrales; family CSP1-4; genus UBA5189. Next base: position 11,017 of record JBBQTO010000066.1, read on the forward strand.
CGGCTTTCAGGCCGACATCCTTGACGTCGTCGTCGAGCGCCCGACGGTCGCAGAGACGACCGCGCTCGGCGCGGCCTACCTCGCCGGGCTCGCGGTTGGCTACTGGCACGACCCCGCGGAGATCGAGGCCAACTGGCAGCTCGATCGTCGGTTCGAGCCATCGATGGCGGCCGACCGGCGCGCAAGGCTGCTGCGCGGCTGGCATCGCGCCGTCGAGCGGTCGCGGGACTGGACGACCGGCGATTCCGAGTAAGCCGTCGAACAGGGGTTCGAACGCGTTATCGAGTACAATCCGTTCCGGAAATCGGGACTAGGCAGGATCGTTTGTTTTGCGTATGCTGCGCCCGCCCAACGTCGCGGGAAGGCCGCGACAGCATACGAGTAGCAACGACCCGAAACCGGACTCCTCTCACGGCTGACGCGAGACCCGAGCGGGGAT
>JBBQTO010000067.1:0-11291 GCA_038234575.1 Candidatus Limnocylindrales bacterium
CCCGCGGCCGGATCATGGGACGGATGGCCGAGTGGGTCCGACGGGCCGTGGACCTTGAGCATTGGGCCGCGTTCCGGCACTCCTTCGATCGGCTGGCGGCGCTCTTCGAGCGAGTGGGCCGCGGCGCGGATGGCCGGCCCGGCCCGGCCACGATCTGCGTCCTCTCGGGCGACGTCCACCACACGTACGTGGCCGAGGCCGAGTACCCGGCCCCGCCCCCGACCCGCGTCTACCAGATCACGTGCTCACCGATTCACAACACGCTCCCGCGCCTGATGCAGCTCGTGTTTCGCGTCGGCTGGAGCAGGAAAGCCGAACAGATCGTCCGGATGCTGGATCGCCTGACGCGCGTCCCGCCCGTGCCGATCAAGTGGCACCATCCCGCCGGTCCCTATTTCGGCAACATCCTGGCCCTGCTCACGCTCGACGGCCCCAGCGCCCGTATCCGGCTCGAGAAGGCGACCCGAAGGGACGCATCCAACGGCGAGGACGGGCATATCGACCTGACGGTCGTGGAGGACCTCCCTCTGACCCCGCTCCAGGTGACGCCCTAAGGCTGCGCGCGCGGCACCAGCACGGTCAGCGCGGCAGGCCGAACCGAGACATCGATTGGCGTCTTGCCCACCACGCTGCCATCGATCTCGACGAGACGCGGCTCCTTCGTCTCGATCCGGACCTCCCGCGCCTTGGCCCGGAACGCCCGACCGTCCGCGGTCTCGCCCTCGTGGCCCTGGCGGATCGCCTTGATCCCGGAGACGAGGCCCGAGAGCCGGCCTGAGGCGCGGATGGCGATCACGTCCAGGACGCCGTCGTCGGGCTCGACCTCCAGGCGCGGTTCCACGCCGAGGCCAGTCTGACCGAAATTGGCGACGAAGACCTGGGCCGCCTCCATCGTCGTCTCGATGCCGTCGAGGGTCATCTTGTGGTCGACATTCCGAAGCTTGCCGCTCTGGGTGAGCGCGCTCGCGACGTAGGCGATCTTGCCCCAGCGCAGCTTCGTTTTCGCATTCGTCTTGTCCATCACCTCCGCGTCGAAGCCCACGCCACACGCGACGGAGAAGTATCGCTTTGTGTCTCCGAGGGTCACGTGCCCGAGGTCGATCACGCGCCGCTCGCCCTCGAGGATGACGCCCACCGCCCGGTCGAGCCGCCGATGGATCCCCAGGTTGCGGGCGACGAGGTTGCCCGTGCCCATCGGGACGATCCCCAGGGCGACGGGTTTCTCGGCGAGTGACTGGACGACCTGCAGCACCGCGCCATCGCCACCGACGGCGACGACCACGTCGACACCGGCCTCGACTGCTGTTGCCGTCTCGCGACGGAGCTTGCTCTTCTTCTTGACGACGGAGCTCTCGACGGTCCAGCCGGCGGCTTCGAGCTTGCGCTGCGTGTCGCGAACGGCCTTGCTAATGGGCCGACCGGGTCGCTTGCGACCGATGACGAGCGCGGTGGTCATCCGCTCGCCGGGCCCTTGCCCGAAGGCGGCGGAGTGGCGGGCGGTTCGACCACGGGCGGCTCGACCACGGTCGGCGCGACCGCCGTCGGCTCGACGTAGCCCCAGCGCCACAGCTTCGGACGCGCCCTGAATGCCGCGCCGACGACCAGCAGCCAGACGACGCCGGCGAGCCAGCCGCCCATGACATCCGTCAGGTAGTGGTAGCCGAGAAAGATCCGGCTCACGCCGATCCCGAACGCGAGCAGCGCGGCGATCAGGATCGCCGGCACGCCGACCCGCCGCCCGAAGACGGACCACAGGATGAGCGCGATCGACACGTAGAACACGACGCCGTTCATCGAGTGGCCGCTGGGGAAGCTGTAGTCCGGTAGGACCGCGGCGTAGTCGAGCTTCGGCCGGGGGCGCTGGAAGATCAGTTTCATCACTGCGTCGATGACGAGCGATCCGCCGAGTGCCACGGACAGGAAGAGCCCGGCGCCATAGCGGCGTCGCATGAGCAGCAACGCCAGAGCGAGCACGAAGATCGGCAGCACGACGAGGCTCGAGCCCATCGTCGTGAGCGTGTTGAAGAGCAGATCGGTGGTGGGCGAAGCGATGCTATGCAGGAACGGCGTCGCCCACGCGTCGAGGGCGAATACCTCCTGGTCGCGCACGCCGTCGGCGAGCGACCCGAAGACGACGAGGGCAGCGACGAGGCCAGCGAATCCGACGACGACGGTTCCGGTCGCGACCGCGACCGGCGGTCGGGGCACGGTGCCGGGCGGCGCCGCGGCTGGATTGGCCGGGTCGACCTTGCCGAGGGGTCCGTGTTGCGTGGTCGGCCCGGTATCCACTCGCGAGTCCGCGTTCGTGGCGCCGGTCGTTGTGGGCGCCTGCCGCTCGTTCCCCGACGCGGTCACCTCGGGTCCCTCATCAGGTCCCCCACAGGGGCGGCTTGTCGGCCCGGGCTCCCGGCCGCGTCCACCACGCATACAGCCCAAGGATGCCCAGCCCGGCGAGCACACCGCCGAGGATGTCGCTCGGATAGTGGAGGTCCAGCGCGACGCGGGAGATCGCCACGACCGCAACGAAGACGACGACGAGGATCACGAATCCGAGCTTCAGCCACATGGCCCGTTGCCGGCGCCACAGCGTGAGCGCGATCATCCCCAGGATCATGACGTCCTCGAGGGCGTGGCCGGATGGGAAGCTGTACACGCTCCCCGGAATGCCGGGCGCGGATCCGAGGGGCCGGTCACGCGCCACGATCGCCTTCACCAGCTCGCTGCCGCCGGTTGCCGCCGCGAAAAGGATGACCACCAAGAGGGCCTCTCGCCCTCGCTTCTTGAACAGGAGCCAGACCACGAGCCCGAAGCCGGTCGGCACCATGGGGTAGTTCCCGAGCTCGGAGAACACGTTCCAGGCGAGCGTGAATGGGGTCCAGGTCACCGCCAGGTCGAGCAGCTGCTTGTCGCCGGGAATCACGACATGACTCGCGATCGCGACCGTCAGCAGGGCAAAGCCCACGAGGCTGACGATCGCGATCGCCAACCACGCCCTGGCAACGCGCTGGGCATCCGAGCGGCTAGGTGGGCTTGTCACGGGCTTCCAGCATGACACTGGCGACTCGACAGCGACAGGGCGGTTCTACCCGGCCGGAGTCACAACGGAGCGACACGATCCGGCTCGCAACCGGGTCGCGGGCCTACGCGCCGATCATCGCCTCGACGCGCCGCAGGGCATTCACGGATCCCTTTGCCACGTACAGCTCCCGCGCCCGAACGGCGGCCTCCGCCGCGTCCTTGCCTCGGCCAAGGATCGAAAGGACCAGGGCTCGCGCCTCCCACGCCGTGCCCGCATCCATCGAATCCGTGTCTGCGGCAACCGCCACGCCTTCGAGCGACAGACGATCGGCGTCGGCGGCCTGGCCTCGACGGGCCAGCACGACGGCCTCGCCGGCGCGCCACAAGATCTGGGAGACGGCGTCGTCCGGCGCGGTCAGGCGTCGGGATTCGGCGGCAGCGACGGCAGCCTTGTCGTCCTCGCCCATGAGGGCGAGAATCCAGGCTTCCAGCCCGACCATCGTCGAGCGCTGGCCTGTGTCGCCCCGGCGCTCGAGGTCCGCAGCCGCGACTCGTGCGAAGTGGACCGCGGTGGAGAAATCGTCGAGCGCGTACTCCAGGTACGCGTGCCGGAACTCATTGGGCTCGAGGCCCAGCTCCTCACGGATCGCCATCGCTTCCGCGTGCGCGGCCTTGGCGCCCGAGCCATCGCCGAGGACGGCCCGGAGAACGGCCGTGCACGTCAGCATCGCGGCCCGCGTCAGGCGGCGGGTCGTGGTACCCATGAGCCGTTCGACCGTCGCCAGGCTCGTTGCTGCGTTCGCCGAGCCCCAGATCAGGGCGTTCGACCACCAGCTCGCGAAATTGTCCCGCTGCGCGTCGCGCCCGGTGGCGGCGGCTCGGTCGTAGCCGAGCTCGGCAAAATGTGCCGCGTCTCGCCAGTGGGCAAGGCTCACATCGATCGAGATCATCGCTGCGTACGCGTCCAGCAGCCCGTCGACGTCATCGGCGGCTGCGAACCGGGCCGCCGCGTCTTCCACGTCGCCTTGCGCGTCCGAGATCGCAAAAGCCGGATCGGTCATCGAGCGGCCGCTCGTGACCCATAGCTTCGCTCGCAGCACCGCGAGCTCACCGATCACCGCGCCGACGCGCTCAGCCTCTGCCGCGGCGCGGTTGAGCATCGTGTAGTCCTGCTGGAAGGAGAGTCCGGCCAGGCGGATCAGGATGTCGAAACGGGCCTCTGGATCCTCTGCGAGCAGCGTCTCTGCCTGCGACAGGAGTCGAATCGCCGGCTGGATGTCGTCTCGATCCGCGGCGCGGCGCCCCGCCGCCGCCAGCCGTCGGCCGGCGCGCAACGCCAGCGTTCTCGTGTGGTCATCCTCCGGCCCCAGCGCGATCCGAAACGTCCGGGCCTGGTCCAGGTGGTAGCCCATGATCTCGTCCAGGTCGGCGATCCGGTCGCCGGCACTCAACTCGAGCCAGTCTGCGAAGTGCTCGTGGAGCTCGGCCCGCTCCGCCTTCGGCAGGCTGTCGTAGGCCGCGTCGCGGATCAGCAGGTGCCGGAAGCGGTAGGTCTCGCCTCCGTCGTCCCGCCGTCGATCCGGCCGGATGAGCTCCTTGCGAACGAGCGCCATCAGCTGGGTCGAGACGCCGGCGCGACCGTCGGCAGGGGTCAGCTCAAAAACTTCCCGCTGTCCGAACTCCTTGCCGACGACGGCCGCCCGTTCGATCGTCCGGCGCTCGGGATCGCTCAGCCGGTCGAGCCGCGCGGCGAGCAGGGCCTGGATCGTGGGCGGGACCGCGATGGACTCGAGATCGCCGATCTCGAGCGAGCCATCGGGCAGCCGGCGGACGTGACCGTCGTCGAGGAGCATCTCGATGACCTGCTCCACGTACAGCGGGTTGCCGTCGGCCGCCGCCGCGATTCGCTCCCGCGCCGCCGCCGGCACCGACCCGCCTTCGAGCAGCGCCTCCACCAGCTGCTCCGTGTCCCTGGCCGGGAGCGGCTCCAAGAGGAAGGTCGTCGCGTCCGGCTTGCCGCCGCCCCACCCCGCCCGGAGGTCGAGGAGCTCGGGTCGGGCCATCGCGAGCAGGAAGAGCGGCACGCCGTGGACCCACTCGGCGAGGTGCTCGACGAGGTCGAGGAGCGTCGACTCGGCCCATTGCAGGTCATCGATCACGAGCACGACGGGTCCGCTCGTGGCCAGGCGCTCGAGGAGCCGTCGGAACGCCCAGAAGAGCTCCTCGATGGGTGCCGGCTCGGCACTGATCCCGAGTGGCACCGCCAGTCGCGCCAGGATGGTTTCCGCGTCGGTCACGCCCGCGAGCCGCTCGCGCAGCCGGTCGATCACGAGCACCGGGTCGGCATCGTCGTCGAGCCCGACGGCCGACCGAAGGAGCTCCGAAACCGGGTACCAGGCGATGCCCTGGCCGTAGGGCAGGCAGCGGCCCCGGAGGACGGCCGAGCTCGCCCGGGTCCCGGCGAGGAATTCGTAGACGAGACGGCTCTTGCCCACGCCTGCGGACCCGAGCACGGTGACGGAGACGCAGCGCTCTTCGATGACAGCCCGCTCGTAGGCGGCTCGGAGAATTCCGAGCTCCCGATCTCGGCCGACCATCGGACCACCGACCCGGCGATGAATGGCCTCGGCGCCCTGGTCGACATCGACGAGGCTCCGGACGATGACCGGCTCCTCGCGACCCTTGACCTGGACGTCGCGCGGCTCGCGGGTGACGACCGCGTCGCGGACGAGGCGCCAGGTGGAGTCACCAAGCAGCGTCTCACCCGGCTCCGCGGCTTGCTGAAGGCGCGCCGCGACGTTCACGGCGTCGCAGTGGCGCGGCTCCCGCCAGCCCGAGCATCGCCGACGACGACCTCACCGGTGTTGACGCCCACCCGCATCGCGATCTCGAGGTTGCGCTCGCTGGCGAGCGACTCGTTCAGCTTGGCCAGCGCCGCCTGCATCCCGGCCGCTGCTCGCACCGCCCGCAGCGCGTCGTCCTCGTGGAGGACCGGGACGCCGAACACGGCGACGACGGCGTCACCAATGAACTTCTCGACGGTCCCGCCGTGCTCCTCGAGGACCTCGCGCATGGCCTCGAACCAGCGGCCCATGATCGCCCGGAGGGATTCCGGATCCAGGCGCTCGCCGAGGCCGGTCGACCCGGTGATGTCGGCGAACACCACCGTGACGACCTTGCGGGCCTCGCGGCTCGGCCCGGGTGCGGCCAGCGCCTGGCCGCAGGACATGCAGAAACGTGCGGCTTCGGGGTTGGCCGTTCCGCAATTCGGGCACGTGACCACGGCCCGAGTCTACGTGCTGTCCGCCCCCAACTAGAGCCTTCCGGCCACCTGCTGGGCAACCGATTCGACCTTGGGCTCCAGTGCCGCGCCGGTCACGGTCGAGGAGGTCGCGGCGATCAACACGAGGTTGGCGCCTTTCACGAAGGCGACAGTCGCCTCGTTCGAGGTCACGGCCTTGCCGGCGACGTCACCGAGTCCGGAGATCGCCTCGAGCGTGCCCGGGGCTCCGGCTGTCTGGATCGCTGCCTGGAGAATCGCGTTTCCGACGCCGGGCGGCACCTGCTCCACGAGCACCGTGATGCTGTCGCCAGCCGCGTTCGAGTACAGGACGACGCCCATCCCGGGGCCGCCGAGGGGGCTGTCGGTCTTGGTCACCGTGCCGCCGATGATCGACGCCGCCATCTCGGTTGTGACGATCGTCGAGGGGTCAAGGGCGCCGGTGCCGGCCGTCGTGCCAGGCCCCGGCGGGACAGTCGCGATCGACAGCGTCGTCGCCGCCGAAGTCGGGGCGGCCGTGGGCGTTGCCGTTGGCTCGGTTGTTGCGGTGCCGCCGCCGCACGCGACGATCGAAACCAGGATTGCCGACAGGCATCCGCCGACAGCCAGTCGTGGTCGTGAGATCACAGGTTTTGTTCCCCCTTGACGATCAGCGCGTGGACCGCGACATGCTACCGCCTCGAGGTGACCGATCAGCTCGAGGCCAGCGGGTTCTCCCAGCGGATCTCGCGAAACCGGGCGAAGTTCGTGTCGGCTGAACAGACCGTGAGCCGACTGCCGATCGAGGACATGACGGCCCCACCGGACCCGGCCGCGCTGGCCGCGGGCCTCGACGTCGTCCGCGGCTGGCTTTCGGCAGGACGCGGGGTCGCCGTCGCCGTCGCGGCGGGCTCGGTCGGACCGGAACGGTCGTCGCTTGCCTCCTCCGCGACGCTGGCCTCGACGCCGAGAGCACGATCGCCCTTACCTGCCGGACCCGACGGAACACATCGAGCGAGGAGCGCAGGTTGAGTTTGTCGAGGGTGGAATCAGCGCTAACTGCTGTATACTGCGCTGTATATGGCAGCGACACGGACGCAGATCTACCTGACGGACCAACAGCGGCGCCAGCTGGACGCTCGCGGGCGGAAGCTGGGAGTGCCGCTGGCTCGGATGATCCGCGACGCCGTCGACGCGTACCTCGTGGAAGAGTCGCCGGACCTGGCCGCGGTGCTGGACGAGACGTTCGGCACGCTTCCCGAGCTGGAGGGGCCAAGTCGGGACGAGTGGGACCGTGGCGAGAATCCTGGTCGATAGCGACGTCCTCGTCGACCATCTGCGGGGCCATCGCAGGTTCGAAGTCGGGGGCGATGAAGGCCATGTGTCGACGGTCACCCGAGCCGAGCTGTTCGCCGGCCGAGCAACCGAGGAGCGAAGGGTTCGCCGGTTACTCGACGCCTTCGCCGAGCTGCCCGTCGATCGCGCGATCGCCGAACGCGCGGGTCGCCTGCGGCGCTCGAAGAGCGTTCGCCTGCCCGACGCGCTGATCGCCGCGACCGCGATCGAGCACGGGCTCATCCTGGTGACGCGAAATGTCCGCGACTTTGACGGAATACCGAGGCTACGGGTGCGCTCGCCCGCAGTCTGATGGCCCAATTGGCGCGACGGGACGGAATCCACTCGGCGCGCTGGCGACGCCACCCGCACGCCGAGGTGCGCGCCGCGCTCCTCGAGGTCGCTGAGTTCGTCAGGACCAAGCAAGAAGAGGCACGGAATGGATGACACGCTCGACGATCGACATGCCAGGTAAGTCGCTCGAGGCGCTCATCGCCAGGTTCGAACGATGCGAGGCCGGTGAGCGAATCGAACTGCGCGAGGACATCCTCGCGTTCGGGAGCTCGTCGGTCGGGCCCCTCGCGGATGCAGCGATTCGCATGCCCGACCTCTCCGCGTCCGTTTCGTCGTGGCTTGAGGTGCTGGCCTGCTCGATGTCCACGCCTACTGGAAGAACCAGGCACCGGACGTGGGTTCGGGCCTCGCGGACTGAGGAATCCTCGATGGGATGGCGCTTGTTCCGCCGGATCCGCATCGCACCCGGTATCCGGATCAACCTCTCGCGATCCTGGCCGAGCCTTTCCGTCGGTCCACGTGGCTTCTCGAAGACGATCAGCGGGAAGGGTGTCCGCACTACGGTCGGACTGCCGGGAACCGGCATCTTCCATACCGACGTTCAGCCGTGGAATCCGAAGACCAGCAGCCAGCGACCTCGGTGCCCCTCGTGCGGTTACGCGGTCGCCAAGTCGGCCAACTTCTGTCCGCACTGCGGGGCGGCGCTGCCGTGAACGCCTGGACCAAATTGCCCCTAGGGACTTGCTCCTTGATCGCCGCTGGTGGCGCGACGGTAGCCCGGGCCGAGCTGTTCGTCGACCGCGCAACCGAGGATCGACATGTTCGCCGATTGCTCGACGCCTTTGCGGATCTGCCCGACGGTCGCGCCGTCGCCGAACGCTAGGGACGTCTGCGGCGGTCGAACAGCCTCCGCATGCTCGAAGGGCTGATCGCCGCAACCGCGATCGCGCACGGGCTGAACCCTGGTCACGCGACCGCGAGCCTGGGCGCTACCGCGCGAGCCCAAGTGTTGGACTGAGGCTAGGCGTGAGCCGCAGCCGCTTTAGCGAATTCCTCGTACCGACCCTGCAGCCGTGCGGGATCCGGAAGGTCGACTTGCCGTCGCGGCAGGTGGATCAGTTGTCCGTCAATCTGCTGGAGGCCCACTATCAACATTGGGCCGTCTGTTTCTTCCAGGATCGAGGGCCGGACCTCGACCACGTAGTCGGGGCGGACGGTAAAGAAGAACTGATCGAAGGCTGCATGGTGCAGCTTGCATAGAGCGAGGCCGTTGCTCACGACGGGATCGCCTTCGAAATGGCGATCAGGGGTGATATGCGCGGCGTCGAGCAGCTCAATGTGGCGGAGTCGGCACAACGCACAGCGCTCTGCATATGCCCTGAGAACACGTTCGCGGAAGGCGACCTGGTGGACGCGGCGCTGCACCGTTGCCGTCACATAGGCACGCCGAGGCTCGGGTTCCTCAGCCACGCCGACCCCGGCCCACGCGCGCTGGTCCACCGCAGCGCTCAGATCGTCAACCTGGACGGAAAAGAACAGGCCTCCGGGATCGTCGGCGACGATAAAGACGGGGTACATAGCGACGTAGCGCCCAGGCTCGATCGCGCGAAAGTAAACCAGCGGAATCCTCTCAATCCATGCGCGACGCAGACCTGTGTTGTCGCGATGTTGAGGATCAGTCCCTCGATATGCGTAACGCAACTTGCCGGCGGACTCGTCGTAACGATCCGAATAGGGACCGTCCAGGATCGAGGTGATCGAGATTGGAAGCTCGCAGATCGCGGGTTTCCAAATTCCAGAAGGTCCTACAAGAGGAAGTGGGACTCCATTCAGAGTGAACGCTTCAAGGGACCTGCGTGGCAGAATTTCGCCATGTAGCTCGCGTTGCTCCGTGAGCCAGCTGAAGACGGCCGTTCTGATCGATCGATCTGATTCGCCAATCACGGTCGTGACACTACACCTCGGGCTCGTACTCCCAGATCGTCAGAATTATCTGGGATAGCCCCGGGATCATCGGGTCTAGGAGTCGTAACCCCTTGTTCGCTCCAACGGTCTCGTGAGCGACGGGCCGGCCGCGGAATCAGGGTGCCGTGCTTCGAACCGTGATCCCGCTCGAGCAGAGCTCGGACGTGCCGACGGTCAGGCTCTGCCAGGCGATCTTGTAGCCCGGGGGGACCGGCGGGTCGAAGGTCACGGTCCCCGTGAAGCCGGCGTTCATCCAATGCGACTGCACCGCGCTGCTCTGCACGTTGATCAGGCTGGGGACCGTGCACATCACCGGAGGCGTGGGCGTCGGGACCGGGGTCGGGGTGGGAGCGGGAGTCGGACTCGGGGTCGGCGTGGGGACCGGTGTTGGCGTGGGCGTCGGTGTCGGGCGCGGGGTAGGCCGTGGACCGAACGAGGTCGCAGGCGTGGGCAATGGCACCGGGGTTGGGAACTGCCCGGGGGTCGGGGCGACGGGGCCCGTGGTGACACTCGGTCCGATCGTCGGCGTCGGCGGAGCGCTTTCGACGAGCGACGGCGACACCGGGCTGGTCGTCGATCCGGCTGGTACGACCGCGACGCCCCCAGGGGTCGAACGCGGCACATCCGTGTCGCCGGCACCCGCGCCTCCCCGTGCGAACGGGTTCAGCAACGCGATCCCGCTTCCGACGGCGATCACCGCGATGAGCGCGAGGACGGCGGGCATAGGGATCAACGTGCCAACGGGTCGGCGCCGGGCGGGCGCGGATCTCGTCCGCGGCGTGGTTGCGGCCGACGAAGCCTCAACGGCAGTCGAAGGCGCCGGAGCTAAAGGCAGCGGAGCGACCACGGAGGCCGGCGCCGCGACGATGGCAGCTGCCTGGACACCAGCGGCGCCCGCCAGCGCAACGGTGCTCGGCCTCGCGAGATCGGGCGGGGGAACGGCGACCGGCTCACCACGCCACGTCCAGGGCAGGAGCAGCAGCTCGAAATCCCGGCGCGAGATGAGGTCGCGGATCGCGATCGCGCCGGCCACGTCCGCGACGATGTCGAGAACCCGTTCGGTGAGGAGCGTGTCGCCGAGCTGGCCTCGGGCGATGACGGACGCGGCTTCCCGGGCGAGAAGGAACTCGTCCTGGCGCCGCCCGCTCGCCGCGTCCAGTGCGGCCTGGCGCGCCTTCGAATAGCCCCGGGCGTGCGCGACCGCCCGACCGTCCCAGACCTGCTGCGCACGATACGGATCGAGGGCTCGAACCTCGGTCAGGAACTCCCGGACCTGGTTCGCGTGGATCCCGAACGTCGCCCGGGGCGGTCCGGCAGCGTCACGAGGTCGATCGGTCGAGATCGCCGCGTCGTAGCGGCGCCGGAGCGCGGGGTTCTTGAGCCACTCGCGGGCGGTGTTGAGCCGCTTGATCCGCCCATC
>JBBQTO010000068.1:0-11254 GCA_038234575.1 Candidatus Limnocylindrales bacterium
GGTCGAGAGCGAGCCATCGTGGCCGCTCGTCATGGCCTGGATCATGTCGAGTGCCTCGCCGGAGCGGCACTCGCCGACGATGACCCGGTCGGGCCGCATGTGCATGGCATTCCGCAGCAGGTCGCGAATCGTGATCTCGCCCGCGCCCTCGATGTTCGCCGGGCGGGCTTCGAGCGTGACGACATGCTCCTGCCGGAGCTGGAGCTCGGCGGCGTCCTCGATCGTGACGATCCGGTCCTCCTCGGGGATGAACGACGAGATCACGTTGAGGAGAGTCGTCTTGCCGGAGCCCGTGCCACCGGACACGAAGATGTTCAGTCTTGCCTCGACGCAGGCCCGGAGGAAGTCGAACATCTCGGGGCTCGCGGTGCCCTTGTCGATGAGGTCGTTGACGGTGTATGGCTTCTTCGAGAATTTCCGGACGGTGATGATCGGCCCGATCAGCGAGAGCGGCTCGATCACGGCATTCACCCGCGAACCGTCCGGCAGCCGGGCGTCGACGCGGGGGCTGGTGTCGTCGATATGGCGGCCGAGCGGCGCGATGATCCGGTCGATGATCCGCTTGACGTGCTCGTTGTTCAGGAAGACCGCGTCGGTGTGGATGAGCTTGCCGGCGCGCTCGATGTAGACGCTCTTCGGGCCGTTGACCATGACCTCGGTGACGGTGTCGTCGTTGAGGAACGGCTCGATGGGGCCGTAGCCCGTGATCTCTTGGACGACCTCTTCCACGAGGGCCAGCCGCTCGTCTCTCGTAACCGAGAACGCCTGCTCGACGATGATCCGGTCGACGACCCTGACGATCCGGTTCCGAACCTCGGCCGGCTGATCGGCGGCGTCGATCAGCGACTCGAACGACTGGATGACCTCCTCCTGGAGGCGTCGCCGGATCTCGGCGAGGAGGTCGTCGCGCGCCGGCAGCCGGCCACCGCCCTTCGGGACGACTGGCGGCTCGGGAATCCTCGCGACCGCCACGTCGGCGGCCGCCACGTCGGCGGCCCGCTGGATTCGCTCAGCCCGTTCGCGTAAAGACAACTGCGTTAACCCCCCGCCATGCCGGCGGTCGCGCTCGATTGGCGACCGAGGGCAGAATACGCGCGCCCTGTAATTCCGCTGAGCAGGCTAGCGCTCGATTCGGCCGCCCTGGGCCTCCGCGGAGAAATGGCGTCGCCCCGACGCACCGCGGGGCGCTAGCTCGCCGACCAGCCAGTGATGTCCACGATCCGGAACGTCAGGATCCGGGCGAACGGCGCGGTTCCGTACTGCGGGTAACGGTGGCGCAGCCCGGCCTCCAGCTTGTCGACGATGTCCGCACTTTCCCTGGACTTCCGGAGCGAGAGCCGGACCCACCAAAGCCGCGACCAGTCGATGGCGTCCCAGTGCTCGCAGAGCAGCGACGCCCGCGGGTCGGCATCGAGGTTCCGGATTCGTCGGAGCTCCGTCGACGCCTTCGGCTTGACCTGATCGACCGGGATCGCGACGACGTCGCCGTCGATCACGAACGCGGCCGGAACCGTGTCGACACCGCGGCTCGGGTGGAGGGTCGCGAGGACGCCATGATCGGCCACTCCGGCTCGGCGGCGAGCGTCCTCGGGGGACAGCTGCATCGCTCCATGATGGTGCAGACTCCGTCCTGATGAACGTTCGGGTCCCCGCCTGGGGCCGCCAGTTCAATCCGGATCGCCTCGCCGCCGTCGAGCTCGCGATGTGGCAGGCCTACTACCGCCGCCAGGGCCCGCGGCTGTTCCGCCTGTTGATCCGGGCGAACCGCGAGCAGGCTCGCGTCGGGTGGCTCCGGGCCATCGTGGCGGCGTTCTGGCTTGCCTGGCCGGCTGTCAGATTCGGCCGCGCCACCCGCGACTACGACCGCTACGCACCGGAGATCGCGCGCGGCTACCGCCTTCTCGGGCTGCCGCCGACGATCGACATCGACGAGGTCGCGCGGCGAGAGCTGCGCTGGTGGGTCGTGCGCCGCGAGATCGGCCTCGCGGCGGGGAGCGCGGCCGGCGACGCGATCACGGCCCTGTATTCCGCCCTGTACTCGGTGCCGGAGCGCGTGGTTGCGGAGGCCGGCCGGCTGCGTGGTCTCGCCGCCGAGGTTCGCGACCGCGGGGCCACCGCCGACCCTGACGGGCCGACTGGACGCGGCGTCGGCTATTGGCCCGAGGTTGGAGGCCTCCTTCGCGATTCGTACCGCTCGCTCCGGACGGCGCTCGACGGCGGCTCATCCGACGGGGCTGGCGTCGCCGCGTCCGGCAGCGGCGCCGCGGCACCGCTGGAGCTCCTGTGAAGCAACCCCAGTCACGGCGGTCCGATTAACGCGGTGCCAAGCTTCTCGCCGTAGGATCGAAGGCCGGGCACCCACCGTGGCGCCAGGCAACCGGGAGGATCGAGATGGCCGTTTCAACCGCATTCGCCGGGTTCCAGCCCGAAGCGGTCGACTTCCTCGCCGAGCTGAGCCAGAACAACGATCGGGCGTGGTTTCAGCCCCGGCAAGCCGAGTACGAGAGACTCCTGAAGCAGCCGCTGGAGGCCCTCTGCGTGGCGCTCGACGAGCTCTTTCACGCGCGCGGGATCCCGCTGCTGGCCGATCCGGCTCGGTCGCCATTCCGGATCTATCGCGACGTTCGCTTCTCGAAGGACAAGTCGCCGTACAAGACGGCGGTGTCGGCGAGCTTCGGCTGGGCGGGCGACCGGGACGACGCCGGAGACCGGGACGGCGCGACCGGCCGATCCCACGCCGAGAACGTCCACGCAAGCGGCGGCTACTTCCACCTCCAGCCCGGCGAGATCTACGTCGGCGGCGGCATCTGGCATCCCGAACCGAGCTGGCTGCGTGCGTTTCGGGACCGGATCGTCGAGGACTACGACAGCTTCCGCCGGATCGTCGAGGCGCCGGCATTCCGGGACGCGTTCGGCACGGTCGGCGACGACGGTGAGTCGCTCAAGCGGGTACCGCCCGGCTACCCGGCGGACCACTCGGCTGCGGACCTCCTGCGGAAGAAGAACGTGACCTTCGGGCGGCGCCTCTCCGACGCCGAGGCAATGAGCCCGGACCTACCGGCGGTCATCGCCGAGTCGTTCGCGATCGCGACGCCGCTGCTCCGCTACCTCGCGACCATCGACTGACCCGCGCCGTCCTGTCGCTGCGTCCGCCAGTAGGTCGCTCGGCCCAGGCCGCGGCGATATGGCGGCGTCTTCGCGGAGCCGATGCCCGCCGCGCAACGCCGGCCTGGCTATCCTGTGGCCCTATCCCTGAGGAGGGCCTGATGCCGTCGGCAGAGCGCACCGTCACGATCAAGCGGCCCGTCGATGCCGTGTTCGCATTCGTCACCGATGGGATGAATGGGCCAAAATGGCGCCCGGGCGTAATCGATACCGAGCACGTCTCGGGGACGGGCGTCGGTGCCGTGTACAGGCAGGGCGTGAAAGGCCCGGGTGGCCGCCGCGTGGCGGCGGACTACGAGGTGACCGCGGTCGAGCCCGGCCGGCGGATGGCCTTCAAGGCCATTGCCGGACCCGTCCGCCCGACGGGTGAGTTCCAATTCGCCGAGGCCGACGGCGGCACGAAGGTGACGTTCTCCCTGGACGCTCAACTCTCGGGCTGGAAGGCCCTGCTGATGACCGGCGCTGTCCAGAAGACGATGGACGCCGAGGTCAACGCCCTCGAGCGCCTCAAGACCGTCCTCGAAGGCTGAAGACCGTCCTCGAAGGCTGATCCCAGCGGTCCACCGGCCGCCCGCGAGCGCGGCCAGGAGCCTCCGGCTGGGTCCGCACGGGGCCCGGCGTGGCCGACCATTCTCACGCTTCTCGCAGCAACGGTCGCTTGGATAGGCCCATGACGGACCTCCTGGCCGGGCCCCTCGTGGAGCTGGCCCCGCGCAGCCGTGGCATTCGCAGCCTCGCGCTGTCCACCGACGCGGTGTGGATGTCAACCCTTGCGACGGTCGCGGGCGTCCTGTACCCCGCGGCGGGCTGACCGAGATGACGTCCGTGTCGCGATCCGCCGGCCCCGCCTCCCACTCGCGGGTCGGCGGCCGAGTGCCGCTCCCGCGCGTCTGGCCGGTCGCTGCGGGTGACATCGTGTAGGTCCTCGTGGGCGTCCTGCCCGCACGAGGGCCCGGCGCCACTCGAAAGGTTGCCATCGAGTCGCCCGAATTCTCACGAACCTCTCAGCCGCCGGCCCTTTCATGGACAGCATGAACACCGGTCCTTTCATCACCGACGACGAGTTGGCTCCTCCTCCCCAGCTCGACGAACCGGTGTTCCAGCCGGCCCCTCGGTCGCCCCGAGCAGGCGGCCTGGGGCTCACCGGCCTCCTCGCCACCAGTTTGCTGTCCGCCGTACTGGCATCCGCAGGCACCGTGGCCCTCATCGAAGGCGGCTTGGGCAACCCGGCCGCGGCCACCGCCTCCCAGACTCCGAACGCACTGACCACAGGAACCTCCGCCTCCGCGGCGCCCGCGATCGTCGAGGACATCACGACCGTCGTAGCGAATGCCAGGGCGTCGGTCGTCACGATCACGGCGGACGGCCTCTCGGCCGGCGGCTTCTCGCCGTTCCAGGTACCGACGACCGGCGTCGGTTCCGGCGTGATCCTCACCTCCGACGGCTACATCCTCACGAATCATCACGTCGTCGCCGGCAGCACGAGCCTGACCGTCAAGCTGGCCGACGGCCACGAGCTCCCGGCCACGCTCATCCGGACCTCGAGCACGACGGACCTCTCGCTGATCAAGATCAACGCGACCGGTCTCGCCGCGGCGACCATCGGCGACTCCGCCGCGATCCAGGTTGGCCAGGTCGCGATCGCGATCGGCAGCCCGCTCGGCACCTACACCGAGACCGTCACCAAGGGCATCGTCTCGGGACTCAATCGCGACATCACCGTCTCTGATCAGGCAACCCGCAGCCAGGTCTCGCTCCACGGGCTCATCCAGACCGACGCCGCGATTAACCCCGGCAACAGCGGCGGGCCGCTCCTCGACAGCGCCGGCAACGTCCTCGGCATCGACACCGCCGTCGCGAGCAGCGCCGAAGGCCTCGGGTTCGCGATCCCGATCTCGGCGGCCGCCGACCTCATCCAGGCCGCGCACTCCGCGGCAACGGCCTGACCCAGGCGATCCGCACGGCCACTCGGCCGCCGCCCCATCCCAAGGAGACAGGTCATGAAGTGGAAGCAGTTGGCGATCGCTATGACCGGGACCACCACCTACCATCCGCAATCGAGCGCGTCGTCGAGCGACGTGAAGACAGGCGGGACCGTGATCGTGCGCCTCGGAGCACCGACTCCCTGCGCCAGTCCCACCGTCACCGGCCCGACCGCGAACGACATCACGGTCGCTCCGTAGCCTGGAGAATCGAGCAACGCCATGCACCTGCTCCTCGTCGAGGACGACCAGCGACTCGCGCGCGTCCTGCGTCGCCTGCTGGAGGACGACCGTCACGTGGTCGAGGTCGCCCATGACGGCGAAACCGGGGTTGGGATTGCCAACTCGGCGGCCGGGATCGAGGTCGTCGTCCTCGATGTCGGGCTGCCGGACATCTCGGGCCTCGAGGTCGCCCGTCGCGTCCGCAAGGCCGGCGGTGAGATGGCCATCCTGATGCTGACGGCCCGCGACACGGTCAATGATCGGGTGACCGGTCTCGATGCCGGCGCGGACGATTACCTCGTGAAGCCCTTCGCGTTCGAGGAGCTCTCGGCCCGCCTGCGAGCCCTCGCTCGCCGCAGGGCGTGCCGCCGGGGCTCCGGCCGGCGGAACCGGCCTCGGGCTCTCGATTGCGAAGTGGATCGCCGAGCAGCACGCGGGCTCGATCGACGCGACCAGTCCGGAGGGCGGTGGCGCGCGATTCGAGGTCCACCTGCCGGCGGCCTCGCCCGCGTCGACCTAGGGTGTCCCGGATGGTTCGTCGCTCCCCGATGACCGCTGTCCTCGCCGTCGCGCTCGTGGCCGTGCTCGTGGTCGGCGGCGCCGGCCTCTGGTACCTGTTCCTGCGAGAGGCGGGACCCGCGCCCGTCGGCGCCGCCAGTGCAGCGCCGGGTGCGTTCGGCGGCCTGACCCTCCCCACGGCGTCCTGCACGCCGACGTCGTCCGGTTCGTCGGGCACGCTCGACGGCACGTGGATGGTCGATCCCCCGATCGGCTCGTTCAGCGACTTCTCGGACTCCTTCGTCGGCTACCGGGTCAAGGAGCAGCTCGCCGGGATCGGGGCGAATACCGCCGTCGGCCGGACGCCGAACGTGACGGGCTCAATGACGCTCGCAGGCAGCTCCATCACGGACGTCCAGGTCGGCGCGGACCTCACGACGCTGCAGTGCGACGACTCCCGCCGCGACGGCCAGCTCAGCCGTCAGGGCATCCAGACGTCGTCGTTCCCGACGGCGACGTTCAAGCTGACCTCGCCGATCCAGCTGACGACGTTGCCGGCGGACTGCGCCGCGATCGGCGCGACCGCCAGCGGTGACCTGACCTTGTACGGCGTCACGAAGGCCGTCCAGGTCTCGCTCCAGGCGGAGCGCTCCGGGAGCCTCGTCACCGTGAGCGGCTCGACGACCATCGTGTTCGCCGACTACGGCTTCCAGGGTCCATCCTCGTTCGCGGTCCTCTCGGTCGAGGACCACGGCGTCATGGAGCTCCAGCTCCACTTCCGGCGCGGCTGAGGACGACCCGGCCAGGGTCGCTGCCGGTCAGCCACGAATGGCCCGAGCTTCCGATGGGCCCCGCACAAATCCCTATTGACGTGACTTCGCTCCAGGCCGACGCTGCCCGCCCTGACCGCTGGAGGGCTTTCGCCTGGGCACCGTGGCCCGCTGGGGCGCGAATATCGCGTGACCGAGGAAATCAGGCTCCGTACCTTTCCGTCGCGCGATCGCGAGTTCGGGGCGTTCGTTCGCCACGCGTGGGACAGCCGTCCTGCGACCCCGAGCCCCGAGGCCCTCCAGTTCGAGCTGCGCGTCCGCTACCCGGCGGCGATCGTCGTGATCCAGTCGGACCTGGCCCGGCACGGCGAGGGACCGCCGATCTGGTACGTCTTCCGGACGGGCAACCTGGGCGTCGACCCGATCGACGACGAGCATGAAGACGCCTGGGCCATCCTCGACGACCAGCGCCGCTTCATCGAGGTCAGCCGCGGGCTCGCCGCAATCGCCGAGCTGCCGGCCCACCGGATGGTCGGCCACCCGATCGAGGATTTCAGCAATCCGAACGGTCCCACCATCCGAGACGACATCGCCCGGCTGTGGATGCAGTTCGTCACGCACCGCGCGATCGCCTCGACGCTGCGCTTCAACTTCGAGGATGGCCGCCCGCGGGAGTTGGCGTACCGACTCGTCGCCGACGCGGCCGGGCCGGGCAGACATCGGCTCACTGTCCGGGTCCTGACCGAGAGCCCGAAACCGGAGGACGGCGCGGGGTAGGATCGGCCGATGGTCGATCGCTACGACTTCGTGCTCGTGGGCGGGGGCTCCGCTGGTTGCGTGCTGGCCAACCGGCTGAGCGAGGATCCCGGCACCCGCGTCCTCGTCCTCGAGGCCGGCCGGCCCGACTGGCGATTCGACGTCTTCGCCCACATGCCGGCCGCGCTCGCGTTCCCGATTGGGAGCCCGTTCTACGACTGGGGCTATCGCTCGGAGCCCGAGCCGTTCTTGCATGACCGCCGGATCTACCACGCTCGCGGCAAGATCCTGGGCGGCTCTTCGTCGATCAACGGGATGATCTTCCAGCGTGGCAACCCCCTCGACTTCGATGGCTGGGCGGCCGAGCCGGGCATGACGGCCTGGGACTACGCCCACTGCCTGCCGTACTTCAAGCGGCTGGAGGACTGCCTCGCTGCGGCGCCCGACGATCCGTTCCGCGGCCATGGTGGTCCGCTCGTCCTGGAGCGTGGACCCGCGACCAACCCGCTCTTCGGCGCCTTCTTCGAGGCCGCGACCCAGGCCGGCTATCCCCTGACGGACGACGTCAACGGGTTCCGCCAGGAGGGCTTCGGGAAGTTCGACCGCAACATCCATCGCGGGCGACGGCTCTCGGCGGCAACGGCCTACCTGAATCCCGCGATGGGCCGCCGGAATCTCGAGGTCCGGACCTCCGTGCTCGCCTCGGCGCTCACGTTCGACGGCCGCCGCGTCACGGGCGTGGAGTACCTCGCGGGCCCCACCCGCCACCGGGTCGAGGCCGGCGAGGTCATCCTCTGCGGCGGCGCCATCAACTCGCCGCAGCTGCTCCAGCTGTCCGGGATCGGTGATGGCGATCACCTGAAGGAGCTCGGCATCGAGCCCGTGGTCGACCTGCCGGGAGTCGGCGAGAACCTCCAGGATCATCTCGAGGTGTACATCCAGCATCGAAGCGAGGTGCCTGTCTCGATGCAGCCGGCCCTCCAGACGTGGCGTCGGCCCTGGATCGGGTTCCAGTGGCTGTTCTTCCGCCGCGGTCCCGGGGCCACGAACCACTTCGAGGGCGGAGGCTTTGTCCGGGGCGACGAGGACGTCGCGTATCCGAATCTGATGTTCCACTTCCTGCCGCTCTCGATCCGCTACGACGGGACCGGCCCGAAGGGCGGCCACGGGTACCAGGTCCACGTCGGCCCGATGTACTCGGACGCCCGCGGCAGCGTCCGCGTCCGCTCGACGAACCCGCGGGTCCATCCCTCTCTGCGGTTTCACTACCTCTCGACCGAACAGGACCGCCGCGAGTGGCTGGCGGCCGTCCATGTCGCGCGGGACATCCTCGGCCAGCCGGCGCTGGCGCCGTTCGACGCCGGCGAGACCTCACCCGGGCCGGTGGTGGCGAGCGACGCGGAGATCCTCGACTGGGTTGCCAGCGACGCGGAAACCGCCCTGCATCCGTCGTGTACCGCCCGCATGGGCGTCGATCCCTTGGCGGTCGTTGATCCGGAGAGCCTGCGCGTCCATGGCGTCGACGGCCTCCGCGTCGTTGACGCTTCGGTGTTTCCGCGCGTCACGAACGCGAACATCTACGCGCCCGTGATGATGGTCGCCGAGAAGGCCGCGGACCTCATCCGCGGCGACACGCCGCTACCCCCGGATCCGATCCCGTTCTATCGCCACCAGTCCGTCGACGGGGCGGTCGCTCAGGGACCCCAGTAGCCGGCCGACCAGGTCACCGCGGCGAGCTTCGCCTGCCCCGCGACCGATGGGTGGAAGAAGTCGCGCGACGTGACATCCGATGCGAGAAACGTCGTGCCGTAGGCGGCACCGCCGTCGTATCGGCAGCGCACATACTGCGCACAAACAGACTGCAGGACGCCGTTGAAATCGATCTCTCGCTGGCGTACCCGCGCGCGCCGATCGACGTCGGCCTGGGCGGCCGAGAGGGGATTCGCGAGCAGCGACTGACAGACGCCGAACAGCGACCACACGGTGCGCGCCGTGAACGAATCCTTGAAGACCGACCAGAGGTTGTAGACGTTCGGGATGCTGATGACGTAGACGCGGGTCGATGGCGAATGGCTCGTAATCGTGTTCATCGCGTTCATGAGCTGCGACTGGAACGCGGCGACGCTCGTCATCGATGATTCGGAGGACGTGCAGATGTCGTTGCCGCCGATCAGGACGGTGACGTAGTCCACTCGTTGCGTTGCGGCGCTCGCCATCTGGCCCGCGAGATCGACCATCTTCGCGCCGCTCTTGGCGTCGTTGTAGGCGTGGCCGGCGATCGATGATTGGACCTGCAGGATTCGAGAGTAGTGGCTGCGGACCGTGCCGTTCGTTCCCGTCGACCACGACGCTGATGGGTTGTCGACATACGGAAAGAAGCCGGTGTTGAACGCCCGGGTGATGGAATCGCCGGTTGCGGCCATCGATCGCGGATAGGGCGTGGCCGCGCTCGTCTCCAGAGCACCATTGGTCAGCAGCCAGAGTGTCGCGATGAGAACCGCGAGCGCCGAGCGATGGCGCCAATGGCGAGGGCGAAGGTCGCTGCGTCGCGTGCTCATGGCATCCTCCGCTGCGGTGCCGGCCCGCGCCGGCGAGGGTTCAACCGCCCTTGGGCCGGCGTCCGCCGCGTCCGCCCGGGATGGGTCCGCGACTCAGGTAGATGGCGCCGTTGCGAACGCCCAGTCGGACCGCGCTGCCGGATGACTTGATCTGCTTCGTGATCGCCGTCCGAATCGTGAACAGCTTCTCGTTGTCCTCGAGCTCGATCTTCTTGATCGCTGAAGCCGGACCGGCGCCGAGCTCGTTGAGCACTTTCTCGATTGCCTGCTCGCGCTTTCGAATCGCAATCTGTCGCGGAGTCAGGGCACGAACCTTGCGAGGCTTCGGGGCGAGCTCCTCAGCCGTTGCATCTTTCACGCGCAATGGGGGCCTCCAGCAACACGATGAACGGGCCGCCGCCGGTAGCGGATCGGGCGCTCATCATACGCACCGAAGCACATCGCAATCCGTCGATTTTCGAGACGAGTTTCGCGCGTCAACCAACCATCTGGCGAAGCGCGAAGAGCACGTTGGCTGGCCGCTCCGCCAGGCGCCGCATGTACCACGGATACCACGCCTCTCCGTAGGCGATGAGATCCCGCACGAGAAACCCCTCGCGTGCCAGGCGACGCTGCTGATCCATCCGAATTCCATACAGCATCTGCACTTCGAATGCCGTTCGCGGCAGGCCCATCGCGCTGGCATGCGAGGCGACTTGTTCGATCAATCGAATGTCATGCGTTCCGAGTCCGATCCGGACGCGTTTCCCGGCGCGCGCCGCCTCGAGCAACGCGACGGAAAGCGCGAGGTAATTCGCATCGACAACGTGGCGCGACCGATACGCAATCGCGGCCGGTTCCGCGTAGGCGCCCTTCACGAGGCGGATGTGTGGATCCAGCGGGAGCAACCGTTGAATGTCGGCTGCGGTGCGTTTGAGATATGCCTGGAGGCAGATCCCGACATTCGGATGGACGGCCTTGAGTCGCTCGTAGAAAGCCACGGTGCCTTCTGTGTAGGCGCTGCCTTCCATGTCGATCCAGAAGGTCCGGCCGTCCTGCGCCGCGCGAGCGGCCAGGCTGATGGCATGCTCGAACGCTCGATCAATCTCGAGGTCAAAGCCGAGCTGCGTCAACTTGACGCTGACCTCGCCGTCGAGCTTGCGGGCGTGGATCTCGTCGAGCACGCCTAGTGTCCCGATTCGCTGGACGCTCGGGGCTTGCGGATCGCCTTGGCGAGGATCTCGTCGGCGGTCCTGACCCAGATGAACGGGCTCGACCCGGCGTTCCAGCTGGCGGTGAATCGGTTGATCAGGGCGATGAGCTC
>JBBQTO010000069.1:0-10985 GCA_038234575.1 Candidatus Limnocylindrales bacterium
CTTGCTGCCTTGGGTCAGGCGTGGGACGCCGGCGCGGCGAGCGCCACAGCGTCGTGGGGGTGCTGAACGTGCTCGTGGCGGCCGAGCTCCGGATCGGAGGCAAAAGCCTCGACCGCGGCCGACCTGACATCCTCGAGGGCGAGGGCGAGACGCTGGAGGCGGCTATCGTCCAGGCGATCGAGCAGGTTCTGCATGAGACCATCCTTGAGGACATCCACTCGAACCAGGGCTACCCGGCCCGCGTCGGTGGCTCGGACGAGCACGACCCGACGATCGTCGGGGACGCGCAGGCGTTCGACGAGCCCGCGATCCTCGAGTCGATCCACGATGCCGGAGGCGTTCGAGAGGGAGACATCGAGCATCTCGGCCACCCGGCTCATGGGCATCTGGCCGTGGTGGTCGAGCATGGAGAGGATGTGGGAGTTGGTGAAGCTGAGCTCGGTCCGCCGCATCTTGTCGCCGCTCATGCAGCGCAGCTCGCGCATGCCGGATCGAAACTGGGCGATGATCGCCCTGCTCAGCCCGGCTCGATCGATGGTCTTGGCCGAGGCGGCCGGACCGGGGTCGGAGATACTTCGCATTTCACGAAGTATTCTACATGAGCGAACGATGCTGTCAACGACAATGATTCACGGGATGCGGACGATGCGGAGGATGTGATGCGCTTCGCGCTGATGACCGAGCCCCAGCAAGGGGTCACGTACGAGGAGCAGCTCGCCTTGGCGCAGCGTGCCGAAGCCGCCGGCTTCGAGACGTTCTTCCGCAGCGACCACTACGCTGGCTTTCCGGGCGACGGTGATGGGCCGACGACCGACGCCTGGGCCGTGCTCGCGGGACTCGCCCGCGAGACGACGACGATCCGCCTTGGAACGCTCGTCAGCCCGGTGACCTTCCGCAGTCCGGGCAACTTCGTGAAGGTCGTCACCACCGTCGACCACATGAGCGGCGGACGCATCGAGGTCGGGGTCGGCGCCGGCTGGAACGAGGAGGATCACGCGCCGCTGGGCCTGCCGTTTCCGGAGCTCGGCGAGCGGGCCGACTTGCTCGAGGATCAGCTCGCGCTCCTGCACGGCCTGTGGACCGAGCCTGACGGCTGGAGCTACGAAGGCAAGCACGTGAGCGTCACCGGAGGGCGACTTCGGCCGCGCCCGGTCGACGTCCCCGGGAGGCCGCGCGAGAACGGCATCGCCCGGCCGCGGATCATCGTCGGCGGTGAGGGCACGCCACGAGGGTTCCGCATCGCCGTTCGCTGGGCCGACGAGTTCAACCTCAGCTCATCGTCCCCGGAACGAGCCGCAGAGCGATACGCCGAGCTCGATCGGACGCTGGAGAGCGCCGGCCGGGATCCATCGACGCTGGCCCGGTCGGCCATGGTCGGGGTGGTCGTCGGCGCCGACGCAGGCGAGCTGGCCCGCCGAGCCGAAGCCGTGACCGCTGGCTTCGGGATCCCCGCGGCGGGCGCCTCGGAGTGGCTCAAGAGACGCGGCGACCGCTGGATCGTGGGCACGCCAGACGAGGCGAGGGCGATGGTCCGACGCTACGCGGACGCTGGGGCGGAGCGGCTCATGCTCCAGGACTTCCTGCCGTCGGACCTCGAGATGGTCGAGCTGCTCGGCCGGGAGCTGATCGGCAGGAGCTGAGCCCCGATCGCGGGCGATCAGCGCGCGGGATCAGCCGGCGGTTTCGGCCGCTCGCAGGTACGCCGCCTCGTCGCGCCGGATCGGATCGGGATTGATGCCGCGCGCTCGCGCAAGGCGCTCGGTCAGCAACTGGAGCGGCACCGCCGATCCGACAAGGGCCGCGATCGCGGGCGGCAGCTCCGGGATGGCCGGCACCACGAGGCGGCCGGCCGGGGTGAGCGCCGCGGCGATCCGGTCGTCGAACCGCGCTGCGAGGATCGCGGCGACAGGCATGCCGATCTCGGCGGCCGCGCGGAGCACATCGGAGGCACGGGTTGCGCGGGCCTCCGCGTCCGGCGAGGTGTCGGTCAGCGCGAGCACCAATCCGGTCCGAGCGTCGGTCCCCGCGAGGTGCCCGTGGAGAAACGTCTCGAGATCCCGCATCGCGGCCGGGAGATGGGCGCCCTCCTCGACCTTGAGGACGAGCTCGCGCGCCGCCGGCCGATCGGATCCGCTCGCGACGACGATGAGCCGGTCCGCAGCCGCCAGGCGCTGCGCGATGGCCTCGGCAGCGGCGATGGCCCCCGGCTCCAACCCGGCGGCAAGGGCCCGACGGATCGCGGCCCCATTGATCATCCGGCCCGTGAGGTGCCCGGCGACGGCGCAGGCAGCGACGACCGGGGAGAGGTAGCCGACGGTGTGGCACCAACTCTCGTCGAGCTCCTCGGTGGCGACGACAATGTCGGCCAGGCCGGCGCCGGGCGATCGGTCCGAGACCGTGATGATCGCCACGGTCGATCCGGCGCCGCGGGCTCGTTCGAGCGCCCGATTCGTCGCCGCCGTCGCGCCCTCGTGGCTGATCCCGATGACGAGCCCGGCCGGGCCTGCCATGTCGCCCTCGACCGCGGCCTCGAATGCCTGGACCGCCACGGGGGTCCCGGCTCGGCCCGCAGAGCCTGGCAGGCCGCTCGCTTTCAGGGCCTCGCGCAGGATCTCGACGACCGCCAGGCCCGCGTGCTCGCTCGTGCCGCAACCGGTGACGAGGATCGGGCGACCCGTGAGGCCCGCCGTGCGAATCTGGTCGGCGAGCCGTGCCGCGGCGCCATCGGGCGAGGCCAGGCGCTCCATGATCCGAGCCGCAAGCGCCGGCTCGGCCTCGATCATCTCGGTCATGTGATAGGGCGGCTCTGCCCGAGGCGAAGGCGTCTCGGTGCTCGCCCACGGCTCCGGGGGACCAACGAGCGGTTGCTCAGGCTCGCGCGTCAACGCCACCCGCGGAGGATATCCGGCCGAGGCGGCCTCGCGGGCCATATCGGAACAGGGCGCGCCCGACCAGCTCCGACAGCGGCACCGGCCCGTAGCGATTCGAGTCGATCGGGGGACCGAATCCCGCCTCGCCTGCGATCCCGGGCGTCGCGTCGGCGAGAAGCCAGGCCTCGTCGGGGGCGAGCACCAGGTAGCCGCCCGCGAACCGGATGCGCGCGCCGGGGCCGGCGGCGACCCGCTTTATGGCGAGCTCCCCGCTCTCGGGCTCGCGAAAGACGACAACCGAGCCGACGCGCGGCCAGTGCCCCGCCGTGGGATCGACGAGCAGCCAATCCCCGGGCGCGATGGCCGGCAACATCGAGCCCTCGACGACCGCGACCCGCCATGGCCCCCGCAGCCGGTCACGAAACGGACGCGCGTTTGTCGGCACGCCGGAGCGTCGGTCGGAATCGAGACCTGCTCAGCGGGTCAGGATGGGCGGCCCGCTACTCGGGTCTTCTCGTTTCCGCCGGTTGCCTTCCAGGCGGCGTCGATCTGGTCGATCATCTCGAGGAGCTTCTTCGCTTCGGCGAGATCGACCGAGCCCTTGACCTTGGAGACCTGCTTGTTCGCCTGCCAGAAGAGGTCGTGCAGGTTCGGGACCTTCTCGAGATGCTCGGGCTTGAAGTAGTCGTGCCAGAGGACGTCGAGGTGGTGCTTCACGAGCTCCGCCCGCTCTTCCTTGAGGTGGATGCAACGGTTGCGGAAGATGGGATCCTCGCTGGCCGAGTGCTTCTCGACGATCCTGTAGCAGGACTCGGCCTCGATCCGGGCCTGCTCTGGATCGTAGATCCCGCACGGCAGGTCGCAGTGTCCGCGAACTGTCACCTTCGGGGCCAGGAATCGCGTCACGACATCAGGGAGGGACATGGTGGCTCCTTCTCGCTGGGCCGACGTGGAGTGTTGGGCATGAGTCTCCGGGCCACGTTCGGGCCTGTCAAACACCCTAGGATGCCGGCGTGACCTGGCTGCCGAGCCGACTCCATGGCGAGCGCGACGTCCCGATGTGGACGGCGCTTGCGATCGCCCTGATCCTCGTCGTCCAGCCCGGCCGGACCGGCGGGGTGATCCTGTCGGTGCTGATCATCCTGAGCGTCACGCTGCTCGCTTCGAAGGGTTGGCGGCTCGGCTGGATCGGCATCGTCGTCCTGCTCGGTGTCGGCATCGCGCTCCGCCTCGGGGTCTTCGACCACCGGGCGTCCGATGTGCTCGATGTCACCGGCGATGCCCTTCGCCGGGCGTTCCTCGGATTCAGCCCCTGGGGCCACGGGTTCGCGTCCTCGAGGCCCACGGGCGCACCGTTCCCGTACGGGCCGCTCGGGCTCTTCTGGTATACGCCCGCGATCGACGCCCCGCGGCAGATGGAGCTTTTCGTCTCGTGCGCGATCCTGGCGATGCTCGCGGTCCACGGCCGACCGCTCGGCCTCGCGGTTTATGCCACGGCGCCGACGCTCGTCCTGACGGCAACCGACGGCTCTAACGACACGAGCGCCGGTCTCCTGATCATGGTCGCCCTCGTCGTTGCCGCGAAGCGGCCGTGGCTCGGGGCGGCGCTACTGGCCGTCGCCGTCGCGTTCAAGCCGTATGCCGCTGCGTGGGCGCCCGCCTTGTTCGTCTACGGCGGGTTATCGGCAGTGGCCGCCTTCGGCCTGACGTCGCTGGCCGTCTGGGCACCGAGCGCGCTTAACTGGGGCATCCTCAACTATTTCAGGAGCCTGCAGGCGGCCGAGGAGACGCACTTCTCGACGTACTGGTCGATCGGCGTCATCTACGAGTCAGCCTTCAATCGCAGCGCGCCCCGCGAGGCGCTCAACGCGATGCGGCTCGTCCTGGCAGCCACGATCGGGATCAGCTCGCTGTGGTTCATCAAGTCGATGGACCGGGTGATCCTGTCCGGGATCGTGGTGTTCGTGGTCGTCATGTTCGGCGGTTACTGGGGCAGCTACGCGTACCTCGGGGCGATCGCGCCAATCATCTGCTGGCGTCTCGACGATTGGCTGGGGATCCCCGCGCCCTCGATGATCGCGTCGGCGCCGTGGGCGCCGAAGGCCAGCTGAGGCCCGCGCCCAAGGCATCGACGCGTGCCGCCGCTCTCCCGAGGCGCCGCCAGCGGGACGGCCCGCCGCTGCGCTCGAAGCCGCCTCGGGACGCGAACCGGCGTACGCGGCGCTCGTGGCCGACCTGCGAGTGGTCGTGTCCTGGCTGAGAGACCGCCCGGGCTGAGGCGGCATGGCGCGGCGACTCCGCCGGCCGGGGTATCCTCGCCACGATGACCGAGCGAGGGCTCCCGATGGTCGACGGCCCCGCCGCTTGTCCGTTCGTCGCGTTCGACGACGACCGGGACGAGCGCAACACCGTCCCCGACCATCGGCACCGCTGCTACGCCGAAAGCCCTCCTGCGCCGCGAGCGCTGGCCCACCAGGAGGCCTACTGCCTCGCAGCCGCGTTCCCGGTCTGCCCGATCTTCCAGGATTGGGCCCGCCGCGAGGCGGCTCGCGCACGAGACGCGGCACCGCCGGTAGGGCCCGGTCCGCAAGGCGCCGACCCGTTCGCGGACGAGGAGCCGATCTACGAGGACCCCGAGCCGCGCCGCAATCCGCGCCGGGGCTGGGCCGCCCCGCCGCCGTGGATGAACCGCGGCGACGCACCGCCCGGCGACGCGGCGGGGGTCGAGCCGCATGACCCGGGATTCGACGCGGCCGAGGCGGGGCTCGCGGGCAGCATGGCCGATCGGCTCGCGGCATCCACCCGAGCCGCGGGCGCCGAGCCCGTGTCAGCGGCAGGAGCGGGCGGTCAGGGCGCGGCCTCGCGGCCAGCAGGCCCCTCCGATGACGATCTCCAGCCCGCGGAAGAGCAGGCGGATTGGGATCCCCGTGCCGACGACTCCCGCGCCGCCGGCCGCACGCCGGAGCCGCCGCCGCGCCATCGAGAGCGCGAACGGACACGCACGGAGCCGGCAGAGCCGGACGGCCGGTTGGCCAATGCCCGCCAAGCGAACGCCCACGAGGACGTCGATCGAAAGCGAGAGGTCGCGCCGGCGTGGGAGCGGCCGACGCGACTCGAGGCGTATCCCACGCTTCGGTCCCGGCGGATGCCGAACATCTCGTTTCCGCCGATCCTCCTCGCGTTGGCTGCGCTCCTGCTCGCAGCGGTGATCCTGTTCCTGCTGCCGGGCTTCCTCGGCCTGGGCAGCCCCCAGGCCGGTGCCAGCCCGACGCCAGTTGTGCAGTCGAGCAGCGGGCCGCAGGGCTCGGCCGGGCCGACGCTGGTTCCGGAGGCCACTCAGCAGATCTACCTCGTCAGGGCCGGCGACACCATGTCGAAGATCGCGAACAAGTTCCACGTGGCGTTCGCGGCGCTCCTCGAGGCGAACAAGACGAACGTCCCGAACCCCGACAAGCTCAAGATCGGGGACCAGGTCATCATCCCAACCGCGTCCCTACCGGGAGCGAGCCCGGCAACGTCGCCGTAACTCAGCGCGGGGCGAGGTTGATGCTCGTGATCTTGCCGGCCTCGACGCGAAACGAGGCATCGAGGTGCTGGCTCGGCGCCCCCGGACGGACCGTGAGGACGTCGGCCTGGTAGGTGATGCCGAGGTCGCGAACCTCGCCGGGGATCATCTTCAGGCCCGGTTCGGCGCGGAGGAACCAGCCGCCGACCTGCTCCAGGCCGCGCAGCGTCCGAGCATTGTCCCCGACGTGGATTCGCATCTCGACCTTGTCGTCCATCATCGCGACGGCCGCCGCTCGATCCCCGTCGTTGAGTCGTTCGAAGAACACTTCCATCGTGTCGACTGCACCCATGTCCCGAAGTGTAGGGACCCGGCGGCCTAACCGAGCGCCTCGAGGCGGCCGCGACGCCGGGCGAGCGTGAGCCGGCCGTCCGGCTCGAGGATGACCTGGGGTGGTCTTGGCCGGCCGTTGTACGTCGAACCCATCGACGCCCCGTAGGCGCCGGCGTGGTGGATCGCGACAAGATCGCCGCGCCGAAGTGGTGGCAGGCGGTGCTCGCCGAGGTGATCGGTCGACTCGCAGATGGGGCCATCGACCCGCGTTGCATGCAGGCCGACGCCTAGTCCTGCGGTGACCGGGCGGCCAATTGACGTCAGCGCCGTCACCTGGTGCCAGGCGTCGTAGAGCGCGGGCCGAATGAGCTCCGTCAGTCCGACGTCAAGCACGACCTGCCGCCCGTCTCGCTCCCGGGCGTGGAGGACCCGGCCGACGAGGTAGCCGGCGCGCGCCACGAGGAACCGGCCGGGCTCGATCGCGAGCCGTCGTGGCCGGCGCTCCGGAGGGATCTGGGCGAGGAGATCCGGTAACTCCCGCGCGAATCGCTCGGGACTCGGGCCTGTCATGTCCTCCGGCGACACCGGAAATCCGCCGCCCACGTCGAGCGTGTCGAAGCCGGGCCGCGTCCCTGAGATGAGCGCCACCAACGCGAGGGCTCGTCGGACTCCATCGCGCCACGCATTCACCGCGCCCAGCTGCGAGCCAACGTGGAGGTGCACGCCCCGCGGCACGAGCGCGGCGCCGCTCGCGACGACCTCGACGGCCGCCGACAGATTAGACGCGGTCATTCCGAACTTGGACGCAGCCGCTCCGACCGCCAACCCGTGATGGGTCTCCGGAGCGACCTCGGGATTGAGTCGGAACAGGACGTCGAGCGGGCGCGAGGGCGACAGGGTCCGGGCGATCCGCACGAGCGCCTCGGCCTCGTCGAGCGATTCGATCGCGATCCAGCGAATCGGGTCCCCGTTGGCCGCCGACCGAACGGCGGCCCGCAGGTCCGCGTCGGTCTTGCCGACGCCCTCGAGCGTGACGCGACCGTTCGGAATGCCGGCCCGCCGGGCGATCGCCCACTCGCCGCGGGAGACGGCGTTCGCGTCGAAGCCCAGGCCGCAGATCCGGCCGACGATCGCGGTGACGTCGTTGGCCTTGACCGAAAACGCGCGAAGCCACGGATCCGGGAACGTGGCCCGGACCTCGGCCGTGTCGCGCTCGAGCGTCGCGAGGTCCGTGACGCTGACGGGCGTGCCGAACCGGCGCGCGGCGAGCCGGAGGGCGGGCGCGAGGCGATCGAACGTCTCGCCGTCGTCAGAGGACGAGGCCACGACCTCGATTGATCATCCCCAGGACCGTCGAAACGATGCTGATGACGATCGAGCCAAGCAGGGCTCCGACGAACGCGTCGGCGGTGAACTTCGGCGGGAAGGTGTCGATCTTGAAGCCGAGCTTGAATTGGTCGGAGACGAATGCCACCAGCAGCAGGAGGAGGGCGTTCAGCACCAGGGCGAACAGGCCGAAGCTGATGAGCGTGATCGGGAACGACAGGGCCTTCAGGATTGGCTTGATGTAGCTGTTGATGAGCGCGAGGATGAGGGCGACGGCGAGCAGCTTGACCAGGTCGTTGCCGAAATGGATCTGGGGCACGAGCTTGATCGCGACGAAGACCGCGACGGCGTTGATGAGCACCTTGACGATCAAGTCGACCACGGGCGTCCCTCCGCGCTTGCGCCGGTGCGTCCGGCCACCTCGATCATGGCAGATGCGTCAGCGCAGCAGGAAGCCGGTTCCGAGCGCATCCCGCGGGTCCAGCTCGAAGACGTGGGTGCCGGTTCGGAACGCCGAGCCCGCGACCTCGGTGATGAGGCTCGGCAGGCCGCCGATCGACGGACCGTCCCTCACGACCCGGCCGTCGAACACGGAATCGACGATCGAGCGATGGCGGAGCCGGGCGCTGCGCGCGAGCTCACCGGCTGCCTCAAGGAGGGCGAGACGCGCGGACGTTCCACTGCCGCACGGCGAGCGGTCGACCTCGCCATCGGCGAAGACCGTGACGTTGCGCTGGACGAGATCGGCGCCGGCCTCGTCCCTTTCGGCCTGCCAGAAGATGATCCCGTAGATGCCGCGCAGTTCCGACTCGGCGGGATGCACTGGGTGGAGGGCTGCATCCAGCCTCGGCCGCAGTTCGCGCTGGAGCGCGATCAGCTCCGGCAGGCTCCGCCGCGAGACGTCGAGCCCGAGCGATCGGACGTCGACTGACCCATAGAACGCGCCCCCGTACGACACGTCGACGGGAACGGGACCACGAGACGTCTCGACCTCGACCGCTCGCGCGAGGACGAACGACGGGACGTTCCGAAACGCGACGCGTTCGACCCGACCATCGACGACGGTCGCCGTGCACGCCAGGCGGCCGGACGGCACGTCGACGCCGATGACCACCTCGGAACCGCCTGGCGCGAGGCGCCCAGAGAGGCGGCCGGCGTCGAGCGCCCAGGTCACGAGCGCGATCGTGCCGTGGCCGCACGCCGTCGAGTAGCCCTCGTTGTGGAAGAACACGACGCCGAGATCGGCGCCGTCGTCGTTGGGCGGCGTCACGAACCCGCCGTACATGTCGGCGTGGCCGCGCGGCTCGTCAATGAGCAGGTGCCGGACGTCATCGACGTGCGCGGCCGCCCATCGGCGGCGCTCGAGGATCGTGCGGCCCTCGAGCTCCGGAGCGCCGGCAACCACGATCCGGAACGGCTCGCCCCCGGTGTGGTAGTCGACGGTCTCGACCCTCATGGCCGTGGTCGGATCGCGGCCTCGAGCCTCTGCCGCACGTCGGGCCACTCCTCGGCGACGACGCTGTAGTACGCGGAGTGCCGCAGGCGCCCGCCGGGCATGACCATGTGATTCCGGAAGATGCCCTCGAACGTCGAGCCGATGCCGAGGAGCGCGCGGCGGGCGGGCTCGTTGAGCGAATCGGTCTTGAACTCGACCCGGTTCGCGCCGAGCGCCTCGAAGGCGTGTGTCATCTGGAGGAGCTTGGCCTCACGGTTGGCGCCGCTCAGCTGGCGGGCCGTCCCGAGCCACGTCCAGCCGATCTCGAGGCGGCGATGCTCCGGCACGATCGACATGAAGCGGGTACTGCCGACGGCCTTGCCGGTCTCCGCGTCGATGGTGGCGAATGGCATCTCCGCTCCCGCGGCCGCGTTCGCGAGAGCCGCCTCGATCCATTCGCCGAGCAGCGCGCGGTCCGTCGGGCGGGCGAGGGTCCACTGCCAGATCGTGGGGTCGAGGGCGACTTCGACGAGGTCGTCGAGATGCGCCGTCGACAGGGGTTCGAGGCGCACGATGCGCCCTTCGAGGCGCACCGGCCGGACCCAGGGCGACCCTTCCTCCCTCATCCGCTCGATCGTAGCAACCGGATGCACTGCGTCTCCGGGTCGTGGGGGAGCGCCGGATCGCCATCGACGACGAGGTCGACGCGGTCCCGGACTGGATCGTTGGCGTAGAACGCGTCCTCGTCGGCCTGCCAGCGACCCCACAGCTTCCGCGCCGCCGCGCCATCCCGTTCGAGCCCGCGCCGGAGCCTGGCCTCCGCCGGGGCCTCGAGCCAGATCGAGTAGCTCAACTGATCGGTGACGGCGGCCCGCGCCGACGAGACGCCTTCGAGGAGCACGACGTCGGTCGGCCGCACGACTCGCATGGGACCCGGCTTGCGGGTGCTCCAGTCGAAGGCCCGGTAACGAGCGATCCGGCCCCGCGACAGCGGCGTCAGGACCTCGGCCTCGAGGCGAGGCCACCAGCCGAGGGGGTCGCCCCAGGAGGCGAAGTCGTCCGTCTGGACGATCCGGGAACCACCCAGCGCTCGCGAGAGTCGCTGAGCGAATGCGGTTTTGCCCGCGCCGCCCTGGCCATCGATGGCAACGAGTCGTACCGGTCCAAGGCGGGGCGGACGGGCCCGGATCTCGGCCGCGAGGACGTCGTATCGAAGGATGGCCGTGGCCGGCGGCGGCTCGGGAGCCTGGGTCACCAGCTCGGCCTCAAGATGCGGCCCCAGGATTTCGACGCCGAAGACGATCGCTTCGTAGGGCATCAAGCGCGTGGCGAGGCCGCCATCGCGAAGCTCGCCGACCGTCCGGATGAGCTCGCGCCCCATTCGGTCGTCGTGGAACCGGACGCGAAGGCCCGGATCGTCGGGCAGCTCGAGGGCCGCCGCGAGCGTCGTGTGCTTCAGCCGCCGGGCGCCGGTCGATGACCGCCACGCGGCCGAGCGCTCGATGCGGATCTCCGC
>JBBQTO010000070.1:0-10928 GCA_038234575.1 Candidatus Limnocylindrales bacterium
CTGTTTGGAATGACTACTTTGATTTCTATCTCGAAGGCAAACCCACGCCAAAGCCTGAGGCTGAAACGAAAACCAGCGCCACTCGCGGATGGCAGGCGCGTGGCGCCCCCGATATGCGACTTCCGATCCAGTACGCGCTGACCCACCCCGATCGCCGGCCCTCGCCGGCGACCGCGCCCGACCTCGTCTCGATCGGGCGGCTGGACTTCCGCGCCCCGGATCTGCATCGCTTCCCGGCGCTCCGGATCGCTCGTGAGGCAGGCGAGGCGGGACCCGCGGCGACCGCGGCGCTCATCGCGGCCGACGACGTCGCCGTGGAACGGTTCCTCGATGGGAGTCTCGACTTCACCGGGATCCCGCGGCTGCTCGCGGCCGCGGTTGAGCGCTTCGCCGGCCCAGTGGCGCACGAACCAGATCTCGACGCGCTGATCGCCATCGACGCCGAGGTCCGGGCGGCCTTCGCGACCGGGGCGATCGCATGACCCAGGTCTTCCAGGGCGTCGTCACCGCCGTCCTGTTCTTCCTGATTCTCGGGGTCACCGTCGTGATCCACGAGCTCGGACACTTCATCGTGGCCCGGCTGGCCCGGGTCCGCGTGTTGGAGTTCGGGATCGGGTTCCCGCCGCGGGCGAAGGTCCTGCGCGACCAGGGCGAGACGATCTACACGTTGAACTGGTTGCCGATTGGCGGCTTCGTGAAGCTCGAGGGCGAGGACGGCGACGAGATCGACGACCCGCGGTCGTTCGGGCGGGCACCGCTCCCCATTCGCCTCCTGATCCTGGCTGCCGGGGTCGTGATGAACTTCGTCCTCGCATTCGCGATCTTTGGGGGGATCGCCCTTACCGGCGACCCGGCCCTCGGCATCACCGTGGGCGAGATCCAGCCGGGTTCGCCGGCGGCGATCGCCGGGATCCAGGCGGACGACACGCTCGCAAGCATCAACGGCGAATCGTTCGATGCGCTCGGTGGTCCGACACTCCTGGACGCGCTCCATGCCGCGGCCGGGACCGATGTCGATATCCAGGTCATTCGTGACTCCGTCATCCGGACGGTCCACGCCCGGCTCCGGCCGGCGAACGAGATCACGCCGACGAACGGCGCCCTCGGCGTCTCGAAGCTGGTCGGCACCCCCACGAACGTGACGATCGGCCACGACCCCGCGACAGCCGCGCGCCTGGGGATCGAGCGAACCGTGTTCGCCACCCGCCTGATCATCGGTGGTCTCGGCGACCTCGTGAGCGGGCTGATCAACCATCCGACGGAGCAGCCCCCGGCTTCGGGCCCGCTCGGGATCGCGGTCCAGATCGGCGACACGTTCTGGACGCTCGGGCCGGTATTCACGCTCTTCCTGGCCGGCGTGCTCTCGGCGAACCTCGGCGTCGTGAACATCCTGCCGCTGCCGCCGCTCGACGGCGGCCGGATGCTGATCATCACCCTGAAATCGATCTTCGGGCCCCGCATCAGTCTGCGGGCCGAGCAGGTCACTTACGTCGTCGGCTTCGTGTTCCTCTTCGCTTTTCTGATCTGGGTGACCGGATTCGACGTCATCCGCCAGTTCGGCGGCAACCCATGACCTCGCCGGACACGCTGGCTGCACGCCGGCGGACGGTCTCCGTGGATATCGGCGGCGTGCTCGTCGGCAGTGCCCATCCGGTCGTCGTCCAGTCGATGACGAACACGGACACGGCGGACGCCGACGCGACGGCCATCCAGGTCGCCCGCCTCGCTCACGCGGGCAGCGAGCTCGTTCGCGTCACGGTGAACAACGACGAGGCCGCCGCAGCCGTGCCAGAGATGATGCGGAAGCTCCGCGATCTGGGCGTCGCGGTGCCGGTCATCGGCGACTTCCACTACAACGGCCACCAGCTCCTGGTCGAGTACCCGGAGATGGCCGCGGCGCTGGCGAAATACCGGATCAATCCCGGGAACGTCGGGGCGAAACGGCACGATGAGCATTTCCAGACAATCGTCCGGGCCGCGATCGAGCACGACAAGCCCGTTCGGATCGGGGTCAACTGGGGATCGCTCGACCAGCAGCTGCTGACGGAGCTCATGGACGCCAACGCGCGTCTGGCCGAACCGCGCGATTCACGGGACGTCATGATCGAGGCGATGGTGGAGTCGGCCACCCGGTCCGCGGAGCTCGCGGAAGAGACCGGGCTCGGGCACGACCGGATCATCCTGTCGGCCAAGGTGTCGGGCGTTCGCGATCTCATCGAGGTCTACCGGATCCTGGCGGCCCGAACCGACCTGCCGCTGCACCTGGGACTCACCGAGGCGGGCCTGGGCATGAAGGGCGTCGTCGGCTCGACCGCGGCCCTCGCGATCCTCCTCGACGAGGGGATCGGCGACACGATCCGCGTCTCGCTCACCCCCGCGCCGGGCGGCGAGCGCGAGGAGGAGGTCCGCGTCGCCCAGCAGATCCTCCAGTCGATGGGCCTGCGGGCGTTCCTGCCGCAGGTTTCGGCCTGCCCCGGCTGCGGCCGTACCACGTCGACCTTCTTCCAGGAGATGGCCGAGCGGATCCAGGCCCACCTGCGGGATCGGATGCCGGAATGGCGAGTCGACTACCCCGGGGTCGAGGAGCTGACGGTCGCCGTGATGGGCTGCGTCGTCAACGGCCCGGGCGAATCGAAGCACGCCAATATCGGCATCAGCCTGCCCGGCACGTTCGAGGAGCCCGTCGCCCCGGTCTTCATGGACGGTCGGCTGGACCGGACGCTGCGGGGCGATCACATCGTCGAGGAGTTCACGGCCCTCCTCGACGACTACGTCGCCAAGCGCTATCCCGCTGCCGAGCTGGCTCCGGCCTCAGCGGGCGAGTAGGACCAGCAGCAGGGAGATGACCGGCGAGCGCTCCGGCCGCGAGGGGCCGGGGTGATCAGCCGAAAGGTCAGCCGGCGGAGCGTCACGCCGCCGTGGCGCGTCCGGTACTCGGCGTCCGGCGTGACTTGACGCCCGCGTAGATCTGCCAGGCGTTCCAGGCCGAGGGACCGAATCGCGAGAGCAGGAGGAGCGAGAGCACGAGGCCGGCGACGGCGAGGATTCGCTCGATGGGCATCGGTCCATCGTAGTCGTCCGTTCGACGCTCCCCGGGGCCGGGTGTATACTCCGCGCCGAACCAATAGGCCGCCTCCGACGTGGGTGACCCCCACGTATTTTTTTCGGCGGAAGCGGCTCAAACATGACATGACAGGAGGGCGAAGCGACCATGAGTCGAGATTTCGTCGGTGCCCTCCTCCAGCTGAACGCTGAGAAGCAGGTTCCTCGTGAGCAGCTGATCCGAACCGTGGAGGAGGCGATCGCCGTCGCCTACCGCCGGATCGCGAACGAGGAGGACATCCACGTCCGGATCGATGCCGATTCCGGGCGCATCCGCGTGTATCGGGCTCGTATGGCCGTCGCGGAGGTCGAGGATCCGTTGACCGAGTTCACGCTCGAGGAAGCCCGCGGCCACAAGTCCGATGCGCTGCCCGGTGAGCTCGTTGAGATGGAGGAGCTCGACGGCGATACG
Source organism: Candidatus Limnocylindrales bacterium (assembly GCA_038234575.1). Lineage (GTDB taxonomy): Bacteria > Chloroflexota > Limnocylindria > Limnocylindrales > CSP1-4 > UBA5189. The sequence goes on from JBBQTO010000070.1 coordinate 3,515, forward strand.
TTCGGGCGCATCGGCGCCCAGACGGCGAAGCAGGTCGTCCTGCAGCGCCTGCACGAGGCCGAACGCGACGTCGTGTTCGACCAGTACGCGAGCCGCGAAGGCGAGCTCGTCAACGGGACCGTCAATCGAGTCGAGCCACGGGCGATCATCCTCGACATGGGCAAGGGCGTCGAAGGGGTCCTCGCCACCACCGAACAGTCGCCGCTCGAGCACTACCGGATCGGCCAGAACGTGAAGGCCTACGTCCTCGAGGTGCGGCGGACGCCGCGCGGGCCGGCCCTTTTCGTGAGCCGGACCCACAAGGGGTTCCTGAAGCGACTCTTCGAGCTCGAGGTCCCCGAGATCCACAGCGGCACGGTTGAGATCCGGGCGATCGCTCGAGAGGCCGGCAGTCGCTCGAAGGTCGCCGTCGGGTCGCGCCAGGAAGGCCTCGATCCCGTCGGGGCCACCGTCGGCCAGCGCGGCGCGCGCGTCCAGGCGGTCGTCGCTGAGCTTGGTGGCGAGAAGATCGACGTCATCCCGTGGAACGAAGACCCGTCGATGTTCGTGGCAAACGCACTTTCACCGGCGCAGGTCCTCTCTGTTGATATCGACCAGGAGCATCGAATCGCCAACGTGACCGTGCCCGAGCGAATGCTGTCCCTGGCGATCGGTCGCGAGGGCCAGAACGCGCGACTTGCGGCCCGGCTGACGGGCTGGCGCATCGACATCCGGAGCGACGTCTCCGTGGCCGAGGCCAAGGCCGCAGCTGCTGCGGGACCGCCCGCCGCGCCGGCGGCTCCGGAGGTCGAGCCCGTGGCCGCGGCCACGCAACCGACGGCCGAGGCGATCGTGGTCACTGAGCCGGCGACGGTTGCGGTCGAGGCCGATGGGGCCAAGGCCGCCAAGCCGAACGCAACGAAGGCCACGGCAACGAAGGCCACGGCAACGAAGGCCACGGCAACGAAGGCCACGGCAACGAAGGCCGCTGCCACGAAGACGATCGCAAAGGGTCGGGCGGCCAAGACGACCGCCATGGAGGCAGTCGCGAACAAGCCGGCAGCCACCCGTGCCAGGGCGACCACCAGGGCAGCGCCGCCGAAATCGGAGACTCCACCTTCAACGGCCAAGCCACGCGCCAAGCGAGCCACGAAGGCGGCCTCGGAGGAGGTGGCGTCGTAGGCGCGGCCGAGGTGTCGCGCGCCCCGCTGGCGCGTCGCCCACCCACCCGCTCCTGCATCGTCTGCCGGACCGCTCGAGACAAGCGCGATCTCCTTCGAGTCGTCCGTTCGCCGGAAGGCCATATCCTGTACGACGCCGGCGGGCGCGCAAACGGCCGCGGGGCGTATCTGTGCCGCGCGGAGAGCTGCGTCACGACCGCGTTCGGTCGGGGCGTCCTCGCGCGATCCCTCGAAACACCCGTACCCGCCACGCTGCGAGCCGAGCTCGAGAGCGCCGCGGGGCTCGAACTGACAGCACCAGGAGGCAAGCTTGGCCAGGAGTAGGAGCGGCACCCGCGGCCGACGTGGACCGCGCAAACCGCAGCGTCGCGACGGCGCATTCGCCGCGACCGGCGTCCAGGTCGCCGAGCCGCGAGAGCGCGGCGCTGTCGAGCTGCCCCCGACGATCACCGTCAAGGAGCTCGCCGACATGCTCGCGGTCAACCCCGCTGACGTCATTCGGGAGCTGATCAAGAGCGGCATCTTCGCGACGATCAACCAGCTGATCGACCGCGACACCGCGTCGCTCGTCGCGAACGAGCTCGGCTACGAGGTCGCGGAGCCGCAGGCCACGGGCACGACGCCGATGGAGCAGGAGGGCCCCGAAGCCGCGTCGGACGCCTCCAAGGAGGAGCTCTTCACCGAGGACGACGAGGCCGACTTGATCCCGCGCGCCCCGATCGTGACGGTCATGGGCCACGTCGACCACGGCAAGACGAGCCTGCTCGACGCGATCCGCTCGACGACTGTCGCAGCCGGCGAGCGCGGCGGCATCACCCAGCACATCGGCGCCAGCGAGGTTGTTCGGGCCGATCGCCGCGTCGTCTTTCTCGACACCCCGGGCCACGAGGCGTTCACCGCGATGCGGGCCCGCGGCGCGCGGGTGACCGACGTTGCCGTGGTCGTCGTGGCCGCCGACGACGGGGTGATGCCCCAGACGCTCGAGGCGATCAGCCACGCCAAGGCGGCCAAGGTCCCGATCATCATCGCCCTCAACAAGATCGACAAGCCGGACGCGAACCCGGATCGGGTGAAGACGGAGCTGACCGAGGCCGGCGTCGTCATCGAGGAATATGGCGGCGAGACCCCGCTCGTGCCCGTGTCCGCGAAGACCGGGGCTGGCCTCGACGACCTCGTCGACATGATCCTGCTGGTCTCCGACCTCCAGGAGCTCAAGGCGAACCCCAAACGATCCGCGATCGGGACGATCGTCGAGGCGCGCATGGACAAGGGCCGCGGGGCAGTCGCCACCGCGCTCGTCCAGACCGGCACGCTCCATGTCGGCGACGTGATCGTCGTTGGCGAGACGTTCGGGCGCGTCCGGGCCCTCGAGAATGAGCTCGGCAAGCGCATCAAGAGCGCCGGACCGGCCACGCCGGCCGTGGTGCTCGGGCTGTCCGAGGTCCCGGAGGCGGGCGACATCCTGCGCGTCGTCGCGGACGAGAAGGCCGCCCGGGCGATGGTCGAGACCCGCCACACCGAGCTCGCGACCCGGGGCGGGGAGGGGAGTGGCCGGGCCACCCTCGAGGACCTCTATCGCCAGATCCAGGCCGGCCAGGCGACGGAGCTCCGGATCATCGTCAAGGCTGACGTCTCGGGCTCGCTTGGCGCCATTCGCCATGCCCTCGAGCAGCTGCCGACCGACGAGGTGAAGCTGAACATCCTCCACGAGGGCGCCGGCGAGATCAGCGACAACGACATCCTCCTCGCCGCCGCATCGAACGCGATTGTCATCGGCTTCAACACCGCGACCAGCGACACGGCTCGCCGCGCCGCCGAGACCGAGAAGGTCGACGTTCGCCTCTACGACATCATCTACCAGCTCACGGACGACATCGAGAAGGCCCTCGGCGGCCTGCTCGAGCCCGAGGTGATCGAGGTCATCGAGGGCCGGGCGGAGGTGCGCCAGGTCATCAAGGTTGGCAAGAACCAGGTGATCGCCGGCTCGTACGTCACCGAAGGACGGATCGTCCGCGGCGGCGCTCGCGTCTGGCGCAGCGGCAAGGTCGTCGCCACCGACCGGATCGAGTCGTTGCGGCGGTTCCGCGACGACGTGCGCGAGGTCCAGACGGGCTTTGAGTGCGGCATCGGGCTGGCCTCGACGACCGACATCGTCGAAGGCGACATCATCGAGTGCTTCACGTCGCAGACCGTCAGCCGCTCCCTCTCTTCGTAGCGGCTCGGCCGTGACCCAGCGAACGGACCGGATCGACGAGCTGCTCCGGCAGGAGATCGGTGCGGTCCTCAGCCGCGAGATCGGGGATCCGCGGATTGGGTTTGCGACGATCACGGACGTCGAGACGGCGCCGGACCTCAGTCATGCCCGCATCTGGGTGAGCATCATCGGTCAGCCCGACGAGCGAAAGGCCACGATGGCGGCTCTCGCCCGGGCGATGCCGTTCGTCCGTCGCCAGCTCGGCCCGCGGCTCCACATCCGGCGGATTCCGGAGCTGCACGTCCAGCTCGATGAGACGACCCAGCGCGGGTCGCGTGTCCTGCAGCTCCTCGCCGAGATCGAGGCTGGCGAGACGCCCGACGCGAGCGCGCCGCCGCCGGAAACGCTGCCGACCCCGGTCCCACGGCTGCCCCACGAGGGCGATGCGGCCGATCCCGGCTACCCCGTGCGTCAGCAGCCGAAGCCTCGGAAGAGCACGCGCGCCGGCCGGGCGCGGGCCGATCGATCGCGACGCCGATGACCGTCGATCTAGCGCCCTGGCTCGATGCGGTGCCGGACGCGGTCGGCCAGCTGATCATGGGCGCCCGTCGGGCGCTCGTCGCAAGCCACGAGAACCCCGACGCCGACACGCTCGGCGCCGCGCTCGGCGTCGCCGCGATCATCGAGCGTAACGGCGGTACCGCGGCGTTGATCTGCGCCGATCCCGTGCCGCCCCTCTATGACTTCCTGCCGGGGATGGACCGGGTTCTCCTGGATCCCGACCCGGCCTTCGATCCCGACCTGCTCGTCATCTGTGACTGCGGCTCGCTCGACCGGCTTGGTGCGCTCGGGGAGCGCCACGCCGAGCTGTTCGCCCGGCTGCCGCGGGTGATCATCGATCATCACGCTTCGAACGCCGCGGCCGGCCCCACGGACTGGGTCGACCCAGCTGCGGCGGCGACCTGCGAGATGGTGACCCTGCTGGCGGTGCGGCTCGGGGTGCCGCTTGATACGAATGCCGGCGCGCTCGCCGCGGTCCTGATGGCCGGGCTCGTGATGGATACCTCCACGTTCGCCCATCCCAATGTCACCCCGCGGACGCTCACCGTGGCTGCGGCCCTCGCCGAGGCGGGCGCGCCGCTGGCCGAGATCTCGCGGCGGCTGTACCGGTCCAAGCCGGACGCCCAGCTCCGGCTGTTCGGGCGGGTGCTGGACCGGCTCGAGGCGGCGGCCGGCGGCCGGATCGTGTCGAGCTACCTGCTCGACGCGGATCTCGTCGAAACGGGAACCCTGAGCGCCCATTCCGAGGGCATCATTGACCTCCTGTCGCAGGCCGAGGACGCCGACGTGGCGATCCTGTTCAAGGAGGCCGGCCCGCAGACCACGAGGGTCTCCGTCCGGACCCGCGACGGGGGCGTCGACGCCATTACGCTCACGGGGGCATTCGGTGGTGGCGGGCATGCGCGGGCCGCGGGCGCCTCGGTGGATGCTCCCCTCGCCGAAGCGCGCAAGCGGGTGCTGGCCGAGGCCGAGCGGCTCGTCGCCGCCCTTCGCGCCTAGGCAGCGCGATGCCAAGGCAGCCGGATGCCCCGGGGACGGACGGCGTCCTCGTCGTCGCGAAACCGGCCGGACCGACCTCGCACGACGTCGTAGCGCTCGTCCGGCGACTCGCCTCGACTCGCCGAATCGGGCATGGCGGCACGCTCGACCCGTTCGCGTCCGGCGTCCTGCCCCTCTTCCTCGGCCAGGCGACGCGCCTCGTCGAGTACCACCTCGGGGACGAGAAGGCCTACCGGGCGACGATGTGCTTCGGTGCGAGTTCGACGACCGACGATCTGGACGGCGAGCTGACGCCGGCCGAGGGCCCGGCACCGACGCGTGAGGCGGTCGAGACGGGGCTCGCGGGCTTCCTAGGGGTCCAGCTCCAGCAGCCGCCGCCGTACTCCGCGGTCCAGATCGGGGGCCGGCGGGCCTACAAGATCGCTCGCTCCGGCGAGATCCCGGCGCTCAGCCCACGTGCGGTGACGCTGCTCCAGCTGGACCTCGTCGCCTGGGACGACGGCGATCCGAGCCGGCCTATCGCCGAGGTCGAGGTCCGCTGCTCGGCCGGGACGTACGTCCGCGCGATCGCCCGCGACCTCGCGGAGCGCCTGGGCTCGGGTGCCTATCTGTGCGGCCTCGTTCGGACCGGGAGCGGGCCGTTCCGGCTCGAGAACGCGGTGACGCTCGATACGCTGCGTGGCGCCGCGGCGAGCGGGCCCGACGGCGTCCGATCGCTGCTCCTGCCGTCCGATGTCGGCCTCGACGCGATCCCGGTGATCCACCTCTCCGACAGCGAGATCGCCGACGCATCGATGGGCCGGTTCGTCCGGCCCGAGTCCGGCGTTGGTGACGCCTCGGACGACGGCCCCATCCGGCTCGTCGACGGCCACGGACGCATCGTCGGCATGGGCAAGCTCGACGGGCATCGCGTGGCACCAACGAAGATGCTGCTCGGATGAAGGTCGTCCAGGGCGTCACCCACCTCGACCATTCGCTCGGGCGGCTCTTCGTCGTGATCGGCGTCTTCGACGGGCTCCACCGCGGGCACATCTATCTACTCGCGAAGCTCGTCGAGGCGGCGTCCGCGCGCCGTGCCCGCCCCACCGTGATCACCTTCGACCATCACCCGGACGAGATCCTGACGGGCAAAGCGCCGCCGCTCCTGTGCGATCCCGCCGAGCGCCTCGAGCGATTGGCCGCGGCCGGTGTGGCCGTGACGGTGGTCCAGACGTTTGACGTCGCGCTGCGCGAGACGCCGTTCGACGTCTTCGTTCGCCGGATTGCGGACGGGGTCGACCTAGCTGGCTTCCTCATGACTCCTGACTCCGCCTTCGGGTACCAGCGCGCCGGCTCGCCCGACACCGTCGCGGCGCTGGGTCGCGACCTCGGCTACGAGGTCGAGGAGGTGCCGCCCTTCACGCTCGATGGCGAGGCCGTCAGCAGCTCCGGGGTCCGCGCCGCGATCGCGGCCGGCGACTTTGCCCGGGCCGAGCACCTGCTCGGGCGGCCGGTTTCGGTCTCGGGGCTCGCGGGCCGTAACGGAGCGGAGACAATCGTCGAGTTCCCGTTGCCCGTGGCCCTTCCGCCGGAGGGCGACTACCGAGTGTCGATCGCCACGCCGATGGCGGCACAACAGCCGGACATGGCCGCTCGGGTCGCCGACCGCAGGGTCTCACTGGCGTCGGCGCCGGGCGACGTGCCGGACGGGCGACAGGTCAGGCTGATCTTCCATGCCAGAGCGAAGTCCATCCGCGTCACCTGAGACGCGGTGATGTCAGACGAGCCTGGTCCAGCGCTGCTCGCGTGACGATCGGAGGACGGCGTCGACGAAGCGCAGCGCCCGCGCTCCGGCCTCGAGGGTCGGATAGGGGGCGATTTCCATCTCGCGCACGTCCGCCGCGTTGACACCGGTTTCGATCGCGGCGTAGAACGGCCGGAACAGGTCGCGCAGCGCGTCAGACCAGCCCTCCGGATGGCCGGCCGGCAGCGAGGGAACCCCAGGCCCGGGCCTGGGTTCCGGCGAGCGGGTGAGCGTGGTCGAGGCCTCCCGCGACCGCAGGACGAGCCGTTCGGGGCGTTCCTGCTGCCAGGCCAGGGACTGCCGCTCGCCGGCGATCTCGAATGAGAAGGCGTTCTTGTTGCCGGGCGAGACCTGGCTGATCACACACGACCCACGGCCACCGCCGGCGAAACGCACCAGGATCGTGGCGGCGTCCTCGGAGGTGATCGAGACGGCGTCGGTCTCGCCCTCGGTCTTGCCGAAGGCTTCGACACCGGCCTGGCGAGGACGCCGCCGGATGGGCATGAACGTCGCGAGGTCGGCGAAGACGGCCTCGATCCGCTGGCCGGTCACGTGCTCGACCGTGTCGAACCAGTGGGTGCCGATATCGGCAACGGCCCTCGACGCCCCGCCGGCGGCCGGCTCGACCCGCCAGTTCCAGTCGGTCGGGTCAGCCAGCCAGTCCTGGAGATAGGCGCCATGAACGAGTCGCAGCGTCCCGAGATCGCCCTGAGCGAC
>JBBQTO010000071.1:0-10678 GCA_038234575.1 Candidatus Limnocylindrales bacterium
CCCGTAGGAGCCCATGACGACGGGATGCCGCTCGCCATCCTCGCCGAGGTAGAAGGCCCCGATCGAGGTCGCGAAGTCGGTCCCGAGCTTGAAGATGTTGCCGACCTCGATGCCGTTGCGGAGCTTCACGCGCTCGCCGCAGGTGATGCACGGATCGCCCGCCCGGACGTTCGCGATCTCCGCGACGACGTCCGGCGTGTAATCGCGCGGCACATTCACGTTGCGGACGTGCCAGCCGACGCGGTTGGCGCCGGAGACGAGGTTCGGCGATCGCACGACGAGCTCGTCGACGACCACCGTCGCATCTCGAGCCCCGAGCGGCGATCCATAGCCCGCTTCCATCCCTCGTGCCTTGATCTCCTCGATCGTCGCCGGGCGGATCCCGCCGCTCGCCTTGATCGCGTTCACGAGCTTCGTCTCGTTGACGTCGTAGTCGCCACGAACGATCGCGACGACGAAGCGACCGTCGCCGGTCACGAAGAAGGCGGCCTTCGCGGTTCGGCTCCGGGGGATGTCGAGCTGGGTTGCGAGTGCCTCGATCGTCGTCGCATCGGGCGTTTCGACGTCCTCCATCGGGAGGGCGTCCTCCGGTTCGGGATCGGGCTTCCGCATGCTGGCGATCTGCTGGTTCTCGGCATAGCCGCAGCTGTCGCAAAGGACGAGGGTGTCCTCGCCGAAATCGTTCAGGACCATGAACTCGTGGGCGCCGGAGCCGCCCATGATTCCGACGTCGGCACCGACGGCGATCACGTCGAGGCCGAGGCGCTTGAAGATCCGCTCGTAGGCCGCGTACTGCTTCAGGTAGCTCGCATCGAGCCCCGCGTCGTCGCGGTCGCAGCTGTAGGCGTCTTTCATGACGAACTCGCGGACGCGGATGAGGCCGCCACGGGAGCGGGGCTCGTCGCGGAACTTGGTCTGGAAGTGGTAGACCATCATCGGCAGCTGGCGGTAGCTGTGGACGATGTCCCTGAGCAGCGTGGCCACGACCTCCTCGTGGGTCATCGCCAGGACCATATCGCGGTCGCCGCGGTCCTTGAAGCGCACGAGCTCCGGGCCGATCTTGGAGTAGCGGCCACTCTCCTTCCAGATCTCCGCGGGATGGACGACCGGCATCTCCATCTCCTGGCTGCCGATCCGATCCATCTCCTCCCGGACGACCTGCTCGACCCGCTTCGAGACCCGGAAGCCGAGGGGTAACAGGGAGTAGATCCCGGAGCCCAGCTGCCGCAGGTAGCCGGCCCGGAGCAGCAGCCGGTGCGACGGCATCTCGGCCTCCGCCGGATCGTCGCGCAGGCTTGTGAAGAACAGCTCGCTCAGTCGCATGGGACCGGAAGGATAGCCGAGCGCCTCCGGTGGCTGTCGTCGAGGTCAGCCGAAGGCGACGGCAAGCCGGGGACGCGAGCGCACTCGAACGTGCGTGAGCTAGCCGGCGCAGCCGGCAACGCACGGATGGGCCGACGGCGGCCACCGGGCTGATAGCCTTCGGGCGTGCCCGCCGGCTTCACCCTCCTGCTCCTGGCGGTCTTCGCGCTGGCCGTCGCGTTCGACTACGTCAACGGCTTCCACGACACCGCGAACGCGATCGCGACGTCCGTCTCGACCCATGCACTCCGGCCGTACCAGGCCATCCTCATGTCCGCGACGGCCAACTTCCTGGGAGCACTGACGGGCACGGCTGTCGCGAAGACGATCGCGGCCGGGATCGCGACGACACCGGGCGGCGACGCGGGCCAGATCATCGTCATGGCCGCGCTGGTCGGCGGGATCACCTGGAATCTCGTCACGTGGCGCGCGGGCATTCCATCCTCGTCGAGCCATGCCCTGATCGGTGGGCTCATCGGCGCGACGATCGCGGCCTCGGGCACCGGAGCCCTCAACGTCGACGGAATCGTCGGCAAGGTTCTGGTGCCGCTTGTTGTCTCGCCCGTGCTCGGCATCGGCATCGGCTTCGGCTTGATGGTGCTCCTGCTCAACGTGTTCCGGCGCTCGCATCCGCGTCGGATCAACGAGCGGTTCCGCCGCCTGCAGGTCATCTCCGCGGCCTACATGGCGTTTGCGCACGGCTCGAACGACGCCCAGAAGACGATGGGGATCATGACCCTCGCCCTCGTCAGCGCGGGGATCCTCGCCGAACCCGTCGTCCCGATCTGGATCATCCTGCTCGCCGCGTCGGCGATCTCGCTCGGGACCGCCGCCGGTGGCTGGCGGATCATCCGGACGATGGGTCAGCGAGTCGTCAAGCTCGATCCGGTCCACGGGTTCGCGGCCGAGACCACGGCGGCGACGATCATCCTCGGCGCGTCGCAATTCGGAATCCCGGTATCGACCACGCACGTGATCTCTACCGCGATCATGGGTGTGGGCGCGAGCGACCGGTTCTCCGCGGTTCGCTGGGGCGTCGCCGGCGACATCGTGATCGCCTGGATCCTGACCCTGCCGGCCTCCGGCGCCGTGGCGTGGATCGCGTGGGAGGTGCTCAGGCGCGTCCTCGGATCGGGAGCGTGACGGGCCGAATCCGACGGATCACGCCGCCGGCGGCCGCAGGACGTAGCCGACTCCGCGGACGGTCTGGACGATCGTCGGATTGCCGGGCTCGGGCTCGATCGCCGAGCGGAGCCAGTGGACGTGGACGTCGACCGTTCGCGTCTCGCCGGCATAGTCGTAGCCCCAGACCTGCTCGAGGAGCTGATCGCGGGTGATGACCTGCCCCGGATGCCGGAGCAGGAACGCGAGCAGCTCGAAGACCTTTGGCTTCATCGGCACCTCGTGGCCGTCGCGCAGGATCCTGTGGCCGGCCACGTCGACCTGGACCGGCCCGAGCTCGACCGAGGGCGGTAGCTGGGCCGACGGAAAGGCCGCGCCTCGCCGGAAGATGGCGCGAATCCGCGCCGAGAGCTCGCGCAGGCTGAACGGCTTCGTGACGTAGTCGTCGGCACCCAGCTCGAGACCGACCACCTTGTCGACCTCGGTCCCCTTCGCCGTCAGCATCACGATCGGCACGGCCGACTCGGTCCGGATGATCCGGGTGACCTCGATCCCGGACAGCTCCGGAAGCATCAGGTCGAGCAGGACGAGATCGGGATGCTCGGATCGAAAGAGGGCGAGGCCCGCCCGGCCGTCACCCGCCGCGACGACACGGAATCCATCTGCCTCGAGCGCCTCGGCGAGGGTCTCGCGCAGGGTTGGTTCGTCCTCGACGACGAGGATCAGTCGGGCCATCGATCCCGAGCATACGCGGCCGTGTTAACGCGGGATTGAGGGCCGCGAAACTCAGCCTTTCGCGGGCTCCTTCATGAAGAGCTCGGTGAAGGATCGGCACGTGCCGGCGGCGTCGAAGGTGATCAGGTAGGCGTTGTGGTAGCGGCGCTCGGTGTTGGCCCGCGAGGTATCCGTGTAGTACGTGCTCGTGCCGACGGCCACGGCGACGTCGCCGTCGACAGCGAACGGACGAGACGAGGCGTCGACCGTTTCCGGGACGTCGCGCTGAGCGGGATCGCCGCCGGGATTGAGCCAGTCCTCGACGATGGCCTCTCGTCCCTGCAGTGGATCGTCCCAGGGGTGATAGCGATATTCGGCGTCCTCGCTGAACAGCGCGGCGATCTGGTCGCGGTCGTAGCTCTGCCAGGCCGCGATGTAGCGATCGAGCCAAGCCTGGACGTCGTCGCGGGTCACGGCTTCGTACCTCCCTCGCGCTCGAGCGTCCCCATGGCCGCATCGAGCCGGGCCAGGACTTGCTCCCGACCGAGGGCCACGAGCGAGTCGAACAGGGGTGGCGTCGCTGTTCGGCCGGTCACGGCGACGCGGATCGCCATGAACAGGTCACTGGCCTTCCAGCCACGGGCTTCCGCGAGCGCCCGCAACGGCGGTTCCAGCTCGTCGGCCTCAAAGGTGACCGGCCCGATTGTCTCCACGATGGTTTCGCGCGCCGCACGCAGGGCCTCGAGTGTGGTCGCAGCGTCCCACCGCTTCGGGACGATGAGCGCCGGGTCCGGCTCGAGATGATCGATCCAGAGGAACCCGACGAGGTCGCCAATCGCGTTGAGCCGCGGCAGACGCTCCTGGACGATCGGGAGCAGCGCGCGGAGCTCTTCGGCAGACGGCAGCCGATCAATCCGACCCGCCGCGAGGTCCTTCTCGAGGAAAGGCTGGAGCCGCTCGATCAGGTCCTCGGGCTCCAGGCGCCGGATCCATTGGCCGTTGAGCCATTCCAGGCGCTCCCGGTCGAAGACCGCGCCGCCCTTCTGGACGTGGACGAGGTCGAAGCGGAGGACGATCTCCTCCAGCGACAGGATCTCCTCCTCGGTGCCGGTCGACCACCCGAGGAGGGCGAGGTAATTGATCAGCGCCTCGCGGACGAAGCCCTCGGCGACATAGTCGGCGACTGCGGTCTGGCTCTTGCGCTTGCTCATCTTCGTCCGGTCCGCGTTCAGGATGAGCGGCAGATGCGCGAATTGGGGAACGTCGTGGCCGAGCGCCCGGAACAGGAGGATGTGCTTAGGCGTGTTCGACAGGTGGTCCTCGCCCCGGATCACGTGGCTGATCTCCATCGCCGCGTCGTCGACGACAACCGTGAAGTGGTAGAGCGGCGAGCCGTCGCCGCGGACGACCACGAAATCGCCGCCGAGGTTCGCGGCGTCGATCTCGACCTCGCCGCGGATGAGGTCCTCGAAGCGGACCACGCCCGGTGCGACCCGGAATCGAATCGCCGCGGGACGGCCTTCGGCGACGCGCGACGCGCGTTCCTCGGGGGTGAGATTCGCGCAGCGACCGACGTAGCGCGGCGGCTGATGCGCCGCCTCCTGGGCCTTCCGATCGGCGTCGAGCTCGGCCAACGTGCAATAGCAGGGATAGGCAAGATCGCGTGCCAAGAGCTCCGCCGTCGCCGCGGCGTAGCGATCCAGGCGCTGCATCTGCCGATACGGCCCGTACGGTCCGCGGTCGTCGCCATCGCCCGGATTGGGCCCCTCGTCCCAGTCGAGGCCGAGCGAGTGCAGCCCTTCGAGAATGTCGCGCTCGTACGCCTCGGTGCTCCGGGCGGCGTCGGTGTCCTCCATCCGGAGGACGAACGTCCCGCCGGTGTGACGGGCGAAGAGGTAGTTGAAGAGCGCCGTCCGGGCCGTGCCGACATGGAGGGGCCCCGTCGGGCTCGGAGCGATTCGAACGCGGATCTCAGTCACGTGCGAATTGTATGGCTCGGCTCTCAGGCGCCTGGCGGAGCAGGGACGCGATGGAAGAGCGCCGGATCGGCGTCGCCCCGCAACACTCGGACGAGCGCCGCGGGCCGCAGTCCGAGCGTCGCCCGTCCGAGAGGCCCCTCCAGCGTCATCGAATCGAGGGATTCGGAGCGAGCCAGTATTGTCACCGCCGCACCGGGCCGTAGCCCGCGCGCCTCGAGATATGACAGCAGGGCGGCATCCTCCTCGGCCTTCTCGGTGATCCGGTAGATCGTGACGTGCGAACCCGAGGTGATCGCGGATAGCGGCTCGCCGGCCGGACGGCGGTGGGCCGTTTCGAGATCGATCGGGTTGCCGTGGGGGCAGGTCTGCGGATGGCCCAGCAGCTCGTCGAGGCGAGCCTCGACCCGCGGTGAGATCGCCGCCTGAAGCCGCTCCGCCTCGACGTCCGACTCGGCCCAGCCGAGCCCGACGATCTCCGTGAGCAGCCATTCACACAGGGCGTGGCGCCGGAAGATCGCGTCCGCGGCCGCCCGGCCGGCTGTGCTGAGCTGGAGCTGACGACCCTCCGCGAGCATCACTAGACCGTCGTTGCCGAGCCGCCGGAACATCTCGCTCGCCGCCTGCGTGCTCACGCCGAGGTGGCGCGCGACCTGCGCGGCCGTGATCCTGCTGCCGTCGCCGGCCGTGACTCGCAGCGCGAGCAGGTACTCCTGGGCCGCGCTCGAGAGGTCCATCGCGCTACGACGCCGCAGCGGCGAAGCGCTCACGACGACCGGCCAGGGGCGCGTGCAGATCCACGCCCAGATCCGCGGGCGCGCCACGCCGTCATGACCGCAGCTCCGACGCCGGCAACCCAGGCAAGCGACAGCAACACGATCAGCGCGACCGCTCCCTCCGACTGCCCGGCACCGCCGAACGCGACGAAGAAGCCGGCGAGGGGCAGGAGGGCGACGAGCAGCGCGAGCGTCCCGACGGCAAGGATCCGCGCCAGGGCAGGCACCAGGAGAAGGATGCCCAGGACCCCGGCCTGCGCGAGCCAGGGCAGGAGCGGCTCCGTCGGGCCGCAGGACGCGGAGTACACGGTGCACCCCGTGACCTGGCCGATCACGGCGGCCGCGGCGGTGCCAAGCGGCGCCCAGGCCAGCAGGGCAAAGCCGAGTCGCCGCATCGGATCGCCGAGATCGGCGCCAAGGACCAAGTCGAGCCTGGCCCCCGGCGGCCCCGATACCGGCGACCTCGAACCAACGGGCTGGGGCAGCTCGTCCGCCGGCGGCACCCAGCGACGCCCCGATCGCGCCCACGCGCCGGCGGCGGGGCTCGCGCCCGCGGTCCCGGTGGGCGCCGGGCCGCCCGCGGGATCCGTCGCGCCCGTCGCGGCGTGGGGCTCCGCGACCTCCTCGCTCAAGCCATCAACCGACGCCGAGCCTCGCCGGGCCCGCGACTGGTATTCGGGTCCGTGCTTCCGGGGATCCGCGTACTCGCGTGGGTTGACGGTCCAGTATTCGCCGCTCGTCGGGCCATACCAGGCTGCCCCGCCCCACGTCGGATCGGCCGGGTCGCGAGCCTCGTCGTAGCTTGTCGAGCCGAGCGTCGCCTTCCGGGTGGTCCGCCGGCGGCCGCTCTTGGCCTGTGATCCCGTCGAGCGGCCCGTCGCGCCACCCGCACCGGCCTGGCCACTAGAACCGACGCCACCGGCAGCGGCGCTCGTGCCACGCGGCCCTCCAGCCTCTCGCGCGCCATCGCCGCCTCGTCGTTCCGCCGGCTCGGGGCCGGGGCCCGCACCGCGTCCGACCGGGCCGGACCGAGACCCCGATCGGGGCCCATCGGCCGGAGCGCCCGGGCGCCCTCGCCTGGTCCGGGCCTGCTCGCGCGCAGCGCGCGCACGAGCCGGGTCGGCGCGCCACGGCTCCGCAGTCGGTGCGGACCGACTCGTTGCCGAGGACCCGCTGCGACCGGGCACGCCACCGGAGCCGCCCGCCAGCCGGTCATAGGCCTCGTGAATTGCGAGGAACCGGGGGAGCGCGTCCTCGCCGGCCGAGTCCGGGTGGAACGCTTTGGCGAGCCGGCGGTACGCCCGCTTGATCTCGGACGGAGAGGCGCCGGGCTCGAGCCCGAGCGTCCGGTACGGGTCGATCGCCATCCCGCTCAGCGGACGAGCTCGCCGATCGGCGCCAGCTCGAAGGACGGGACGGCCTCGGCCGCGGGGCGGCCATGCGGATCGTTGATCACCGGGCGGTGGTACCGGCCCAGGGCCCGCAGCGGCGCGCCGTCGAGGGCGCCGGCCTGGCGCAAGGTCTCGATCGATGCCGCCCACGTGCCGCGCTCGTGGCCGTCGCCGTCCTCGATCTTGAGCGCGATGCCCGTCGCCGGGCTTGCGACGTCGTTCGCGCGAGGGCCTGGCAGGATCGCGACGCCTCGGAGGGCCTCCATCCCGCCCTTCGAGATGATCCGGCCCGGCAGCGCCTTCATGAGCGACGTGTCGAGCCGGTCGCGCGTCCCGCCGATCATTTCGGGGTGGGCGAGGATTGCATCGCGGATCAGGATCATCGATGGCACCAGCGGAGACCGCGAGTCCTCGGGGGCGACCGCGGCCGGATCGGCAAGGAACGCATAGGCCTGCGCGATCTCGCGCAGCCGGAACGCATAGGTCGGGATGCCGCAGCCGTCGATGCCCGTGACGAGCCGCGCCGGGGTGGTCCGGAACGCTCGCGCCACGACCTCCCGGTAGGCAACCTGGGCCGGATGCTTATCGAGCCAATACTCGTCCGTCGACCAGCCGCGCAGCTTGCAGAGGAGGAGGAACACGGAGTGCTGGCCGGAGCACATATGGCGCACCGGGCTCGGACGCTCGCCGTCGCGGGCCAGACGCGCGGCCGTCAACGCGTCGAGTGGCATCCCCTCGGTCCCCGTGGCCAGGGTCGCCTGGCTGACGCCCGTGCGCCGATAGAGCGCCTGCAGTGTCCGGACGTGCAGGTCCTCGCCGGAGTGGCTGCTCGCCATGATCGCGAGCTCCGCCGGCTCGAGGCTGAAGGCCTTCTGGCCGCCGGCGTCGAGGAGGGCCGCGACGCCAAATGGCTTGACCGCGGATCGCAGGTTCACGACGTGCTCGGGATCGCCAAGCGCCCGGATCATCGCCCCCGCCACGTCGACCTCGACGATGTCGCCCCGATGGACGCTCTCCTCGATCCCGTTGCGGAGCTGTCGGACGAGGACCGGCGGCGCCGTTCGTCTCGCCTTCGGGAGGCTCGCCAGCGCCCGCTGGCGATCGGATGGTTCGGGAGCGGCAGGCACGGGGAAAGCACGACCTCCGAGGCGGATCCGAAGCGCCTGGGCCGGCGCGTCGATCAAACGGTAGGGTCGCCCGAACGGGGCGTCAATCGAAGCGATCGTGACCGGCGCGTGAGCGACCGCAAGACACGGACCACGCCGAGACACGAAGCCGCCTGCGGGCTACGATGGCCGACGCGTTTGGGACGCGGCCGCCGAAGTCGGTGGCCAACCCCGTCGGAGGCTCCAGGACGATGTCGACGCCGACCCTCCATGTCTCCCAGCATCCCGCGGTCCAGCACAAGCTCCGAATCCTCCGCGACGAGACGACCGAGCCGAAGAAGTTCCGTGAGATCGTCCGCGAGCTCTCATGGTTGCTCGGCTACGAGGCGCTCGCCGACGCCAGGCTTCGGCCGCACGAGGTCCGGACGCCGCTCGAGACGACCGACGCGAGCGAGCTGGACGACCGCATCGGTCTCGTGCCGATCCTTCGCGCGGGGCTCGGGATGGTCGACGCGATGCTCGAGCTCATGCCGACCGCCGAGGTCTGGCACCTCGGCCTCTTCCGCGACGAGCGGACGTTGCGCCCGGTCGAGTACTACAACAAGCTGCCCGACTCGGCGACCGTCGACCTCTGCCTGATCCTCGACCCGATGCTCGCGACGGGCGGCTCTGCCACGGCCGCGATCGAGGTCCTGAAGCGCTGGGGTGCCGTAACGCCGGTCCGGATCAAGCTCGTGAACCTGATCGCCTCCCCTGAGGGGGTGCGGGCGGTCTCGGAGGCCCATCCAGACGTCGAGATCTACGCGGCCGCGCTCGATCGACAGCTCAACGAGAAGGGCTACATCCTGCCCGGCCTCGGTGATGCCGGCGACCGCCAGTTCGGGACAGGCAAGGCCGGCTGACCCGGCGCGACTACCCGGCGTCGACGAGCGGCTTGACCTCGCCGATGAGCCGCTCGATCGTCTCGATGTCGTACGGAGTGGGGACCTCCACGTTCAGGCCCGTGAATCCGATTGCGCGGTACTCGAGCAGGCGGGCCGCGATGGTCTGGGGCGAACCGAGCCACGGCTCGGCCCGCGACGGATCGGTCCGGTTGTGCTCGAGCGCCTCCAGCCAGACTCGACGGGCCTGCTCGACGTCATCGCGGATGACCATCTGGCAGTTCTGGGTCCGCTCGATCTCCGCAGGGTTCCGGCCCACCTCCGCGCAATGCGTGTCGAGGATCGCAGCCTTCGCCGTCAACTTCTCCACCGAGCCGATCCCGTTCCATAGGTCGGCGTACTTCGCGACCGTCCGGAGGGTCTTCTTCTCACCCGATCCGCCGATCACGATCGGCAGGTGGGGCTGGACCGGCCGGGGGTGATGGCGGGCCTCCTTGAGGTGGTATTGCTCGCTTGAGTAGGTGACCGTCTCGCCGTCCAGCAGGCGACGGATGAGCCCGACCGATTCATCCAGCCAGTCGCAGCGCTGGCCGAAGCCCGTGCCGAAGTCGTAGCCGTCGTGCTCGTGCTCGACGTCGAACCAGGCGGCGCCGAGGCCGAGGATCGCTCGGCCGTTGCTGATGTGGTCGACCGTCGTCGCCATCTTGGCCACGAGGGCCGGATTTCGGAGCGTGTTCGCGCCAACCATCAGGCCGAGCTGGATGCGTTCCGTGCTGGCGGCCAGGCCGGCGAGCGCGGTCCAGCCCTCGTAGATGTCCTGGTAGGGATCGCCGAAGATGGCGTAGACGTGATCCCACGTCCAGAGGTAGTCGTAGCCGAGCTCGTCGATGCGTCGCGCGGTGTCGCGCAACGCGGGCCAGTCCGTAGCCTGGCTCCAGAGCAGGATGCCAAGCTTGAGGGGCTGATCCATCTCGTCCTCCTTGTGGCTCGTCCTGCGCTGGCGCCAATGGGCTGCGCGTAGCCTACCGTCGAACGGCAGGGTGGCGAATATCACGCGAGCGAATCAGTGCCCCACCGCGGCCTGGGTTCGACACGCTGATCGTGGAGCGTCCCGTGGCTTCCGACCCGGAGACCATCGAGCGGCTGGCGACCGAGGTGGTCCGCTCGTCGAAGCGGCCGCGGGTGATCCCGCCGGCTGACCGATCGGGTCTAGAGCTGGACGATTCGGACGAACGCGTCGACGTCGATGCGCGGGTGGCCGGCCGTCCCGAGGCAGACGATCTTGATGGTGTGCTTGCCGTTTGTCGCCCAGCTCGTCGCGTACACGATCTGCTTCGCGGCGTACGACGG
>JBBQTO010000072.1:0-10367 GCA_038234575.1 Candidatus Limnocylindrales bacterium
ATGGACGCTCAGCTTGAGGGTCGCCGGATCGCGCCCGATCTCCTCGCAGCGCGATCGGATCACGGGCAGAGCCTCCGCGACCTCGTCCGGCGACAGCCCGTCGACGTTCAGCTCATCGGCGAACTTCGCGGCGAGCCGCCAGGTCACGTTCGGCCCGTTCCCGCCGACCATGATCGGGACCCGCGGCTGCTGGATCGGCTTCGGCAAGTTGATCGCGTTCCGGACGCTCGCGTACGTGCCCTCGTAGGTCGCGTGCGTCGTCTTGCCCGGCGCGAGCATCCGGGTGATGACCTCGAGGTGATCGGCCAGGATCGCGAGACGTTCCTTCGTCTCGGGAAAGCCGTAGCCGTACGCGAGCCACTCGTCGCGCTTCCAGCCGGCGCCGATGCCGAGCTCCATCCGACCACCGCTGATGACGTCCATCGTCGAGATCATCTTCGCCGTGAGGGCCGGGTTCCGATAGGACGTGCAGATCACGATGTGCCCGAGGCGGACCCGGCTCGTTACCGCCGCCAGTGCGCTCAGCGAGGTGAACGACTCGAAGGTCAGCTCGTCGGTCGGCTTGGGGACAGTGTGAAAGTGGTCGAAGAGCCAGATCGACTCGAAGCCGAGGTCCTCGGCCTGGCGGGCGACCTCGACGGTCCGGGTCCAGGCGGCCGACGGATCCCAGCCGTCGTACTCGCCGGTCCAGCCCTGGGGGACGATCACGCCGGCTTTCATGCCGGAATCCTACCCGCCTTGGCCGATCGCCGGCGCGGCCCCGCCAGCCAGAGAACGCCGGCCCAGAAGGCCGTCGCCGCCACGGCGAGCGCGACCAGCGGGCCATAGCTCCCTATCCGGTCAGCGCCGATGGCGCCCGTGTAGACCGCGATCGCGCCGCCGATCGGATAGGCCACCGCGAGCAGGCCGAAGATCGTCCCGAAGCTCGGGCCGCCGAACACGTCGCTGAACGCGGCCGAGCGGACGGCGATCGTCGCGCCCGTGCCGATCCCATGGGCCACGATCCCGGCCAGGACCAGCTCCGGCGCGGCGGTCGTCGCGCCGAAGGCCAGCAGCACGCCGCCGGCGACGAACGCGACCGCGGCGACGCCGACCACGCGCCGCCCGATGCGATCGGAGAGCCCACCGCCCACGACCTGGCCGCCGACGTAGGCCAGCGATTGCGCTCCGAGCGCGAACGCGGCGAAGTTCGACCCGAACCCTTCCCGGACCACGTGCGGGATGAATGACTGGATCACGCCTTCGTCGAAGGCGCCGATGGCGACGGCACCGGCGAAAAACGCCCAGAAGCGGCGTGTCCGAACCGTCCGGCGGATGCTCTGGCGGTGCGTGGCGCTGCCGATCGGCAGGAGCTCGAAGCCGGCCGACACAGCTCCCGGCGCAGACGTCTCATGCAGACCGGCGGACCTGGCGGCCCGGTCGGATTCGATGGCTCGCGTGGCGCGTGCCGGGATCACGATCCTGGGCCCGCTCGTCATGAGCCACACGAACGCCACGCCGATGAGCGAGGCCGCTAGGAACGCGAGTGAGACCGTCCGCCAGCCAGACGTCTCGATGAGCCGTGCCGCGAACGGCAACGCGATCGCAACGCCGATGCCAGGACCGGCGTAGGCCACACCAAGGGCGAGACCCGAAACGCCCGCGTAGCGACGGGCGACCGCCGTCGAGATTCCGATGAACGCGAGCTGGAGCCCCAACGCGTGGAACGCCGCGTAGGCCAGGATCACGATCGCGATGTCCGGCGCGAGGTACATCGCCAGCCAGCCGCCCGCGAGCAGCACCATCGACGCGGTGAGCAGGTCGCGGTCGGCCCATTCGTCGTATGCCCGGCCGAGCAGCGGGCTGGCGATCGCGGTGACGAGGAGGAACATCGTCCACGGGGTGACCGCGAGGGTGCGGCTGATCCCGAACTCCTGGGCGAACGCCACCGAGAGTGCCGGGAACGTGTACAGCCCGCCGTAGGCGATCGCGCCGACGACGAACGCCCCGAGCAACGGCAACGAGATTCGCGTTGCGCGGCGGACCGTCGGCAAGTGCATCGTCATGTGATGCTATCGGCCCACTTGACTCGGAGGGAGGAGCATGGCGGACCCAGTTCCTACGCCATTGATCGAGCACACGACGGACGCCGTCGTGGGTCGGCTGTTCGAGGCCAGCCTCGGGATGTTCGAGATCATGGCCGTCTATCTCGGCGAGCGACTCGGGCTCTATCGGGCGCTTCGCGACCGTGGGCCGGCTACGGCCGCTGAGCTCGCCAGCCGAGCGGGCATCGACGGCCGATACGCTCGCGAGTGGCTCGAGCAGCAGGCGGCGTGTGGGATGCTCGACGTCGACAACGTCATGGCGGCTCCTGACGATCGCCGGTTCACGCTCCCTGACCCGTTCGTGGAGCCGCTCCTCGATCCCGACAGCTCGGCTTCGATGGCGCCACTGGTTCGTGCCGTCGTCGCCTGCTCCGAAGCGCTGCCGCAGCTCCTCCGGGCCTATCGGACCGGGCGAGGGGTCGAGTGGTCCGACTACGGCGCGGACATGATCGAGGGTCAGGGCGACTTCAACCGGCCTTGGTTGCGCGGTTCCTTCGGGAGCGAGATCCTGCCCGCGATCCCGGAGATCCATGCTCGACTGATGGCCTCGCCACCTGCTCGGGTCGCCGACGTCGCCTGTGGCGTGGGTTGGGCCGCGATTGCACTCGCGACTGCGTATGCCGGCGTGATCGTGGACGGCTTCGACCTGGATCCTGGGTCGATCGAGCTGGCTCGCAAGAACGCCGAAGCGGCCGGCGTGGCCGATCGGGTCCACTTCGACATCCGGGACGCGGGCGATCCTGCCGCGATCGGACAGTACGACATCGCCGTGGTCATCGAGGCGATCCACGATCTGTCGCGACCAGTCGAGGCGCTCATGGCGATCCGCCGGATGCTCAAGCCGGGTGGCGTCGCTCTGATCGCTGACGAGAAGACGGAGGACCGCTTCACCGCGCCGGCAGGCGAGATCGAGCGGATGTACTACGGCTTCAGCCTGCTCACCTGCCTGCCGGCAGCGATGAACGACCGACCGACTGCCGCCACGGGCACGGTCCTGCGGGCCGAGGGGATGAAGCGCTACGCGGCCGATGCGGGCTTCAGCGCCACGGAGGTGCTCGCGGAGCCGTCGCTCGACATGCTGCGGTTCTACAAGCTCACGCCCTGAGGTTCGGGCCGCTGCGCCGGAGAGATCAGAGTCCGAGTGTCGTCCGGATGGTCTTGAGGCCCTCGACGACGTTCAATACGTGCTCGTCGAACGGGACGCCGAGCTCGGCCGCGCCCTTCTCGAGCTGATCGCGAGGGACCTGCCGGGCGAACCCTTTGTCCTTCATCTTCTTGACGATCGAGCGCACGTCCACCTCGTCAAGGCTGCGATTCGGGCGAACGTAGGTCACGGCGATGACGAAGCCCGTCATCTCGTCGCAGGCGTAGACCGTCCGGGCGAGGAGGCTGATTCGGGCCACGCCCGTGTGGTCGCCGTGGCCGAGGATCGCCTCCACGACGTCCTCGCGGTAGCCGCGGGCCCGGAGCTCGTCAGCGCCACGGATCGGATGCGTGTCGGGGTAGCGCTCGTAGTCGAAGTCGTGCAGCAGACCGGCGGAGCGCCAGATCTCGAGCTCGTCGCCGGTGATGCCAAACCGGTGCTCGCCGTACCACCCTACGGCCGCCTCCACCGCCAGGCCGTGCTTGCGGAGCGGCTCGGTCTGCGTCCACTCCGTGAGGAGCTCCCAGGCGTCGGCACGGGTCGGCATCATTCGAGCGTAGGCGGGTGGGCGCGCGATTCGCAACACCGGCGCGGGCCGGGCGATAGGCTGCCCCTGATCGATGGCTGTGCCGCTCATCACCACGCGATTTCGGGGACTGCTCCTTGCGGTTTCGTTCGCGCTCGCCGCATGCGCGACGGGCGCCGGCGGGTCGAGCAGCGCCTCCCCCGGACCGCCGACGATGCCTGCGGCGCCGGTCCTCTCGCCCGAGGACGCGGCGGCCCGGGCGATCGCAACCGACAAGCGATTCGCCGGAACCGCTGAGCTCAACCAGGGCGTGATCGGAGCCTCGAAGTGGTGGCGCGCGACGCCGTTGGCCGACGGCGCCTACTCGATCGTGATCACCCTCGGCTACGGCGATTGCCCGGCCGGCTGCATCAGCCGCCACAACTGGACGTTCACGGTGACCGCCGACGGCTCGGTCACGAAGGTCGGCGAGTCCGGCGATCCGCTGCCGACGAGCCAGTAGGGATCGGGTGGCTGGCGGTCGCGGCGGACCACCGACGAGCGTGGCCCGCGGTCAGCCCTCTTCGGGCGGCTCGCCGGGGAGGAGGACCGTAAAGGCGGCGGGAACGTGGGCCCCGGCCGCGTCCGCCGCCTCCGAGGGTGCGGCACCGAGGACGAGATCGCCGCCCATGGCCCGGCAGAGCTCGCGCGAGACGTAGAGCCCGAGGCCAGTGCCTTGGGCCTGGCCGTCGGGTGCGCCGCGGGAGAACCGGCCGAACAGCCGATCGACGTCCGAGGCCGCGATCCCCGGCCCGGCGTCGGCGATCGTCAGGCTGACTCGCGAACCCTCTCGGTCGGGCTCGATCGAGGCCGCAACCGCCGAACCGGCGCCGTACTTCACGGCGTTGTCGAGGAGCGCCCAAAGGACCTGGTCGAGCTGGTCGGGATCGGCGACCGCCAGCCAACCCGCGGCTCTATCGTCGAGCGTCATGGTCGCGCCGGTCTGGCCGAGGGCCTCCCATGCGCGTCTGACGTGCGAACCGACGGCGAGCACTTCGGACTTCGGCTTGAGCGCCCCGGACTCCAGGCGCGAGACCGTCAGCAGCTGCCGGACCATCCGGGATAGCCGGTCCGACTGCTCCGCGATGATCGCGAGGCGACGGTCGGGCCGGTCGTTCGCGAGCTGCTCGGCGTATGCCCGGATGCTCGTGAGCGGTGTCTGGAGGTTGTGGCTCACGCCGCGGAGGAAGTCGTTTTTCGCCTCGTCGAGCGCGACGAGCTGGGCGTTCTGGGCATCGACCCGCTCGAAGAGCTCGGCATTCCGGATCGCGATTGCGATCTCGGCTGCGAACAGGTCGAAGAGGTCCTGGTCAGCCGGCTCCCAGAAACGGGTCGCCGGAAGCCGCCCCACGATGACGCCCAGCGTCTCCTCACCGACCCGGAGCAGGGCCCGGACCGGTCGCGGCTCACCAGGGACCCATTCCTCCGTCGGGATCTCGCGCGGGTTCACGAGGAGGACCGCCGCGTCGATCATATCGAAGGCCGATCGGGCGTCATCGCCGGCCATGCCGGCCAGCCGCTCGATGCCGAAGCTCGGCGCCGCTGTCTCGATCGCTGCGAGGATCCGATGCAGCTCCCGGTTCCGACGCTCGAGGTCGCCTGCGAGGCGGTTGTGGCTCTCTGCGAGCCGGGCGAGCTCGTCGTCACCCGCCACGTCGATTCGGGTCGAGAGGTCGCCGCGCGACACGTGATCGACCGCCGCGGCGATCGCCCGTAGCGGCGATGTCAGATCGGCTGCCAGGATGAACGCCAGGAGGACGCCGAGGATCGTTGCGAGGGCGATTGCGAAGAGAAGCACGCTCGCGATCGTCTGGCCGCTGCCCGCGCGGCCGATCGTGAGCAGGACGAGCCCGAAGCCCGCGAGCGGGAAGACCGCCGCGCTGATCAGGGCGATCGTGAGCCGCAATCGGAACGGCAGGCGCGAGCCGATCCGGGGTCGGGGCAGGGTGGTCGTCGCTCGTTCATCGTCCGGATCCCCGGCCCCGGCCTCGTTCGCCGACGCCTTCGCCCGGCCGGCGTCGGTCACTCGCTGCCACCCGGCGTCGGCGGCGGAGAAGCCGCTTCGTCCTCCACGCCGATGAGGCGGTAGCCGACGCCGCGGACCGTCACGACGTGGACAGGCCGATCCGGATTGCGCTCGACCTTCTGGCGGAGCCGGCGCATCGTCACCCAGACGTAGGAGGGGTCGGCGTCATCGGTGTCTGCCCAGCCCCGGTCGAGCAGGGTCTCGGTGCTCACCGTGCTGCCGAGGTTGGCGGCGAGGGCGTAGAGGAGGCGGGATTCTGTCGGGGTGAGCTGGACGGCCTTTCCGGCAACGATCGCCGTCCGGCGATGCAGCTCGAGGGTCAGGTCCGGACCGAGCACGAGGCTTCGGCGGGGCACCTTGTCGCCGAGCCGACGAAGGACTCGCAGGATCCGGGCCCGGAGCTCGGGGTAGTGGTACGGCTTCGTGACGTAGTCCTCGGCGACCTCATCGAGGAGATCGGCCTTCGAGTCGGCCGTATCGATCGCGGAAAGGACGATGATCGGGAGGTCGGCCCGGGCTTTGATCTCGCGAGCGAGGGTCAGGCCGTCCATTCGGGCCATCATCATGTCCACGATCAGGAGGTCCGGCCAGCCCGCCTGGAGGCGCTTGAGGGCTTCGTGCCCGTCGCGCGCGGTCTGGATCTCGAAGCCGTCCGCCCGGAGCTGGTCGGCGAGCAGGACAAGCAGGCTCGGATCGTCGTCGACGATCAGGATTCGAGGCGCCACCGCCCCGCCTCGCCACCCGCCCGTCAACATGGCGCGAGGATAGCAGCGGCACATCCGGGCTCGGGCCGTCGCGAGGCTCAGGCGGTGGCGAGGACTGCCTTCTCGGCGAGACCGAGCGGGAGCATGCCTGAAGAGGTGATCGCGTCGTTGAAGGCCCGGAGGTTGGCGATCGGTGCTTTGCCGGCCGGCCCGGTCACGCCGACTTTCGCGAGATAGGCATCGCGAATCCGGAGGATCTCGAGGCAGCCCGTCAGGTAGCCGGACGCCTGGGTCGGCCAGGCGCAGTACCGACCAACTTCGGCCCGCGCGGTCGGCTCCGGCAGGCCCGCCTTCTCCACCATGAACCGGACCGCCTCGTCGAAGGTCATCTCGCCAATATGGAGGCTCGTGTCGACGATGATCCGGGCGGCCCGGAAGATCGTGGCGCTCAGGTGCTGGAGCTCGTGCAGCGGGTCCTCGAAGAAGCCCTGCTCCCGCATCGCCCGCTCGGCATAGAGCGCCCAGCCTTCGGTGAAGTACGTCGTCCCGAACGCCCGCCGGACCCGGCTCGGGTTCGACTTGACCATCACGAGATGCCAGTGGTGGCCGGGGTACGCCTCGTGGACTGCGGTCGTCGGGATGCCGCTATCGGAGTTGTTCGCGAGGCGCTGCTGGAGCTCCCCCTCTGGTGTGCCATCGGGCGCGAACGGCACGAAGAAGTGGCCGGTCATCGCGTCCGAGTACAGCGGCGGCGCAACGTAGGACGCGACGGCGAGGATCGGCCGCTGGAAGATGGGCGATGGCTCGACCAGGCAACGCTCCCCGGCCGGGAGCGTCACGAGGCCGGTGTCGGCGAGGAACCGGCGGGCTTTCTCGGTCCAGGTCTCGTAGGCGACGCGCATCGCCTCCTCGGTGCGCGGGTGGTGCTCCTCGTCGGCCCGGACCAGCAGCTTCACCCAGTCGTCGGTGCCGTCGATCCGGCGGGCCAGGCCCCGCATCTCGCCGTCCAGGCGGTCGTACTCGGCCTGGCCGCGATCGCGGAGGCCGCGAGTGTCGTCGGCCAGGACCTCGCGCTCCCGAAGGAGCCGCGTGTAGCGCTCCTCGCCGAGCTGCCAGGTGCCGGTCGCGCGCTTCGCGAGGCCGTCGAGATTCTCGATCCACCGCTCGAACGCGACGGCGGCCGGTTCGGCCGCAGCCTGGACCCGAGCCCGCCACTCCGGATCCGCGATCTCGGCCGGCAGGAGCTCGCGGAGATATCGGATCCCGGCGTGGGCCGACGCTGCGCCCCGCCCGACGATCAGCGGGTGCGCGAGGGTGGCGTCGAGGTTCGTCCAGCCTGCATCGAGGGCGCCCGGGATCGCCTCGAGGCGCGAGACGATCGCCTCCGCGAGCTCGCCCTCGGGTCGCAGCCGGTGAAGCAGCAGCTTGAAGATCCCGTCGAGCGCGAGCTGGCCGTAGATCGTCGGATCGCGCCGCCAGTTCTGCCAGTCCGCGAGGATCGTCCGGCCTCGCATCGCCGAGAGCACGAGGTCGCGATCGATCCGCTCGTCGAGCGAGAGCCCGTCGTCGGCCACCGCGGAGAACCGATCGTGCCAGTCCGCAGCGGCATCGTCGCGGGCCTGCCACGCCGACGCCGACAGGTCGTCGAGACGGCCGTCGTACTCCTGGAGGCCGAGTCCGCTCGCCCGGGTCGGGTTCAGCTCGAACTCGGCGTGGAGGAACTCGGCCGCGAGATCGGCGAGGGCTGGTTGCGTGGTCATCGGTGGACCCCCTTGTGCTCCGGCGCCCGCGTCAGGGCGCCTTCGGATCGACGAATCGGCAGCGGTCCCGAACCGGGCACTGCTCATGCGCGGGATTGCGGGCATGGCACACCAGGCGCCCGTGCCGGATCAGGTTGACGTGGGCCTCGTGCATCTGGTCGGGCTGCAGGAGGCCGAGGAAGATGTCGTGCGGATCCGTTGTCGCCGTCACCTTCTTCGGGATGAGCCCGATCCGCCGAGCCACTCGCTCCACGTGCCGGTCCACCGGCATGAGCGGCAACCCGAACGAGAACAGCAGCAGGACGGATGCCGTCTTCTTGCCGATGCCGGGGATGCTCGTCAGCCAGTCGCGGGCTTCAATCGCGGTCATGTCGCCGAGGAACTCCAGCGAATGGTCGCCGCGCCGCTCCCGGATCAGGCGCAGCGCGGACTGGATCCCCTTGGCCTTCTGGTTCGGCAGTCCGCCCGGGCGAATCACCTCCACGAGCTCGCCGAGGGGCGCAGCCTCGACCGCCATCCAGTCCGGCTCGACGCCGTCCGGCAATCCGTCGCCGCCCCACCCGGGTCCCGGGACGTGGCGCTCAAGGGGCCCGCTTCCGGGGTAGGCCGACCGGAGGAGCACGAACGCCTTCTCGGCGTTCACGTCGGCGCTGTTCTGGGTGAGGATCGTGAGGATCAGCTCGGATGTCGGATCGAACCGGCGCTCCCACGGCGAGCGCCCGTAGCGCTCGGCGAGGCGATCGAGGACGTACTGGGTGAGGCCCGGCCGGGTGCGCTCGAGACGGCGGGCCCAGGCCTTGATCGGATCGGGCTTGCGGCGCTTCGGCCGCCGGGCGCCGGCGCCGGCGCGGGCC
This sequence comes from Candidatus Limnocylindrales bacterium, assembly GCA_038234575.1. Taxonomy (GTDB): domain Bacteria; phylum Chloroflexota; class Limnocylindria; order Limnocylindrales; family CSP1-4; genus UBA5189. Next base: position 9,138 of record JBBQTO010000072.1, read on the forward strand.
GGCGGTTTCGGCGCCTTCCTCGCCTTCGTTGGCGCCTGTCGTGCCGCCCGGCTCACGATCCGGATCCCGCGACGGCCCCGATGTTGATGAGGCGCGCGATCCGCTCGCCGGCGCGCTCGATCGGGGCCGAACCCGCAGCCATCGCCTCCTCGACCGAGAGCGGCCGCTCGACGACGGCAAGCACGATCGTGCCGAACGGTGCCAGGGCTTCGGCACCTTCCGGCGTCACCCCACCACCGATCGCGATGGACGGGATGCCGGCGGCCTTCGCCCGACGGGCGACACCGAGGGCGGTCTTGCCGAATGCAGTCTGGGCATCGATCCGGCCTTCCGCGGTGATCACCAGGTCGGCATCGGCGAGGGCCGTCTCGAAGCGTGTCGCCGTCATGACGAGCTCGATTCCAGGCTGCAGCCCGAAGCTTCGAAACCGGTCCTGGAGAGAGAGCAGGGCATAGCCGACGCCGCCGGCTGCGCCGGCACCGGGCGTGTCGCGCTCCCGGCGTCCGCTCGCCAGGTCCACGGCGTTGGCCCAGTCTGCCAGGCGTCCGTCGAGTGTCCGGACGTCGTCGGGCGACGCGCCTTTCTGGGGACCGTAGGTCGCGGCGGCTCCGCGCTCGCCGAGCAGCGGGTTGTCGACGTCGCAGGCAACACGCACATCGACGGCGGCGAGCCGCGCGTCGAGGTCACCGAGGTCCACCGAGCCATCGTCGGCGACGCGGCCGCCGAGTGCCTCGAGGATCCCGCGACCGCCGTCGTTCGTGGCGCTGCCGCCGATCCCCAGCGTCAGCGACCGAGCCCCGGCGTCGACCGCGGCCAGCATCAGCTCGCCCGTCCCCCGAGTGCTCGCCCCGAGCGGATCGCGTTCCTCAGGCCGGAGCCGCGACAGGCCCGACGCCGTGGCGAGCTCGATCACGGCCTCGTTGCCGCCGGCCGCGCGGCGCTCGAGCCATGATCCCTCGATGCGGCGACCGATCGGATCGGTGACGCGGGTCGAGCGGCGCGTCCAGCCGCCCGCCGCCTCAATCGCGTCGAGCGTGCCCTCGCCGCCGTCGGCGAGCGGCGCGAGCCGAATCGTGTCGCCAGGCCGGGCTCGGCGCCAGCCGTCGGCAAACGCGCGCGCCACGACGACGGAGGTGAGCGAGCCCTTGAACGAATCGGGCGCGACCAGGACGATCACCGGCCGGTCGTCGCCCGGAGGTCTTTCCAGAAATACGTCGTGGGCGCGAGCTG
>JBBQTO010000073.1:0-10182 GCA_038234575.1 Candidatus Limnocylindrales bacterium
GCCGATGCCGAGCGCCCGCACCTTGGCCGCCTCGGCGCTTTCGCCGGAGACCACAAGGATCGGGGCGTCGCCCTCGGCCCGCATCTGGCCCGCGACCGTGAAGCCATCCGGGCCCGGCATCGCGAGGTCGAGGAGCACGAGGTCCGGCCGTTCCTCCCGGAACCGGCGAACGGCGGTCAGGCCGTCGTAGGCGGTGATGACCTGGTGGCCCTCGGTGCCGACAAGGGCCGTGATCGCGCCGACCATCGCCGGGTCGTCGTCGACGACGAGGATTCGGAGCGGGCGCGTCGTCGTGACCATCGCGCTCAGACCGCGGCCGCGGCCGGCAGGGCGATCACGAATCTCGCGCCGTGCCCGTCCACGGGCTCGCACCAGATGCGCGCACCCATGGATTCGCCGAGGCGCTTCGCCGCATAGAGCCCGATCCCGGAGCCGCGAGCAGTCGACGTCTCGCGTCGCGCATACGGCTCGAAGATCCGCTGCCGCCACTCCTCGGGGATGCCAGGTCCCTCGTCGGCTACGCCGATGCGAACACCGCCCTCGACCATCTGCCACTCGAGCGTGATTCGCGTCCCCGGCGGGGCGTACTTCACGGCATTCTCGACCAGGTGCTCGAGGATCTGGCGGAGCCGCGACGGATCCGCGAGCACGAACAGGTTCACGCCCCCGTGGACGTCGACCGTGTGGTTCCGCAGAAGCGGGGCAAGCTCGATGACGAGCTCGTCGACGATCGCCCCGATGTCGACCGGGGACAGGTCGGCGGCCTGGTCCGGCACGACCCGAACCGAGGCGAGGATCGAGTCCACCAGTCGGTCGACGCGGCTGATCTGCTCGAGCGTGGCGCCGTACCATGCCGAGCGACGCGCCCGTCGCTCGGGATCGCGCGAATCCCGGCCCTCGAGCTCGGGCTCCTCCGACAGCAGGTCCGTATAGGCCCGGACGACCGCCAGCGGCGTCCGGAGCTCATGGGTCACGAGGGCGATGAGCTCGGTCCGGGCCTGGTCGATCGCCTTGAGCTCGCTGGCGCGTGTCTCGGCCTCGCGCTGGAGGCGGCCCTTCTCGACGATCCCCGCCAGGAGGTCGGCGATCGCCCGGAGGTGCGCCACATCCGACTCGGAGAAGTCGCGATGCTCCTCCGTCTGCACGTTCAGGACGCCGACGATTCGGTCGTCCCAGGCGAGCGGCACGGACAGCATCGAGGCAATGAATCGTCGTTGATCGATGCCGCGGACCCACAGGAAGCGCTCGTCGTGACTGACGTCGGGGATCACGATCGGCTCGCGGGTCTGCGCGACCCGGCCGGTGACGCCCTCGCCGAACGGCACGCGGGCCCGGCTGATCTGGAAGCGGTCGAGCCCGTTCGTCGCCGCGAGCGTCAGGTTCAGCCCGTCGCGATCGAGGAGGTAGAGCGAGGACACGCTCGCTCGGAGGGCATCGCGCGTCTCGTCGACGACCGTCTCGAGGAGCTCGTCCCACGTTCGCGCCGTCGTCGCCAGGCGGGCGACGCGATGGAGGAACTGGAGCTGATCGACCTGCCCTGTGCCCTGGATCGGCTGGATCTCGGTCTGCGTCACCCGCTCACGATAGCCGAGGCTCGTGCCGCGTCCACCCCGGCGCCCGTCGCGAGGCCGCGCCGGAGGAACGCCTCGATGAGTCGGTCGTAGTCGTCCGGTTCGTTGTATCGCTGGGCCGATACCCGGACGAATACGCTCGTCGGCGAGTCGGTGGCCGTTGCGCGGGCACCGCGGACAGGCCAGCCGGTGATGGGCACCTCGATCCGGTGCTCATCCGAAAGCGCGAGATTGAGTGCTGCGGCCTCAGCATCGGTGGTCAGCGTCGGGAGTCGGACGGCCGCCATCGACCCGATCAGCTCGTCGGGGGCGATCGGCTCGACGCCCAGGGCCGCCTGGAGTCGCTCGCGGGCCGCGAGCGCCATCGCCCGGTTTGCCGCCATCAGCCCGGGCCAGCCGCCCGGATCGAGCGCGCCGACGACACGGATCGCCTCCGGCAGCGCGAGGAAGGGCGTCGGGTCGGGCGTGCCCTGCCAGTCGAACTCCTTGCGGAGCCGGGAGCGATCCGTCCGGGGATCGTTCCGGCCATGGCTGGTCACGAGCGGCCGAATGCGGTCACGCCGATCCTCGCGAACGTGCAGCACGCCCGCGCCTTTCGGGCCGCAGAGCCACTTGTGGCCGTTGCCGGTCCAGTAGGCCGCGTTCAGCGACGTGAGATCGAACGGGACCATGCCGGGCGAGTGCGCGGCGTCCACGAGGGTGTCGACACCGAGCCGGCCGAGTTCGCGGACGATCATCTCGATCGGCAGGACGATGCCCGTCGGGCTCGTGACGTGGCTCACCACCGCGAGCCGCGTGCGTGGCGTGACCGCGCCCAGGACGGCCTCGACGATCTCCTCCGGGTGCCGGATCGGAAGTGGAATGGCCGCCTGGACGACGCGGGCCCGCTGATCCTCGGCGACTGCCTGGAGGGCGTTGAGGACCGCGTTGTACTCGTGGTCGGTCGTGAGGAGCTCGTCGCCGGGGCGGAAGCGGAGGGACCGCAGGACTGTGACAGCACCGGTGGTGGCATTCGGGACGGTAAGGAGCCCTTCGGGATCCGCCCGGAGGAACACCCCGATGTCCACGCGAGCCGCGTCGAGGAGCCCCGGCAGCTCGCGATCGAGGAACTGGATCGGGCGGGCCTCGAGCCGGTCGATCAGGCCGCGTTGGTACTCGAGCACCGGGACCGGACATGCCCCGAACGAGCCATGGTTGAGGAACGTGTAATCGGGGTCCAGGCGCCACGGCGAATCATGGCTGAAGGGACGCATGGCCCGAGCATAGCGACGGGCGGACCGCGAAGGCTCCGCCCGTGAGGCGCGTGCCACCGGCCGGTCAGCTGCCGGTCGGGACCTCGAGGATGTGCTTGGCGAGGACGGTGCCGCCGTCGATGCGGCTCTGGACGAACACCTGGTCGCCAACCTTGACGTCCGTCAACGACCCGACCGTTCGACCGGTTCGGACGACCGTCGAGGCGTCCGTCGTGATCGTGACGTTCGCCCCGCCGGCCTCAGCGACCGTGATCGAGCCGCCACCGATGGCCTGGACGGTCCCGTGATCGAGCTGGACCTGGATGAGCTTGCCGGCCTTGTCCAGGACGGTCGCGGTGACGTGGACGACGCGGCCGCCGAGTCCGAGGCGAAGCCCCTTGCCCTTCAAGAGAGCTCGGAGCCCCTTCTCGCCATGGCCCTTGCCCGTTGCGTCTGGGCTCGCGTCGGGATTGGCGCTCGCCGCCGCGGCCGTCGTCCCGGGATCGCTCGCGGGGTTGCTGCTCGCGGCCACGAATCCGATGCCCATCGCCAGCAGGAGCACGATGGCGACGCCTGTGAGAGCGAAACGCCAGGTTGGAATACGCATGGATCAGGTTCCTCCGCGAAAGGCTCTAGGTCGAGTGGGCGCGAGATCGCCGTTTCGCCCGACGTTGTTTCGTGCACCTTCGAGGCCGGCATCAATCGATTCAAGCGCGCCGTGTCAGCGCAGCGTAAGCGCTCGAGACCGACCGCGATCGCGGAGCGTTTGCCACGAATGGGTCCGGTCTCTAGAATGAATGGTCGCGGGGTGGAGCAGCGGCAGCTCGTCGGGCTCATAACCCGAAGGTCGGAGGTTCGAATCCTTCCCCCGCAACCAGCGACTTTCCTCAGAACCCCGGGTCCCGACCACCCGGGGTTCTTTCTTTTCTGCCGAGACGTATCGTCCTGCGCATGAGCGTTTCAGTTCGCCAGGCCCTCGCCGCCGACGCGGCCGCGATCGCGCGCGTGGCCGCCGCGGCGTGGCGCGATACATACGCCGGCATGCTCCGATCGGATACGATCGAGACGTTCATCGAGCGGGCGTACTCGATCGAGCGCCTCGAGCGGCGGATCGACCGCGATGTCTTCCTCGTGGTGATCCGCGACGACGAGGTCGTGGCCTTCTGCGACGCGGCCGGCGCCGATTCCGATGCCGGTCCGCACGTCGAGCTCTACGCGATCTATGCGCTCCCCGAGGCCCGAGACCAGGGCGCTGGGACCGCCCTACTCGAGGCATTGCGGGCTCGTTTTCCGTCGACGCCGATTGCCGCCGAGGTCCTGCTCGGCAATCGCAAGGGGGAGGTCTTCTACGAGCGCCGCGGCTTCGTGCCTCGCGAGCGAATCGACACTGAGCTCTTCGGCGAATCGGTCGTGGAGCGTCGCTGGTGGCTGGCTCCCACGGTCGCCACGACCTAGCCCAGCGGCGCTACTCCCGCCGCGGCGTTACTCCCACTGGAAATAGCGCACCGACAGCCCGACCGCTGCGAGCCCCCACGCGAACAGCATCACCGCTGGACCTACGACGTCCCCCGTCCCCGACAGTGCGACCCGGAACGTATCGGCGAGCGCGCTTGCCGGAAGGACCCGCGCCACCACCTGGAGTGCGTCGGGGAGGTGGTCGATCGGCAGGACGATGCCACCAAGCATCAGGAAGCCGAGGAACAGCCCGTTCGCTAGCGCGAGCGTCGCCTCGGCCCGCAGCGTTCCCGCCATGAGCAGCCCGAGGCCCGCGAAGGTGAATGTCCCGAGGAGCGCCGCCACGACGACGAGGGCCGGCGAGGCTCCCGCCGGCGGCCGCCAGCCGAGCGCCGCCGCGGCGACGGCGACGAGGAGCACCACCTGGACAACCTCCAGGACGAGGATCGAGGCGATCTTCGCGGCCACGAGCCCGGACCGCGAGAGCGGCGAGCCGCCGAGGCGCTTCAGGACGCCGTATGAGCGCTCGTAGGCCGTCGCGATCCCGAGATTCACGAGCCCGCTCGCGATGATCGCCAAGGCCAGCGCGCCCGGCAACAGGAAATCCACGGCCCGTCCGGCGGTCGCCGGCACGATCCCGACCGCTGCGAAGAACAGCAGCACGGCGACCGGGATCACGAGGGTTACGAGGACGTTCTCGCCGCGCCGACTCGTCAGGCGCAGCTCCATCGCGGCCAGCGCAGCCGCGGACCGCAGCGCCGGAGCGGGGCGGCTCACGCGGCGGCCTCGACATCGCGGTCGCCGGTCAGCTCGAGGTAGCGCTCCTCGAGGGTCCCGCCCACGGTGCGGAGCTCGACGATCGGCAGATCCCGTGCGGCGAGCCACGACGCAACCGCCGCGATGAGCCACGGATCCGGCAGGACCGCGCCCACCGCGAACGCGGACTGTGCGGGACCGTCGACGTTGATGGTGGCTTCGGGATGGGTTCGTCGCAGCTCGGCGCGCAGTGCCGTGGCGCCGGCTCCGTCGAGCGGCCGCGCCAAGCGGATCCGGAGGCGAGCCTCGCCACTACCGGTGAGCGCGGCGACCGAGCCATCGGCGACGATCCGGCCGTGGTGCAGGATCGCGACCCGATCCGCCAGTCGCTCGACGTCGGTGAGGTCGTGGGTCGTCAGGAGGACGGCCCGGCCCTCGTCCCGTAGGCGATGAACCAGGTTCCGCGTGTCGTGCTTGGCCTCGGGGTCCATGCCGGCTGTCGGTTCGTCGAGGACCAGGACTTCGGGATCGCCGACGAGCGCCAGCGCGAGGGCTAGACGTTGGCGTTCGCCACCGGAGAGCCGCTTCACGCGCGTCGTGGCGACGCGCTCGAGCCCCATCAACGACAGGAGCGCCTTCGGGTCGCGACCGCCGACGTGGAACGCGGCGTAAAGCCTCAGCACGTCCCGCGGCGTCGAGCGCGGATCGAGCCCACCGCCCTGGAGCATCAAGCCCACGCGCGCCCGAAGCGTGGGCCCGCCCGAGGCCGCGTCGATGCCGAGAACGCGCACCGTCCCGCCGTCGGCGCGTCGGTAGCCCTCGACGATCTCGACCGTCGTCGTTTTCCCGGCCCCGTTCGGTCCCAGCAGCGCCACGATCTCGCCGCGCGACACCGCGAGGCTGACGCCCTCGAGGACGGGTCGCGCGCCGTAGCGCTTGACGAGGCCCTCGAGCCGGATGGCGGGCTCGCTCGCCGAGGCCGGCGCTTCGGTTGCGGGCGCCGCCGCCTCCCTCGCCGCGATCGCCGCTTCGCTCATCCAGGCCCGGCGATGAGGGCGTAGCCGAACTCGAACTCGGCGTCCGTCACTTGGCCGACCTGGATCTTGCGGAGCACGCCGGCACGGTCGATGAAGTACGTCTGCGGCCGGGCAGCCACGCGATACGCGGTTCGAATCGCGCCATTCGGATCGATGACCGTCGGCCACGTGGCCCCGTATTTCGCGACGAAGGCCCTCGCGTCGTCGGGCCCGTCGAAGGTGAGGACACCGACGATTGCGAGGCCGTCCGACGCGTGGGCGGCGAGCTTGCTCTTGAACAGCGGGAACTCATCGCGGCACGGGACGCAGCTGGGACCCCAGAAGTTCACGATGACCGGCCGGCCTCGCAGCGCAGCCAGATCGAACGCGGCGCCATCGAGGGTCGTCCCGGCGACCGCGGGCGCTCCACTCCCGACGAGCTGCGGCGCCCGGGTGACCACCCCGATGCCGAGGATGACGACCGTCGTCAGGACGGCCAGCGCGAGGGCGATGAGCACCGGCCGCCGGCGCGGGTCCTGCCAGGGCGCCGTGCCGGGCCTACTTGACCGTCAGGACCCCGGTCATCGGCCCGATCGGATGCACGGAGCAGATGAAGGTGTAGGTCCCGGGCTGCAACGCGTTGTACTGATAGAGGGTCGTCTGGCCACCAGCCGTGTGGGGCTGGTCCTGGATGACGGCCTTGCCGGCGGCATCGCGAATGTCGACGTCGTGGTCGATGCCGGCGTCCTGGTTGACGAAGTCGATGGCGAAGGGCTTGCCGGCGTCGACGGAGAGGGCCTTCACGTCGTACTCGATGTTCTTCGCGACGACCTGGAGCGTGCCCGGAGGGAGCGAAGCGGCGGCGGCCGTCGAGGCACCGGGCGGGGCCCCCGCGCCGCCGGCGGGCCTACCGATCTTCGGCGGGAAGATCCCGGACTGGACGAGGCCTGCGGCGATGAACAGCACGGCGAAGAGCTGCAAGCCGCGGACTGGCAGCTGCCGATCCGGGATGTTCTCGAGCTGGCCGGTGGCGTCCGCCTCCTCGGTCTTCGTGTATTCGGCCCGGAAATCGATGAGCCAGCCGAGGAGCGTCCAGATCAGGAACAGCACGCTGATTGCAAGGAGGAGACCGCCTGCGATCAGGCCGCCGAACAGCGCGCTCACGCCGAGCGCGCCCATGAATGGCCGGATTGATGGCCCGGGCATGTGGACGCCCGCGGGCGGCTCGCGGATGACGGCGGGCAAAGTCTCGACCGGCTCGAGGTGGGCGTAGTCGCGCATTGCCTCGCGGCCCCAGAGCACGAGTGTTGCGACCAGGACCACGACACCACCGACGAGGGTGATGCCGCCGACCACGAGGCCGCCGAAGAGCGCTGCCGCGCCGAAGGCGACGAGGATCGGGGCGGCCGACCCGCCCGGCATGTGGAGCTCGGGCGGTGGGATGGGCTCGATCCGGGCCGGCGCCCGGCGGGTCGGTCCCGCGGTCGCGAAGCGGCGCAACGTCAGGGCAAACCACGCGACGAACAGGATCGCGAGGATCATCGGGATCAACCCGATCAGCGCGCCCCAGTCGGGCGTGATGATGGGCGCCAGGAGATCGGTCAGCGTCTTCATGACGTCCATGGCCGGTGCGCGATCCTCAGTCGGACGAGCCGGAGGTCAGGACGTAGGCCATGATCCCGAGCGCCAGGCCCAGCGCCGCCAGCATCGTCGCGCCCGCCCACTCGATCTTGTAGCCGAGCGGGTTAGCGAGCCCAGCGTAGACCACCGCCGTGACGACGAAGGCGATCCCGATGGCGAGCGAGTTCCGAGTGCGAGTGGTCATCTCAGGTCCGCCTCGCGCTACAGGAGGTACAGCACGGAGAAGAGCAGGATCCAGACCACGTCGACGAAGTGCCAGTACAGCGAGACCGCCTCGACGGCATCGTGGTGCTTCGACGAGAACTGGCCGGACATGCCGCGATAGAGGATCACCCCGAGCATCAGGACGCCGCCGAAGACGTGGGCGCCGTGGAAGCCCGTCAGCGTGAAGTACGTCGTCCCGAAAGGCCCCGAGCCGAGGGTCATCCCCTCGCCGAACAGCAGGCTGTAGTCGTAGGCCTGGAGCACCAGGAACGTGATCCCGAGCACGAACGTGACCGCGATGTTGCGGATGAAGCCGGTCCGATCGCCTTTCCGGATCGACCAGATCGCGAACTGGCACGTGAACGAGCTCGTGATGAGGATGATCGTCGCGACGAGGATCAGTGAGAGCGGGTTCAGCAGTGGCTGGAAATGCGTCCAGGCGCTCGTGGTCTGGTTCGCGGCGCGGGTGCTGAAGTAGGCCGCAAAGAGGCCCGCGAAGAACATCACCTCGGAGGTGATGAACAGAAGCATCCCGAGAATCGGGTTGCTGATCCCCCGGGCGACGTGGCCCTCCTGCACCACCAGCGGCTGGCCAGGGATCCCCGTTTCGACGTGACCGAGCGCCGCGTCGCTGGTCATGCGGGCCCCATCTCGTCCGTGATCTCCGGCGCGTGGACCGCGAGGCGGCCGTGGCGGGCGTCGAACACCGGTCGCTCGGACCGGATCTCGGGCAGGCGATCGAAGTTATAGGGCGGCGGCGGCGAGGACGTCGCCCACTCGAGCGTGTTGCCCTCCCAGGGATCGTCGCCGGCGATCTTGCCCGACCGTCGCGACACGAAGACGTTCCAGATGAACGGCAGGGTCGAGAAGGCAATGATGAACCCGCCGATTGTCGCGAGGAGGTTCCAGTCGTTCCAGCCGGCGTTGTCGGCGTAGTCGGCGATCCGCCGCGGCATCCCGGACAGCCCGAGCATGTGCATCGGGAAGAACGTCAGGTTGAAGCCGATGAACATCAGGATGAAGTGGACCTTGCCGAGGCCCTCATCGAGCATCCGGCCGGTCATCTTCGGGAACCAGTAATAGATCCCTGCGAACACCCCGAATACCGAGCCACCGAAGAGCACGTAGTGGAGGTGGGCGACCACGAAGTACGTGTCATGGAGGGCGAAGTCGACCGGCACGGCGGCGCTGAATGCGCCGTTGATGCCGCCGATCAGGAACATCGTCAGGAAGCCCAGGGCGAAGATGAAGGGCGTCGAGAAGGTCAGCTGGCCGCGGAAGATCGTGAAGACCCAGTTGAACATCTTCACGCCGGTTGGGACCGCGATGAGGAAGGTCATCAGGCTGAAGAAGGGCAGAAACACTGCGCCGGTCGTGAACATGTGGTGCGCCCAGACCGAGAAGCCGAGGGCGCCGATGCCGGCCGTCGCGAAGATGAAGGCCTTGTAGCCGAAGAGCGGCTTACGGCTGAAGACCGGCAGGACCTCGCTGACCACGCCCATCGCGGGCAGGATCATCACGTAGACCGCCGGATGCGAGTAGAACCAGAACACGTTCTGGTAGAGCACGGCGTTTCCGCCGGCGAACGGGTCGAAGAAGTGGCCGCCGTAGTTGCGGTCGATGAAGAGCATGACGAGGGCACTCGTCAGGACCGGCGTCGCCATGACCACCAGGACGCTGGTCACGAGGACGGTCCAGACCATGATCGGCATCCGGAAGAGGGTCATCCCGGGCGCCCGCATCTTGAAGATCGTGACGAGGAAGTTGATGCCGCCGAGGATCGAGCTCGTCCCGATCAGCGCCAGGGAGACGAGCCACAGATCCTGGCCCGGCCCGGGCGACTTCAACGGGCCCACCTCGGAGAGGGGCGGGTAGCTCGTCCAGCCCGCGGCGGCCGCTCCGCCCGGGGTCAGAAAACCGGCCAGCAGGAGCAGGCCGCCGAGGGGCAGCATCCAGAACGACAGCGCGTTGATCCGCGGGAACGCCATGTCGGGCGCGCCAATCATCAGCGGCACCGCGTAGTTCCCGAGTCCGGCGAGGATCGGGATGATGAAGAGGAAGATCATCACGGTGGCGTGGATCGAGAAGAACTCGTTGTAGACGTGCTCGTTCGAGAAGATCTGGAGGCCCGGCCGAGCCAGCTCGGTTCGAACCCCGAGGGCGAAGAACCCGCCGACCAGGAAGAACAGGAACGAGTTGATCACGTACATGATCCCGATCTTCTTGTGATCGGTCGTGGTCAACCACTCGTACAGCCCGCCCCGATAGGAGGCCACGGCAGCCGGGGTCAGGGCGTGGGTCGCCATG
>JBBQTO010000074.1:0-10177 GCA_038234575.1 Candidatus Limnocylindrales bacterium
CCATCAGAAGGAGCGATGGACCGTGAACAAGGTCCTCCTGGCCGGACGCCTCACGCGCGATCCCGAGATGCGCGCACTGGCGAGCGGCAAGCACGTCACGCAGTTCAGCGTGGCGACCACCGAGTACGCCGGCAACGGCAAGGAACGCCCCGAATACCACAACATCGTCACGTGGGATCGCCTCGCTGAGATCTGCGGTCGCTATCTCGGCAAGGGCCAGCAGGTCGCGATCGAGGGCCGGATCCAGACCCGGACCTGGGACGATGAAAAAGGCACCCGGCATTGGAAGACGGAGGTCGTCGCCCAGAGCGTCGAGATGCTCTCGGGCCGGAAGAAGAAGGACTATGCGGCCGAGACGGCGACCGACGGCCTCGAGGCGGCGGCCGAGAAGCTCGAGTCCGAGTCGGACGCGGACTCCATTGTGTCCGCGGAGGATCCGATCCCCGAGGAGATCGCCGCCTGACCGAGCCTTCCCCAGTCCCCGGGCGGCGACGGTCCCTCCCGCGCCGCCCGGGCTCACGATCCCTTCGAGTCCGTGGGTATGCGATAGAGCTCCCGGCGATGGAGGCCACTATCGGCGGCGACCCGGCGGGCGGCCTCGCCACGGGCGATTCCGCTCTCGACTAGCCGGTCGACCTCGGCGCGAGCCTGCTCGACGACATCCGTGTCGTGCTCCGGGCCTGGCCCGCCACCGCCGCGGTCGCCCGCTCCGGCCACGACGATCACGACCTCGCCGCGAGTCGGAATGGCGCCCTCCGCAACCCACGCGATGAGCTCGGCCAGCGAGCCCCTCGAGATCTGCTCGTGGAGCTTCGTCAGCTCGCGGCACACGGCCGCTTGCCGATCAGGTCCGCAGGCACCCGCGAGATCCTTGAGGGTCGCTGCAACTCGCGTCGGGGCCTCGAAGATCACCGCGGCTCGGTCGTCTGCGGCGAGCCGCGCCAGCCGTTCGCGCCGCTCGCGACCGCTCCGCGGGAGGAAGCCTTCGAACCCCCAGCGCGGGCCGGTCACGCCGCTCGCCACCACCGCGGCCATCACGGCCGACGGGCCGGGGATCGGGACGACCGCGCCGCCCTCGGCCGCCCACGCGACCACGAGATCCTCCCCGGGATCGCTCACGATCGGCGTGCCGGCGTCGGTCACGAGCGCGAGGTCGAATCCGCCGCGGAGGTGCTCGAGGAGCTGCTGGAGCCGGCCGGAGCCACTGCGAGCGTGAAAGCTCACGGCGCGCGTCGTGATCTCGTAGCGATCGAGGAGGCGGCGGCTGAGCCGGGTGTCCTCGGCCGCGATCAGCGGCACCGCGGCGAGCACGTCCAGCGCGCGTAGCGTCACGTCGCGAAGGTTCCCGATCGGCGTCGCCACGACGTACAGCGTCCCGCGACCCGCTACGGAGCCGGAGCTGGGAGCGCCGATCGGCTCTCGACCCGTCCCACGATCAATCGCTTCCGATCGATCGCTGTCGTCGGTCACCCTCGAGGCTCAGGTTCGCTTCGAACCGGGACGCCGCCGCGGATAGAGGTAATCCACGCCCACCGTTCGCGGCCCGAGCTTCGCGATCGGCGGCACCTGGCGCTTGAACTCCGAGCCGGCGACCATCCGGTCGACGCGCTCGACGAGCGGGGACTCGAAGCCCATCGCGACGACCTCCGCGACGCTTCGCCGTCGATCGATCCGCCAGTACAGGATCCGGTCAAGCACGGGGTAGCTGAAGCCGCCCTCGGCCTCGTCGGTCTGGTCGGCCCAGAGATCGGCGCTCGGGGCCTTCTCGATGATCGCCGCGGGCACCCCCATCGCGGCCGCGAGCTGCCGGACCTGGCTCTTATAGAGGTCGCCGATCGGGTTGAACGCGCAGGCGCTGTCCCCGAACAGGGTCGTATAGCCGATCAGCGACTCGGTCTTGTTGCCGGTTCCGACGACGAGCCCGCCGAACACGACCGACTGGTCGTACAGCACCGCCATCCGGGTCCGGGCCATGAGGTTGCCGCGCCGGACGTCACTGGCTGCCTGCGACTCGGGTCCGAGCGCGCCCGGCGAGCCATCGCGCCCGAACGCGGCATCGACCATTGGGCTGATCTCGATTAGCCGGCTCGGGCAGCCGAGCGCGGCGACGACGGTCTCGGCATCATTCCGGGATGCCGGCGAGGACGTCCGATACGGCATGAGGACCGCGAGGAGCTGCTCGGCCCCGATGGCCTCGGCGACGAGAAACGCGACCATCGCGGAATCGATGCCGCCCGAGAGCCCGAGCACGCAGCGCTCGAACCCCGCCTGGCGGAGCTGGCTTCGGATGAACTCCACAATCACGCGCCGCGCTACGTCCGTGTCGACCGCGAGCTCCGCGGGCAGCTCGAACAGCGGCCTCCCGTCTGAGCCCTGCGGGATCTGGACGTCGGCCGTCATCGGGCTCGGCCCTCGGCAAATCCGATCTCCCGTCGCGGTACTTCTCCGGGTGCCAGGTCGAGACCCGCCTCCGAGCCGGGAGCGGCCGTGGAATCCGGCTCGAGGCCCGCTCGCTCGGCGATGATCCGGGCCAGCTCGCGAGCCTGCAGCTCGAGGCGCTCATCGCGCAGCAGCGGGAGCGTGATTCGCTCGCGACGCACGTCCTCGAGGCGAAGATCGACGAAAAAGAGTCCTTCATCGAACAGCGGTGCCGAGAATATCGCCTCGCCGGTCGGTCCGATCACCTCCGAGCCACCCCAGAACGTGATGGACTCCTCGACCCCGACCCGGTTGCAGAAGATCGCGAACGACGTCGTCAGCTGCGCATACGTCCGCATCAGCGTCCGCCACGACGTCGCGGTCCCGAGGCCGACCTCGTTCGTGGCTGCGAGGTCGCGGCCTGGCGACGACGACGGATTCAGCAGCAGCTGGGCCCCGTCGAGGGCGAGAATCTGGGGCACGCCGAGGTGCCAGAAGTCCTCGCAGATCGCGATCCCGATCCCGACGCCGAGTCGCGACGGGACCGCCCGCAGGACATCGCCGGCGGCGAAGAAGCGCCGCTCATCGAAGAGCCCGTATGTCGGCAGGAAGAGCTTCCGATGGACGTGCCGAATCTCGCCATCCTCCATGAGCGCTGCGGCGATGAACAGGCGGTGATCCGCCGACTCCTCCACGAAGGACAGCACCACGGACAAGCCGCGGGTCGCGGCCGCCAACGTGGCGAGCCGCGGGTCGTCGAGGCGCATCGCGACCTCGGCTACGAGGTCCTGGAGCTGGTAGCCGGTGAGGCCGAGCTCGGGAAAGACCACGAGCTGGGCGCTACCGGATCGGGCCTCGGTGATGAGCTCGTGATGGCGCTGGAGGTTCTCCTCGAGCCCACCGAGTCGCGGGGCGATCTGGGCGAGGGCGATCCGGAGCGCGGTCACGCCCGGAGTCTACGGCTAGCCGAGCGCGCGGGCCGACTCCGGGGCCGCGGGAACGTCCTCGGCGAAGTGGCAGGCCACCTCGTGGCCCGCCTCCATCGTGCGGAGTTCCGGATCCTCCGTCACGCAGCGCTCCGGGTTGCCGAGCCGCTCCCGGAGCCAGCAGCGTGTGTGGAAGCGGCAGCCCGAGGGCGGGTTCGCCGGTGACGGCACGTCGCCGCGGAGGATGATCCGCTTCCGCTTCGCCTCGACCTTCGGGTCCGGGATGGGGATCGCCGAGAGCAGCGCGACCGTGTACGGATGCAGCGGGGTCTTGTTCACGTGTTTCGACGAGGCGAGCTCGACGATTCGACCGAGGTACATCACCGCGATCCGGTCGCTGATGTGCCGCACGACCGAGAGATCGTGGGCGATGAACAGGTACGTCAGGTCGAACTCACCCTGGAGCCGCTCGAGCCGGTTGATGATCTGGGCCTGGATCGACACGTCGAGGGCGCTGATCGGCTCATCGGCGACGATGAGGTCCGGGTTCAGCGACAGGGAGCGGGCCATCCCGATGCGCTGCCGCTGGCCGCCCGAGAACTCGTGCGGATAGCGATCCACGAAGTCAGGGTTCAGGCCGACCGTCGAGAGGAGCTCGCGGACGCGGACGCGCCGCTCCTTCGTCGTGCCGATGTCGTGGATGTCGAGGGGCTCGCCGACGATGCCGCCGGCGGTCATGCGCGGATCGAGGCTCGAATACGGATCCTGGAAAATCATCTGCATCCGCCGCCTGACGCGGCGCAGCTCCGCACCCTGGAGGCTGCCAAGGTCTACGCCATCGAAGGTGATCTTGCCGGCGGTGGGCTTGTAGAGGCGGACGAGGGCTCGACCGGTCGTGCTCTTGCCGCAGCCGGATTCGCCGACGAGCCCGAGGGTCTCGCCGCGATGGAGCGAGAACGAGATCCCGTCCACCGCCCGGACGTCGCCGACATGGCGCTCGAAGATGAGGCCCTCGGTGATGGGGAACCAGACCTTGAGGTCCTGGACCTCGACGAGTGGCCGGTCCGAGCCAGTCGTCGGGGTCGGTTCCGCCGAAGCGCTCATCGTCACTCCGAATCTCCTCCCTCGGCCGTTGCCGAGGCAATCGCCGGAACGCCAGCCTCCAGGGCCTCCGGTGTCCCGGCCGCCGCAAGGTCCTCGGCGATCGCGCCCGGCATCGGGGCGGCCTTGAACCCGTCGCGCAGCGGCCGGCCCGCCTCGGCCTCCGCCGGCGTGGCGGGATTGTGGCAGGCGATCTGGTGGGTCGCCTGGGGCCCCGTGGAGATGACCCGGGTCCCGGGCACGAGGGCGACAAGCGCCGGATTGTCCGTCCAGCATCGGTCCAGGCGCCAGGCGCAGCGGGGCGCGAACGGGCAGCCGACCGG
The DNA here is from genome assembly GCA_038234575.1 of Candidatus Limnocylindrales bacterium. Lineage (GTDB taxonomy): Bacteria > Chloroflexota > Limnocylindria > Limnocylindrales > CSP1-4 > UBA5189. Next base: position 4,769 of record JBBQTO010000074.1, read on the forward strand.
CGCCCGACGCTGATCCGGCGGCGCGCCCTCGATCGGGATGAGCGCCTCGGGCCTGTCCTCGTCGAGCCGCGGGATCGAGTGCAGCAGGCCGACGGTGTAGGGATGCGATGGGCGATCGAAGAGCTCGCCGGTGGCTGCGGCCTCGACGATGTAGCCGGCGTACATCACGTTGATCCGTTCTGTCATCCCGGCCACGACGCCGAGGTCGTGGGTGATGAGGATCAGGGCCGTCGTCCCGTCGGTCGTGAGGCGCCGGAGGAGGTCGAGGACCTGCGCCTGGATCGTCACGTCGAGCGCCGTCGTGGGCTCGTCGGCGATCATCAGCTTCGGCTCCAGGGCGAGGGCCATCGCGACCATCACGCGCTGCCGCATGCCGCCGCTGAACTGGTGGGGGTAGGCCTTGAGGCGCGTCTCGGGCTTCGGGATCCCGACCATGTCGAGGAGCTCGATCGCCCGCTTGCGGGCCTCGGCCGGGCTGACCTTGCGGTGGGCCCTGATCGTCTCGACCATCTGCTCCTCGATCGAGAGGACCGGGTTGAGGCTGGTCATCGGGTCCTGGAAGATCATCGCGATCTCCTTGCCCCGGAGGTCGCGCATCTCGGACTCGCTGATCCGCAAGAGGTCCATGCCGTCGAACTCGACGGTGCCTCCCTCGATGCGCCCGGCAGGCTTCGGCAGCAGCCGCATGATCGCCAGGTTCGTCACGCTCTTGCCGCAGCCGGATTCGCCAACGAGGCCCAGTCGCTCCCCGGGCTCGACGTCGAAGCTGATCCCGTTCACTGCGTGAATCGTGCCTTGATGGGTTCGGAACTTGATGACGAGGTCGCGAACCTCGAGCAGCGGCACCGCTTCTCGTTACCGCTTCAGGCGAGGATCGAGCGACTCCCGCAGGCCATCGCCGAGGAGGTTGAATCCGATCGCGGTGATCGAAATTGCGATTCCGGGGAACAGGAGGAGCCACGGGGCGCGCTGCAGGAAGCTTCGGGCGTCGGTCAGCATCGTTCCCCATTCTGCCGTGCGCGGGTCGGGCGGACCGAGCCCCAGGAAGCCGAGCCCGGCCACGTCGATGATCGCCGTGGCGAGGGCCAGGGTCGTCGCGACGATGAGCGGCGTGAGTGCGTTGGGCAGCATGTGCCGCATCAGGATGCGCATGGGCGATGCCCCGATCGACCGCGCGGCGGTCACGAACTCCGCTTCGCGGAGCGCCAGCAATGAGCCCCGCAGAAGCCGGGCGAAGATCGGAACGTTCGTAACCGCGACCGCGAGCATGATCTGGAGAAGGCCTCGATCGAGCCACGCCACGATGCCGATCGCGAGGAGAATGCCCGGGACGGACAGCAGCACGTCCACGATCCGCATGAGGACCGCATCCACGATGCCGCCGAGGGCCCCTGCCAGGGCCCCAATGATCGCGCCGATCGAGAACCCCATGACCACCGAGACGACGCCGACGTAGAGGCTGACCTGGGCGCCATAGAGCACGCGCGCGAGCTCGTCGCGGGCGAGCCGGTCGGTTCCGAAGAGATGTTCGGCGGATGGTGGCTTGAGGCTGGCCCCTGCGTATGTCGCGAATGGGCCCAGCGGAGCGACGATCGGCGCCAGGATCGCGCCCAACAGAAAGACGATGATGAGGAACAGGCCGAGCATCGCCGGCCGGTTGCGAAGCAGGCGGCCGAAGGCGTCACGCCAGAGCCCGCGGCTGGCCCGGGTGTCGACGACGGACCGCAGGGTGCCGGCGACGGTCGTCATGCGTACCGGATCCTCGGGTTGAGATAGGCGTACAGGATGTCCACTACCAGATTCACAACGAGGAAGATCAAGGCGAATATCAGGATCGACGATTGGATGATGAAGTAATCGCGATCGCCGATGGCTTCGACGACCCAGGCCCCGACCCCAGTCCAGGCGAAGATCGTCTCGGTGATGACCGCCCCCGCCAGAAGGCCGCCGACCTGGAGACCGATGACGGTGACGACCGGGAGCCAGGCGTTCCGCATGATGTGCCGGTCATCGACACGGCGCTCGGTCAGGCCCTTGGCCCGCGCGGTGCGCACATAGTCCTCGTTGGCTACATCCAGCACCGATGCCCGGGTGATCCGGGTGATGATCGCGAGCGGGATCGAACCGAGGGCGATCGCCGGCAGGATCAGATGCTTGATCGCGTCGAGGAAGGCTTCGGGCCGGCCCGCGATCAGGGTGTCGATCAGCATGAAGCCCGTGGTCGACGGGATGTTGAGGCGAGGATCGATCCGCCCGGAGGTCGGGAGCCAGTGCAGCTGCGCGCCGAAGACAAACTGGAGGGCGAGCCCCAGGACAAAGATCGGAATGCTGATCCCGAGGAGCGAGATGACGGTGACGGCGCCGTCGGTCACACCTTGCGCGTGGCGGCCGGCGAGGCGACCGAGCGGGATGCCAACGCCGACCGCGACGATCAGGGCGAAGAGCGTGAGCTCGACAGTACCTGGAAACCGGGCGATGAAATCAGACGCGACGGACGCACCCGTGATCACGCTGGCCCCGAGATCACCGTGAAGAAGCTGACCGATATAGATCACGTACTGCTCGAAGAGCGACTTGTCGAGGCCGAGTGTCTCGCGGATCCGGGCGACAGCCTCCGGGGTGGCGTGCTGCCCGAGGATGGCACGCGTCGGATCGCCCGGCAGCAGATGGACAAATGCAAACAGGATGATCGACAGCCCAAACAGGACCGGGATGGCTGCGATGAGTCGCCGGACGATGTACTTCAGCACGACCGGGGGCCGACTCCAAAGGAGGCTGACGCCAGATGTGAAACGACCCCCGGGCGGTTACCCGGACCGGGGGTCGGCTGGATCAGTGGCGGCCGGCGTCAGCCGGCCGCCACAGGTCATCGACTACTTGTCGAGCCACACCGAGTTGAGCAGCTCGTTCAGGTTGCCGGCTCCGACGAAGCCCTTGACGTAAACGCCGGAGACGGCCGGCGGCGTCGAGTTCACGATCGGGATCGTCGGCAGGTCGGCGGCGATGAGGTCCTCGGCCTTTTCCCAGAGCGTCTTGGCCGTCGCGTCGTCGGAAGCCGCGAGCGCGTCGTTCATGGTCTTGTTCAGCTCATCGTTCTTGTAGTCGAACTCGGTCGACTGCTTGCCGCTGACGTAACCGAAGAACGCTGTCTTGAGGAAGTTGTCAGGACCGGCCCAGTCGCAGGTCCAGCCGATCTCAAACATCTCGTACTTGCCGGCGTACTCGTTGTCGAGGTACGTCGGGCTCCAGGTGTCCGTGTGCGGATTGATCTTGAAGCCCACCGCGATGAGGTTGTTCTGGATCGACTGGAAGATCCCCTTCGGATCCGGCAGATACGGGCGGGTCACGTCGGACGGATACCAGAAGTCGATGACGAGCTTGTCCGAGGCGATCCCGGACTGGGCGATCAGGTCCTTCGCCTTCTGGGGGTCGTACGTCGGCAGGTTCTCGGGCTTGTAGTACTGGGTCGCCGGCGGCATCCAGTTGTCCGCGACGACGGCCTGCCCGGCGTAGAAGTTGTCGATGAGGGACTGGCGATCGATGGCGTACATGATCGCCTGCCGGATCTTGAGGTTATCCAGGATCTTGGCGTCGTTGGCCGGCGCCGGGGTGTGCTTGCTGTAGTCCTGGTTGATGCCGAGATGAAAGAGATTGCAGCTGTCGCCGCGGTCGTAGACCACGAACTTCGCGTCCGTCTTGAGGCTCGTCGTGTCGTTCGGGCTGACCTTCTGCGCGAGGTCGATATCACCGGCCTGGAGGCCGTTCAGGATCGCGGTCTCGTCCTTGATCGGCTTGAAGACGACACGATCAAGATGGGCCACATTGGCCTTGTCCCAGTAGTCGGCGTTCTTCACAAGGTCGACTTCGGCGCCCTTGGTCCACTTCTCCCACTTGAAGGGCCCGGTGCCCACCATGGCGATCGCGCCGCCCTGGGCGTAGGAGACCTTGCTGACGTCGGTCTCGGTGTTGTCCGCCTTGCCGGCTTTCAGGGCCGTGGGGCTGGCGATGCCGAACTGCGGCAGCGTCTGGCTGATAAGGAAGGCCGAGTTGGGCTGCTTCAAGGTGAGGACGACGGTGCTGGCGTCCGTCGCGGTGGCCGACACGAGGTTGGCAGTGGTGCCGTAGCCGGCGAAGACCGCGCCGGCGTAGTAGCTGTACGCCTGGAGCGGCTTCGGGAAGTTGAGCCAGCGGTTGTAGTTGTAGACGACGGCATCCGCGTTGAAGTCCGTGCCGTCGTGGAACTTCACGCCGGTGCGGAGCTTGAACGTGTAGGTCAGCTTGTCCGCCGAGACCGTGTGGCTCTCAGCGAGAACGTCAATGATCTTGTTCGTCGAACCGGGGGCGAGACCCACCAGGCTCTGCATGACGTTCTGGAACACATACGAGCTGTTGCTGTCGTCGACGAGCGCCGAGTCCGTGCGCTTGATGTCGCCGGGAATGGCGACGACGAGCGTCCCGCCATCCTTCGGCGTGGCCCCGGGCTGAGAGGCAGCTGGCCCCGTTGAGGTGCCTGGCGCCTGCGACGTCACTGGCGAGGTCGTCGGTGCGGCGCTCGAGCAGGCCGCAAAGACGAGTGTCAGGGTCGCCAGGATTGCGAAGGATCGTAACCGCGACATCAGTGGCTCCTCCTAGGTCGACATCCGTGGCCCACCGAGGTGGGAGGGAGCAATGCGTCCCGATCGTTCATCGACGGATGCGCATCATACTCGCCGGCCGTGCGGCGTCGTTAGACGATACGGGCGTCGGGGCGCCCGCGTTCACCGGGGGTTTGATGGTCCGGTCACAGGTTGAAATGGCGCTTCATCTCAAGCGCCTGCGTCCCAAGGGTCCCGAGCTGCGTCCGGAACGCGCCATATGCGGCGTAGCCGGCCGTGAACGTGGCGAAGCCGGCCGTGGCACCGCTGCCGTTTCCTGCGGTGAGCGAATCCTCGATCTGGGTGATCCCCTGGATCATCTGCGCATATGACGGCGCGAGCCCGTCGCCGAGTGCCTTACTCAGCGGAAAGGCCTGTAGCGCGGGGATGTACTTCTGGTTCGTCGTGAGGAACGCGCGGACGTTCTTCGTGACGACGAGGAGCGCCTTGAGGTCGCCGGCGTTGATCGCGTCGTTGAGATCAGTCCCAACCTGCTGGAACTGCGTGTCGACGACGGCGAGTTGGACGAGGCCCTCGATGACGTTGCTCGGCCAATGCGTCGGGAGCGGGCCCGCTCCCGATCCGCTTGGCTCACTCGCTGCGGAGCCGGTCGTTGCGGTAGGGTTTGCGGAGGTGGTGCAGCCCACGACGGTCGCGAGCATCGCGACGCCGATCGAGAGCGCGCCGATCGGAGAACGGACCCTCATCCCTCGACGGCTGTCGCCGTAGCGAGCACGTCCTGGGTGTCGACGGTTTCGCGAACGGTGGTGTCGCT
>JBBQTO010000075.1:0-9875 GCA_038234575.1 Candidatus Limnocylindrales bacterium
CGGCGGTATCTCGCTGCCGCGCCTCCTCCGCATCCAGGAGGTCGCTGCCGAGGTGGGCCTCACCACGCGGTCGATCCGCTACTACGAGGAGGTCGGCCTGCTCGCGCCGGCCCGTAGCGGCGGCGACTACCGCCTCTACGACGCCGACGATCTCGAGCGGCTTCGCTTCATCAAGGCCCTTCGGGACGACGCCGGTTTCAGCCTCGCCGAGATTGGCCAGCTCCTCGAGGACGAGGCCGTCAGGGCTCGCAACAAGGCTCGCTTCAAGGCGACCGACGATCCGGCCGAACGGCGGGCGATCGCCCTCGACGGGATCGCCCGGGTCGATCGCCAGATCGAGACCCTGCGGGCGAAGATGGCTCGGCTGCGGACGATGATCGGCGAAGCCCGCGCGCGGCGTGAGAAGCTCGCAGCCCGGGTCGAGACGATCGATGGCGGCGAGGGCCGGACCCACGTCCACATCGACCGGCGGCCCCCGGCGGGCAACGCATGACGATCCGTCCGAGCGCCTCGACGATGCCAGCGCTCCGGCATCGAAACTACCGTCTCTTCTTCGTCGGCCAGGGCCTGTCACTGATCGGAACCTGGATGACCGCGGTCGCACAGTCGTGGCTCGTCCTGCAGCTGACCGGCAATCCGTTCGATCTCGGCCTGCTCGCGGTCGCCCAGTTCACGCCCGTGCTGATCCTCGGACTGTTCGGTGGCCTGATCGCCGATACGCTGCCGAAGCGCCCGACGATGTACGTGACCCAGGTCGTGGCAATGATCGTCAGCGTTCTCCTGTTCACCCTCGCGCTGACGCATACCGTCCAGCTGTGGCATGTCTACGTTCTCGCTGTCGTCATGGGCGTCCGGAACTCCATCGACATGCCGACGCGGCAGGCGTTCGCCGTCGAGATGGTGGGTCGCGAGGACATCGGCAACGCGGTCGCACTCAACTCCGCGCTCTTCAACGGTGCGCGGGTCGTGGGGCCGGCCATCGCTGGCATCGCCATCGGCGCCTTCGGCGTGGCGATCGCCTTCCTCATCGATGCGATCAGCTTCCTGGCGGTTCTCGTCGCGCTTTTCGCGATGCGCGAGGACGGCCTGCGACAGGCACCCCGGCTGGCCCAGATGCAGAGCGTCAGCGCCGTCTTCGACAGCCTGGCCGAGGGGCTCAGCTACGTTCGCAACACCGGCATCGCCCTCCTCGCGATCACGGTCATCGGCGTCGTCGCGACTTTCGGGATCAACTTCTCGGTCGTCATCCCGCCGTTGGCCTCGCTGACGCTCAACGTCGGGGCCGCCGGGTACGGATTCCTGATGGCCGCCTCGGGCCTCGGCTCGCTGGCCGCAGCGCTCCTCATCGCATTCCGGGGCACCCGGCCGAGCCGGATGCTGCTCGGGAGCCTGGTCCTCGGCGCCGCCGAGATGGTGATGGGCGGAAGCGACAGCTACGCCCTGGACCTCGCGCTGATGTTCACCGCGGGTGCCGGATCCATCGCGATGATGGCCACGGCGAACACGACCCTCCAGCTGGCCGTCCCCGATGAGCTCCGCGGCAGGGTCATGTCCGTGTACACGACGGTCTTCGCCGGCGCATCACCGATCGGCGGGGTCGTCATCGGCGCGATCGCTGCGAACGCCGGCGCGCAGGCGGCCCTGTTCGTGGGTGGGTTCATCTCCGTGCTCGCCGGGCTCGGCGGGGTCGTGTGGTACCGGAACCTTCGCTCGCGGGGGCAGATCCCGGCTCGCATCGTGTCGACGCGCTCGGTTCCCGTGCCGGCTGGCTCGATCGGGCCGCCGGGGCCCGCCGCTGCCGCTCCCGCCGCTGCCGGTCCCGCAGCGACCGGCCCTGGCGCGGCCGCCGCTCCCACCACGACGGTTCGCTCGATCCGCTAGTCGCTCAGCCGGTGATCTCGGCCCGTTCGGTGAACACGACCGTGACGAGCAGCGAGCCGACGAGCCACGCAGCCACGAGAAGCAGCGCCGTATCCGCCGGCAGCGACGTGATTCCGGCCCCACCACCGCCCGGTCCACCGCCGACGGAGCCCGAGGCGCTGGTGTCGAGCGACGCCCGGGCGACAGCGAACGGCAGGTACTTCACGATGTCCGGCAGGAACAGCTGGGCGAAGGTCTCGCCGAAGTAGAACGCAATCCCGGCGCCGATGCCCGCCAGCTGGCTCCGGGCCAGGGTCGCGATGGCGAATCCGAGTGACGCCTCTTCAACGACGGCGAACCAGCCACGGACGAACTGCGCCGGCATTCGATTGAGGGTGGCCGCGTCGCTCAGGCCCGTCGTGGGGATGCCGGCGATGTTCGCGCCGACGATCGCGGCGCCGATCCCGAGGACGAACGTGATCGCGAGCCCGACGGCAACCATCACCGCGATGGCGGCGAACGTCAGCAGGAGGTAGCGGGTCCGGCTCTCCCCTCGAGCGACCGCGTTCTTGAGCGTGCCCCAGCCCCACTCCGAGCCGGCGACCGCCGCGCCGTAGATCACCGCGAACAGGCCGCCAAGGCCGAGGATGAACTGCAGGATCAGGTCGTAGGCGCCTGGAAACCGCATCAGCACCAGCGCCCGGGCCTGCGCAGCCGGCGACGGATCCCGCGTCGAGACCGTCGCCGTGGCGATGATGATCAGGATCAGGAGACCGGCCAGGAGGCCGAGCGTCACGAACGATGCGGGCCGGCCGACGAGCTTCCGCAGGCCCGACATGAACACTCTCATCGACTCGCACCGATCCCCTGGAAGGTTCCCTCGGAGCCCGGCAACGGCTCGCCGCCGGTCAGTTCGAGGAACAGCATCTCCAGGTCGCTGCCGGATTCGATGCCCGACGCGTAGAGGCCCGCGCTCGCAAGAAGGCGGTTCAGCTCGGCAGCTCGGTGCGGCTCGGTCCGGACCGAGAGCCAGGTCGTCTTGCCGTCGACGTCCGGGGCGGCGGTGGTCGGGGCGATCGCGGTCAGCACTCCCAGGGCGACGTCGGCGTCTGCGAGCGGGAGGCGAACGCGCACCACCTGCTGGCTGCCGAGAAGCTCCTGTATCGTGCCTTCGCGGACGAGGCGGCCGGCGGCGATGATCCCGACGACATCGGCCATGACCTGGATCTCGGCGAGCAGGTGGCTCGAGACGAAGACCGTCTTGCCGATCGTCGCGAGGTGGCGGAGGGTCTCGCGCATGGCCACGATGCCGGCGGGATCGAGCCCGTTGGCCGGCTCGTCCAGGAGGAGGAGCTGCGGATCGCTGAGCAACGCCCCCGCGATGCCGAGGCGCTGCTTCATGCCGAGCGAGTAGCCCGAGACCTTGTCCTTCGCGCGGTCCCGGAGTCCGACCAGCTCGAGCAGCTCCTCCACGCGGTTCCTGGAAACGGGTGCCCCGGTCGCGGCCAGCTCCCGAAGGTTCTGCTGACCGTTCAGGTAGGGATAGAAGGACGGCGATTCGATGAGCGCGCCGACCCGAAATAGCCGGCGTCGATCGCCGCGGGCGAACGGACTCCCGAGGAGTTGAATGGTGCCCGAGTCGGGGTGCAGAAGGCCCGTCAGGAGCCGCATCGTGGTCGTCTTTCCGGCGCCGTTCGGTCCCAAAAAGCCGTAGACGACGCCCGAGGGAACCGAGAGCTCGAGCCCGGCGAGCGCGACCCGCTTGCCGTAGCTCTTGCGGAGGTCGCGCGTCGCGAGGGCGAGGTCACTGCCGACGGTCACACGCCCAAGGGTAGGACAGCGCCAAGTCGGGGGCTCCCGGGCACCTCGCGGGCTCGTGGCGGCAACTCCGGAGACGATCGACTCGCCGTCCCGGCCCGTCGCGAGCGTTCCGCGAACGGCCTTTCCCGAAATTTGTCAGATGCTCTCTGGGGGATCATCAGGGCGTGTTTCCTCGAGACACGGAGATCGAACTGGGGTCCGCCCGGTCGAAACAGGTCCCGAGCCAGGTGCGAGCCCGGATAAATCTTGCAGTCGCGTTCCGGTCAGCAGCTACGAAACCCCGCCGAACCGCACCTGACGTTCCCCCGACCAGCATCTGACACAAATTGGGGGTGGCAGTCCGGGTTGGGTCGGGATTCCGGATAGCCAGCACCGGATCACGAGCTCAGCCACGTTGCGTGGGTTCGTCGCCGATGGCTGCGTGGCATTGGCACCCTTGCAACACAGGAGTGGCGATACTGCTTGGCGAGGCCGCGGACTCGCCGGCGGCCCGAAAGGAGCGAACCTCGTGTGCCTGACCTGTGGCTGCATGGACGCCCATCGCGAGATGGGCGAGAACAACATCACTTACGAAGATGTGAAGCGCGCTGCTGCGGAAAATGGCAAGTCCGTCGCGGAGACGCTGGAGATCTTTGATGCGACACGCGAAAAGGACCGGACGGATCACCCACCGGAGTACGCCAAGGCCGCGCCATAGAGCGCGCCTAAACCTGGGCGCAAGCCTGAAAAAGTTCGGAGCGGCTCCCGAAGGAGCCGCTCCGATGCTGTCCCGGTGAACCATCCGCCGAAACGGAAGCTTCTGCCACGCGCCAAGGGCATCTATCACGTCGGCTGCACCGACTACCCTGACCCAACCTACCCATGACCTTACCGCTGGGGCAGCTTGCCCTGCGCGAACGCAGGAGCAACGTGAAGTCTAGCCCACGAGGCTCCGAAATCCAAGGGTTTTCGTCGCGGAATTGGTAAAAAACCCTTAACGCTTCGTCCTTGGTCGTGCTCCACGGGCGTTGCAGCGACGTAACAACACACCTCGGCGAACCTGTGCGGCTCCAATGTCCCCGGGCAGCGTCTGCCGCCGAGGCGTGCGCTAATCCTCGTGAATCGTCGCAGTCGTGATCGCGACCGGCTCGGTCGGGAGATCCCGAGCGTCGCGCGGGGCACTCACGATCTTGTCGACCACGTCCATGCCCTTGGTGACCTGGCCGAACAGCGTGTAGTTCTTGGGCAGCTTTCCAGTGAGATCCGCCTGGCAGATGAAGAACTGGCTGCCGTTCGTGTTGGGCCCGGCATTCGCCATCGCCACGGCGCCACGGACGTAGTCGCCCTGGACCTTCTCGTCCTCGAAGGTGTAGCCAGGCCCGCCAGTGCCAACACGTCCGGCGTTGAGCGCCGCCTTCTTTCCATGCTCGCCGTCGCCGGCCTGGGCGACGAAGCCGGGAATGACGCGGTGGAAGATCACGTCGTCGTAGAAGCCCTTCTGGGCGAGGTCGACGAAGTTCTTGGTCGCCTTGGGCGCGGCATCGGAGAAGAGGTCGAGCTCGATGTCGCCGAGGTCGGTGGTAAGGGTCGCGCGGGTCATGGGCTGCTCCTTAAGGGTTCGAGACGGTGACCGAGGTCATCGCGATGGGATGGGTCGGCAGTTCGCCGTCGGCTGCCGCCGCAATGGCGTCGACCGCGTCCATGCCGGTCACGACAGTTCCGAAGATCGCGTAGGTATTGGTGGCGGCGAGCGTGTTCGTATCCGAGAGGACGATGAAGAACTGGGAACCCTGGCTGTTCGGAGCGGAGGAGCGCGCCATCGCAACGGTGCCTCGCTTGTACGGCTGGGGGACCGTTTCGTCGGCGATCGCGTAGCCCGGACCGCCGCTGCCGTCACCGTTGGGGTCACCGCCCTGGACCACGAAGCCGGGAACGACGCGGTGGAAGACGAGGCCGTCGTAGAACTGGCACGAGGCCAGCGCGACGAAGTTGCCGGCCGCGATCGGCGCCAGCGCGCCCTCGACCTTGACGACGATGCTGCCCTTCGGGGTCGCGATCGTCACTGTTCTCGTCTCGCCAGCCACGAGCGCAGCGGGCTGGGCCGTCGGGCAGCCCGTCAGCGTTCGCCTCGCGGCCGGGCCACCGGCCGCGCCAAACGAGGCGCCCGACAGGATGTAGGCGGCGCCGACCACGGCGATCGCGATCGCGCCGATCCCGAGCAGGAGCGGTAGGCGCTGGCCCTTGGGTTGTGCCGCGCCGCGCTTCACGCCGGTTCGGGCGTCGACCCGCGTCACCTTCGGGCGCATTCCGCCCGAGGAGCCGGGTCGGGGGCGCTTCGGCGGTACGGAGCGCTGGCTCATGCGGCGGCCTCTCGAGCGGTCGGAAAGTCGATCGCTCCGGACAGGAGCGCTTCGCCGAGGATGATGCCTGCCGCGCCCGCATCACGCACGCGCTTGATCCCGGCGACGTCTCGAACGCCCCCGGCGACCACGAGCTCGGCGCTGATGGCGCCGACGGCTAGCGCGAGCGCCGCGATCCCCTCGTCGCTGGCCGCGTGGGAGACGACGAACCGGGCAACGCCCTGCCCCACGAGCTCCGAGGCGAGACCCGCAAGGGTCGCGGGTGTGGAGCGATGCCATGGAAACGCTGCCAGGCGATCGGGCCGGGCATCGAGGCCGATCGCAAGCCAATCACCGGCGACCGCGAGGCACTCCCGCAGGAGCGCGGGGTCGTCCGCAAGCGCAAGACCCGCGACGACGCGCGTCGCTCCGGCCGCGAAGGCCGTTCGGATCGCATCCGGGTTGTCGATGCCGCCGGCGAGTTGGAGTGGCGTTGCGACCCGCGCGGCGATCTGTCCGATCGCATCGAGGTTCGCCGGACCGCCGAGGCGGGCGCCATCGAAGTCGACGACGTGGATCAGCGTCGCGCCGAGGCCGACGAAGTGCTCCGCGATGCGATCCGGCCGGTCGGTCGGTGCGCCGACGCCCGTCGCCACGCCAGGCCAGAACACGACGCGCGATCGGCCGCCCTGGAGATCGATCGACGGGATGACCTGCACGGAGCCGCCGTCAGGGACGCGCGGCGGCCCGTTTCGCTGCGGGTCCCCCGGCCGCGGCGCTGCCCTCGCCGCGAAGGGCTCGTCGCTGGAACGTGATCGGAAGCGAGCCGCTCCAGAGCAGCGCGTCGTGGAAGCCTCGAAGCGAGAAGTCGGCCCCGAGGCGGCGCCGCTCCTCCTCGCGCAGCCCGAGGATCAGGACCTTGCCGAGGAGGTAGGACAGCACGTACGTCGGCGTTGACGTGTAGCGACGAGCCTCCGCGGCTGCGTTCGGGCGCTCGAACCCGGTGTGCTCGATGAGGAAGTCGGTCGCCTCTTCGATGGACACTTCGCCGCGGTGCATCCGAACGTCGAGGATGATCCGGCAGGCCCGCCAGATCGCGTCCGTCGCGAGCGCGAGGCGAAACTCCGGCCCGTCATCGAAGCCCTCCTCCCGCATCATCTGCTCGCTGTACATGCCCCAGCCCTCCACGAACTCCGGCGCGTCCACCTGGAGGCGACTCAGCGACGGGTGGCGGCCGCCGATCGCGAGCTGGAGGTGGTGGCCCGGATACGCCTCGTGGATGCTCGTGTTGCTGATCGCGGCGCGGTAATGCTCGCGCATCGCCCCGGGATCGTCGTCGACCGACGGTGTCACGACATACAGCCCGACGGCGCCGGTGTCCCACTTCGCCGGCGCGAAGTACGCCGCGAATGGCAGGACCCCCCGGAGATAGCGGGGCGTCGCGATGACCTCCACCCGCTCATCGGCCGGAACCGTGACGAGGTCGTGCTCGATGAGGTGCCGGCGGGCTCGGTTCATCGCCGTCCGGTAGCCGTCGAGCGCGGCGTCGAAGGTCGTCGGGTGGTCGGACTTGACCCGCTCGATGACCTCGGCCTCGGTCGCGGCGGCGTCGATCTCGCGAGCCGCAGCGGCCCGGTCCGCGTGATTGCGCTCGAGCTGGTCCCAGCCGATGGCGAGAATCCTATCGGCGTCGAGGCCACCGAACGCCCGTAGCTCGATGAGCTCGTCGTAGAGCTCGCGCTGCAGTGGCCAGGCATCGGTCCCGTCGGCGAGGGTTCCGCGGATCCAATCGGCCTGCTCGGCGACCGCGGCGCGCGCGTGGTCGGCGGCCCGGACCAGGCGCCGATGCGCCGTTGCCGAGAGACCGTCCGCCGCGGTGATGATCTCGTCGAGGAAGCCCGGCAGGTCGCGGCTGGCGGTCAGCTCGACCTCCTGCCAAGCGCGGACCTGCGGCTGGGTGGCTCGGGTTCGATGAGCCGCGAGATAGGCCGGCACGCCCTCCAGCCGACCGGCGATCGACTCCAGGCGCTCGTTGAGCGGTGCATAGTCGCGGGCGAAGAGCGGGAAGAGGGCATCGCCCAGCGCGGACGCGCCCGTCGAGCGACGCTCCCAGGTCCGGATGGCATCGGCGGTGAAGAGCGAGAGCCGGAGGTGGTGGAGCTCGAGATCCCGCTCGAATCGCGCCTCGGGCGACAGGCCCGCAATGGCGAGGGCCTCGATCGCCGCGAGGTGGCGGCGCTCCGCCTCGATCTCGGCGAGGGCGGCGTCGCGCGACGGATCGCCGAGCTCGTTGTCGCAGGCATGGATTCCGAGATACGTCGCGGAGACCGGGTCACGCTCGATCCGGTCGCGAAAGCGCGCCTCGACGAGGTCGTAGAACCGGTCGTCCAGCGAACCTGGAGCATCTGCCGGCGCCGGCCGTGTGAGCTCGACCCCGCCCAGCTTGCCGGGTGGCACGCTCAGCGAGCCGCGGCCGCGGCCGCGGCGGCGGCCTCCGCGCCCTCGGCTTCCGCGGCCGCCCGGCCGCGCCCAGGTTCGCTGTCCGCCCTGGTACCCGACGTCGCTTCGAGCGCCCGTCGGACGGCGGCGATCGTGGTCTCGATGTCGTGCGCCGCGACGCCGTAGTGGGTGACCGCGCGGACCTGGGCGTGGGGGTAGGCGACCATCAGCACGCCATCCCGTGCGAGCGCGTCGAGGAACGCGGCCCGATCGCGAGCGACCCGGAACACGACGAAATTGGTCGTCACGCGACCTGGATCGAGTGGTCCGGGCTCGGGCTGGGCGATGTCGCCGGCGGACTGGATCTCCGGATACTCGGCGAGCCCCTCGGCGAGGTGGTGAGCGTTCGCGTGATCCTCGGCGATGCGTTCGATCATGCCGGCGGGTCCGTCGCGGAGGGCGATCAGGCCGGGCGCGGCGATGACGCCGACCTGCCGCATCCCGCCACCGAGCAACTTCCGGGCACGCCGGGCACGCCAGATGAAGTCCTTCGAGCCGACCACGACACTGCCGATCGGGCACGCGAGTGCCTTCGACAGGCAGAACGAGACGCTGTCGGCGGGCCCCGCGAGGTCCCGCGGGCTCACGCCGAGGGCGACGACGGCGTTCCAGAACCGTGCTCCGTCGACATGGAGCGGGACGCCACGCTCGAGGGCGATCGCGCCGATCGCGGCCGTGTACGTGGGCGTCAGGGGCTGGCCCATCGCGTGCGCGACGGTGTTCTCGATCGTGATGAGCCCCGTGATCGGCTCGTGGGGATCCGTCGGATCGCGGAAGGCATTCCGGACCGCATCGAGGTCGAGGGTGCCGTCGGGCCCCTCGCGGATCGTCCGGATCGATGCGCCCACGACCACGGCGTGGCTCGCGGCCTCATCGATGACCAGATGCGCCTGCTCGCCGGCGATGGCTTCCTGGCCGCGAGCAAGGTGAGCCATCAGGGAGACGAGGTTGCCCATCGCGCCGGACGGCACGAACAGGCCGGCTTCTTTGCCGAGCAGCTCCGCGGCGCGGGCCTCGAGCCCACTCGCTGTCGGATCGTCGCCGAAGACGTCGTCGCCGACCTCGGCGTCCGCCATGGCGCGCCGCATCTCGGGTGTCGGATGCGTGACGGTGTCGGACCGCAGGTCGATGGGTGGCATGGGCGGCGAGGATATCGCGTCCGGCTTGGCGAGCCGGCCGGAGCGGCCTGGGCGCTGTGGTTGAGCGGCCCGCGCCGAGCGACCTGCTATCCTCGCCACTCGCTGCACGGACCCGTGGTGTAGCGGCCCAACATGCCAGCCTGTCACGCTGGAGATCGCCGGTTCGAATCCGGTCGGGTCCGCCATCCTCCTCGAATGCCTCCGACGCCCCGCCGGCCCGCCCCGACGGGGCGTCTTC
>JBBQTO010000076.1:0-9722 GCA_038234575.1 Candidatus Limnocylindrales bacterium
ACTCGTTCGGGGTGCCCATGTCCTCCGCTGCCTCGGATAGCCGCGCCGCCGCGAGCCCCCGCGCCATCGAGGCACGGGCGGTTCGGCGTGAGTACGCGGCC
Organism: Candidatus Limnocylindrales bacterium; assembly: GCA_038234575.1. Classification (GTDB taxonomy): domain Bacteria; phylum Chloroflexota; class Limnocylindria; order Limnocylindrales; family CSP1-4; genus UBA5189. The sequence continues at coordinate 102 of JBBQTO010000076.1, forward strand.
AAGGGCGGGCCGGTCGTGGCCCTGGATCACGTCGACCTCGATGTCGAATCAGGGGAGCTTTTCGGGCTGCTCGGGCCGAACGGCGCGGGTAAGACGACACTGATCAAGATCCTGACGACCCTGCTCGCGCCCACCTCCGGCACGGCCCGCATCTTCGGCTTCGACGTCATGAAGGACACGAAGCGGATCCGTCGGATCATGAACATGGTCGCGGGAGGGGAGCAGTCGGGCTACGGGATCCTGACCGTCCGAGAGCAGCTCTGGATGTTCAGCCAGTTCTACGGCCTGCCAGCGAAGGACGGCTGGAAGCGAACCGACGCGCTCATCGACCGCGTCGGCCTCGACGAGAAGCGGCTCGCCCGGGTCAGCACGCTCTCGACCGGCGAGCGCCAGAAGATGAATCTCGCGCGCGGGCTCATGAACGATCCGTGGGTCTTCTTCCTGGACGAGCCGACACTGGGCCTGGACGTTGCGGCCGCCCGTTCCCTGCGCGAGCTCATCGTCGAGTGGCGTGCTGCCGTGCCCGGCCGGACGATCCTGCTGACGACCCATTACATGGCCGAGGCCGACGAGCTCTGCGACCGGATCGCGATCGTCGATCGCGGCAGGATCCTCGCGATCGGCACGCCAGAGGAGCTGAAGCGCCGGGTCCAGCGGGAGTCGATCTTCCGTTTCGAGCTTGACCGCCTCGACGGAGGGCCGACAAGCCTCGCAGATGTTCCGGGCGTGGTCAGTGCGAGCAGCGCCGCGACATCCGATGCGCCGGGCGACCGCCAGACGGTCACGGTGAACCTCGTGCTGGTCGATGACTCGGCCCTGGGCGCGGTCGTCGAGGCGCTCGGCCGGAAGGGCGCCCGAATCCTCGGCCTCCAGAAGTCCGAGCCGACCCTGGAGGACGTGTTCGTCGAGCTCGTCGGTCGGGGCTTCGGCGAGGAGGAGGCGGCATGACCGGCGCGCCTCTCGATCTCGTTGGCCGCTCGGGGACCGATCCGCGCTCCGCCTCCAACTGGGGCCGCCGGCAGGAGCTGCTCACCAACCTGCGGGCAATCCGCGGTCGCGCCTACCCGCGCTACCGGGGGATGGTCCGCGAGAAGTCGTGGCTGCTCTTCGAGATCCTCCTGCCGTTCCTCTCGACGGCGGCCTTCGTCTTCGTCTACCGGGCCCTCAAGGCGCCCGAGCAGTACGTCGGCTTCGTGGTGGTGGGCGGCGCGATGACCGCGTTCTGGATCAACGTGATCTGGATGATGGCCAACCAGCTGTACTGGGAGAAGAGCCAGGGCAACCTCGAGCTCTATTTCGCGGCGCCGATCCACTTCATGTCGATCCTGTTCGGGATGGCCCTCGGGGGCATGGCGATGAGCACCACCCGGGCGGCGGCCGTACTGATCATCGCGACGGCCATCTTTGGGGTCACCTTCGAGGTCCGCGACTGGCTCCTCGTCTTCGCAGTGTTCCTGACGACGCTCGCCGCGCTCTACAGCCTCGGGATGGTGCTCGCCAGCTTCTTCCTCGTCTGGGGCCGCGAGGCATTCCATCTCGGCCAGTTCTTCGTCGAGCCGGTCTATTTCGTCTCGGGCCTGAACTTCCCGGTCGCCCGCCTCGGGCTCATCGGCGCGCTCTCGGTCGGGCTGATCCCGCTGGCGACCGGCCTCGACGCGATGCGCCAGCTGGTCTTTTCCGGAGCGACGTTCCCGATCGGGACACCATCGCCCACGGTCGAGCTGGGGATCCTCGTCGTCATGGCCGTGCTCGCGACGATCCTGGCCCGCTGGATGCTGGCCTCGATGCAGGCTCGGGCGCGCCGCGACGGCCGCCTGACGGTCCGCTGGCAGTGAGCGCGATCGGGGACTTCGGGGTCCTCGGCAAGCGGTCACCAAGCGGCCAGCGCGGAGAGGGCTTGCGCTCGTTCGTCACCGCGGTTCGGCTCGGCTGGCAGATGGAGGCCAACTGGACGGACCCGCTGCTGTTCTTCATCTACTCCGTCGCAAAGCCGGTCGCTTCGGCGCTGATCCTCGTGGTCATGCTCCAGGTGATCGGCGGCGACGCGACGGTTCGGTACCGCTCGTTCGTGATCATCGGCACCGCCCTCTGGTCGGTCGTGATCAGCGGCGTTGCGGGCCTGGCCTGGGCCGTTCTCGACGATCGGGAGCGCTACCGGATGCTCAAGTACGTCTATGTCAGCCCGAGCGACTTCATCGTCGTCCTGCTTGGGCGCGGCGTCGCCCGCCTCGGGGTCGGCGCGGCCGGCGCGGTCATCACCCTCGTCATCGGCGTCGTGGCCCTCGGCGTCCCATTCGACCCCGGGCGCGTCGACTGGCCGGTCCTCATCGTCGCGACCGTCCTCGGCCTCCTGTCGATCGTGGCTCTCGGGCTGCTCATGGCCGCCGTGTGCCTCCAGACGCGCCAGGAATCGTGGTCCTACCCCGATGCGTTCGCCGGCGCGCTCTACCTCATCTCGGGCGCCGTCTTCCCGCTCGCGATCCTGCCGGGTCCCGTCCAGGCGATCGGCCTCGCGATGCCCCTGACGTGGTGGATCGAGGCGTTCCGTCGGGCCCTCGACCCGGCCAATCCGTCGTCAATCGGGGGTCCCGGCTCGCTCTTCCAGGCCATCACTGGGCAGGTTGCCCCGGGCAACGCCGAAGTCCTGCTCGCATTGCTCGCGACAGGGGCCATCGTTACACTCGCCGCAGCCGGGGTCTTTCGTCTGAGCTCCAGGCGGGCAAAGGAGCTGGGACTGCTGGATCGCACGACCGGTTCCTGAAGCCGGCGGCGAGGGCGCGGATCTCGAGGGAGAGCCGATGCGGATCTACGAGGGCAGTCCGAGGCAGGACTTCGAGGAGGCCCTCCGCTCGATTGGGGCATACCTGGACGAACGGGGCATGCGCGAGGTCCTCGTTGCCGAGACCGACGTGGGCTTCATCATCCAGGGACTCGTCGTCCAGAGGTCGTCGAGCTCGTGGGGCGACGCGATGGGCCACGCGTCAAAGGAGACCCTCACGCTCCTCGACGATGACATCGCGAAGTTCATGGACGATGCCATCGCCCGCCGCGGGAATGATCCTGCGACCCCCGACCATTACGAATCGGCGCTCCGTGTCATTGGCCGGTACCTTGATGAGCATCGCCCGCGCGATATCTTCTTCTTCGAGCAGGAGGGCGCGTATGTGCTCCGACTGCTCCAGTCGGATCCCGCCGGATTTCGCCACGGGCTCGTCGAGTTCACCAGGGACGACATCATCGAGATGACGACGCAGGCCCCGAGCCTTCGGAGAGTGACTCAGACTTCGTCGACCGGCACGTCCGCCAAATCCGAGAAGCCCGCCTCGACCGCCAAGCGAGGCTGAACCAAGCACAGGAGGCCACAACCATGCGCGCTCTGAAGACCGTCGCCGTTGCCTTGGGGGTCACCCTCGGCGCCATCCTCGTGATCCCGCTCATCGTGCTGGCGGGGCTGTTCGTCTGGCTGAAGCTGACCGAGGAGGACGACGAGGAGACGCTCGAGCTGGACCAGGACGCCGCCTGATCGATCTCTCCCCGCCGCTCCCCGCCACGCAGACGCCCGCCGATCCGGCGGGCGTTTCGGTGACCGAAGGGAGCGGCGACGCCGAGGGCACCGACGCCGACGACACAGACGCCGACGGCACAGACGCCGACGGCACCGCGGACCGCGGCACCTCCGTCTCTTGGTCCGGCGGCGAGTTCGCCGGCGGCGGCCGGTCGAGCCGGCCTTCCTCGACGCTCCGGGAGCGGCGCATCGCGGAGGCCGGGGCGCTTCTCGTGATGGTCTTCTGGGCGGCCAACTTCATCGTCGTGAAGTCGGCCATCGAGGACATCCCGCCGGTCACCTTCGCCTTTCTCCGGTTCTCGCTCGCGGCGGTGATCCTCCTGATCGCGCTTCGACTCCGCGAGGGCACGCTGCGCCTACCTCGACGGGACGCGATCGCAGTCATGGGCCTCGGCGCCCTGGGCTTCGGGGTCTACCAGATCATCTGGTCGACGGCGCTCCACGCGATCCCGGCCGGGGACTCGGCGCTGCTCATCGCGACGACGCCGGTCCTGACAGCGCTTCTCGCCGTCGTGGCCGGCTCGGACGTCCTCACGCGGGCCAAGCTCACGGGCAGCGTGGTGTCGTTCGTGGGCGTCGGAATCGTGGTCGTGGCCGGACCCGGCCTCGCGATCGCGTCGGGCGGCGGGCTCACCTCGAATGCGGTCCTGATCGGGGACCTGCTGACCCTTGGAGCCGCCCTTTGCTGGGCGATCTACACGTCTTTCGGCTCGCCGATCCTGCAGCGTCACTCGCCCTTGAAGACCACGGCCTGGGCGATGGTCGGCGGCTGCCTGGTGCTCGCCGGACCGGGTCTATGGGAGGCGTCGTCCGCGGCCTGGAGCAGCGTGCATCCGGCAGCGTGGGCCGGGTTGCTCTATTCGTCGCTGATCCCCGCCGGCCTGTCCAACGTCCTGATCTTCCACGCGATCCGCCTCCTCGGGCCGACCCGGGTCACGAACTTCCAATTCCTCGTGCCGTTCATCGCCGTGATCCTCGGAGCGCTGTTCCTCGCGGAGGCGATCCGAACCGAGCAGGTCCTCGGCGGCGCCATCATCGTCGGCGGCGTCGCACTTGCGCGCGCCGGCGGCCGCCTGGATCTCGCGTCCTGGATCAGGGATCGCCTCCCGTCCTGACGGCATCGGCCTTGCCCGGAGGGGCCTCTTCCGGTAGCATGAGAAAAACCCCCGGAGGATCTGACCCGTGGCGAAGTATGTCTTTGTGACCGGAGGCGTCACCTCCTCTCTCGGCAAGGGCATCACCGCCGCCAGCATCGGCCGGCTCCTCAAGGCCCGCGGCCTGCACGTCTCCATCCTCAAGCTCGATCCGTACATCAACGTGGATCCGGGCACGATGTCCCCGTACCAGCACGGCGAGGTCTTCGTCACCGATGACGGCGCCGAGACGGACCTCGACCTCGGTCATTACGAGCGGTTCATCGACGAGAACCTGACCCAGCTCTCCAACGTGACGACGGGCCGCATTTACCAGGCCGTGATCGCGAAGGAGCGCCGCGGCGACTATCTCGGCGGCACCGTCCAGGTCATCCCTCACATCACGAACGAGATCAAGGAACGGATCGTCCGCGTCGCCAAGGACGGCGAGCCCGATGTCGTCATCGTCGAGGTCGGTGGAACGGTCGGCGACATCGAGTCGCTCCCGTTCCTCGAGGCGATCCGCCAGATGCGCAAGGACGTGGGCCGGGCGAACGTGCTCTATGTCCACGTGACGTTGCTGCCCGCGCTCGCGGCGACCGGCGAGCTCAAGACGAAGCCCACCCAGCACTCGGTCAAGGAGCTCCGCGGGATCGGCATCCAGCCCGACGTGATCGTCCTCCGCTCCGACGGTCCCGTTCCCGACGAGATCCGCGAGAAGATCGCGCTCTTCACCGACGTCGACATCGACGCCGTCATCCCGGCCCCAACAGCCGACACGATCTATGAGGTCCCGCTCCAGTTCGAGGACTTCGGGCTCGGCCGGCTCGTCGTGCGAGAGCTCGGGCTTGGCGACGCCGACGTCGCGCCTGACCTGGCAACGTGGCGGGCCCTCGTCGAGCGGATCAAGCACCCGAAGCCCGCGCTCGAGATCGCCCTCGTCGGCAAGTACATCGAGCTGCCCGATGCATACCTGTCCGTCACCGAGGCGCTCAAGCACGCCGGCTGGGCCCACGATGTCGACGCGCGGGTTCGTTGGGTCGACTCTGAGGCGCTGACCCACGACAACCTGCACGATGCGCTCGAAGGGGTTGCCGGGATCCTGGTGCCCGGCGGCTTCGGCCACCGCGGCATCGAGGGCAAGGTCCTCGCTGCGCACTTCGCCCGGGATCACAAGATCCCGTATCTCGGCCTGTGCCTGGGCCTCCAGTGCGCGGTCATCGAGTTCGCCCGGGCGGTGATCGGCACGAAGGACGCGAACTCGACCGAGTTCGATATGTTCACCGAGAATCCCGTGATCGACTTCATGCCCGACCAGCGCGACATGGAGGACAAGGGCGGGACGATGCGGCTCGGGCTATACCCCGCGAAGCTGACACCCGGCTCGAAGGCCGCAGCGGCCTACGGCCAGGAGGTCATCTACGAGCGTCACCGCCACCGCTTCGAGGTGAACAACCGCTATCGCCAGACCCTCGAGGCCGCCGGGATGCTACTCTCGGGACAGTCGCCCGACGGACGACTCGTCGAGATCGTCGAGCTGGTCGACCATCCTTGGTTCGTCGCCAGCCAGTTCCACCCAGAGTTCAAGAGCCGGCCGGAGCGCCCGCACCCGCTGTTCGATGGCTTCGTGGGCGCCGCCCTCGCGAACCAGCGCGCCGATGCGACCTCCGCCGACGCCGTGACGCGGACTCCCGCGGCCGAGCAGGTGTCCGCGAGAAGCTAGCTTGCGGGCCTCTGACGCGAGGCAGTCGTGACCGACTCCGAGAGCAGTTCCCCAATTGGCTCGGGAGAGCCCGCAGCGAGCGGCCAGCCGTGCGGATCCGTGAGAGCCTGGAACGCGAGCCGATGCCGCTCCGCCGCCTCGCGCGCCGTTTGCTCCTCGCGCCCCCAGGTTCCGCCGCGTCGATGCGGCGTTGCGCCGCGCAACGAGCTCCGCCTCGACCTCCCGGTACGCGATCCTCCGGATCGTGACGACGAGATGCGCCATCGTCAGGACCGAACGTCATCTCGCCGCGACAGCCGAATCGGCCCCTGGTTCAAAGCCAGCGGCGGAGACGCAGGACGATCAAGGTGGTCACCGCGATGCCGACGATGGCCGCGAGCACGATCCAGAAGACCCTCGGATCGTCGTTCGAGTATGGCGCCGTGATGTTCATGCCCATGAAGCCCGCGATCACGGTCGTCGGCAGCAAGAGCACGGACACCATGGTCAGGATCTTGACGATCTCGTTCGTGCGCTGGGCGGTCCTCGTGGCGTAGATGTCGAACGTTCCGACCAGCGAGTCGCGCGTCCCCTCAATCGAGCCTCGTCCTTGGGATGGAGCGCGCGCCGACCCCATTACGGTAAGACCCCGTCGTCCCAGGTGCGGCGGCGTTTCTCCGTCGGCGGCTGGCGCCGACGAGATCATTGAGTCATCGCTCTTTGTCTGATCGGGATGTGCTGCGGCTACACCTTGATGACGCCGAGCAGGAAGAGAATCACCAAGACAATGACGATGACTCCGATGACTCCGACGCCGCCTGTTCTCATGAGGACCTCCTCGTTGATGCACGACCCTGAGTCTCGCGCTCGATGATCCGCTGATCGGCCATGGTTGATCTCCTGCGCCAAGGCGCGAGCCGGGCATCGCAAAACTGCGTTGATCCCCGGACTCTACTGCAAGTGTCGGCGCACCTCGCCGCAGAAGTTATGACAAGGTGTCACGATCCCCGGGGCCGACTTCGACGGTTTCGCGTCGACTTGTCAGGGCTTCGCAAGGGTCCCCGAAGCGGGATTCGAGCCCTGCCGCGGACCCGGTCTAGAATCGGATTCCCTACGGAGGCCCCTGCCCGATGAAGCTGTTCCTCGACACCGCCGAGATCGAAGAGATCCGAACCGTCGAACGCTGGGGCGTTCTCGACGGCGTGACAACGAACCCGACGTTGTTCTCGAAGATCAAGGGCATGACCTACGACGAGGTCCTCCAGGATATCTGCAAGATCACGAGCGGCCCCGTCTCGGCCGAGGTCGTCGCCGAGGACGTCGATGGCATGCTCAAGGAAGGCCGCCACTTCGCGAAGCTCGCCGACAACATCTACGTGAAGGTCCCGATGTCCGAGACGGGGCTCGAGGCGATCAGCCGGTTCCGAGCCGAGGGCATCCGGACGAACTGCACACTGATCTTCTCGGCGAACCAGGGCCTCCTCGCGGCCAAGGCCGGCGCATCCCTGCTGTCGCCGTTCGTCGGTCGGCTCGATGACATCAACGAAGAGGGCATGACGGTCATCCGGGAGCTCGTCGAGATCATCCGGTTCTTCGAGATCGACTCGGAGGTCCTGACGGCGTCGGTCCGCCACCCGCGCCACGTCACTGACGCCGCCCTCGCCGGCTCGCACGTCGCGACCCTGCCGTTCAAGGTCTTCCAGCAGATGGTCCGCCACCCGCTGACCGACAAGGGCATCGTCCAGTTCCGAACAGACTGGGACACGGCCCGCAAGGCGATGGCGGAGAACCAGAAGAAGCGCTAGGCCGCCGCCCTGCGGCCGACATGGGCCGTCACCAGCCCGAACGTCAGCGGCACCCATCGCACCTCGATCAGGCCCGCCGCCCGCATCGTCTCAGCAATGTGCTCGGGTGATGGATAGGCCCTGACGCTCGCGACGAGGTAGGCATACGCGTCGCGCTCGCCGATGAGGCGCCCGAGGAACGGCACCATGCGCTCGAACCAGAGGCCGCCGACGCGGCCCAGGATCGATCTCGGTCGGGCGATCTCCAGGCAGACGACGCGACCGCCGGGCCGCAGCACCCGTCGCATCTCGCGAAAGGCCTCTTCGTAGTCGGGCAGGTTCCGCATCCCGAAGGCGATGGTCGCCGCGTCGAACGTCTTCTCCTCGGCGGGCAGCGCGAGGGCGTCGCGGACGACGAACTCGAGCTCGACGCGGTCGGCGTTCGCCGTCCGGGCGCGATCGATCATGGCCGTCGAGACGTCGACGCCGAGGACGTACCCGAACGTCCCGACGACGTCGGCCAGGCCGACCGCGACCTTGCCGGTTCCGGTCGCGACGTCGATCGCGGACATTCTTGGCCGGAGCTCCGCGAGGCTGATCGCGCGACGGCGCCAGCGTGGCTCCTGGAACCCCGAGATCAGCGCGTTCATCGCATCGTAGCGCGGCGCAATCCGATCGAACATCGCGCCGACCTCGGCCGTGGACGCCGCGTTTCCGCGCTCGCCGGCAGCACCGCTCGGGATCGGCGGCGGCTTCGTGGCGATCATCGCTCCCCCTTCGATTCGGTGAGCTGAATCGTACGCATTGACGACGGCTCGCGTCCGACTTATGCTCCATGTGTTCCCCACAACGTCCGCCGCGCGGACCCCTTTGTCGTGGGCAACTTTCCCTATCCCTTTGCAGGTGACCCCTATCCAAATGTCCGGTCCAGATCAGCGCACCATGCGCAATCGCCGTCCCCGTCGTCGCGCCCCCATGGGAGGCGGTGGCCGAGCCCCGGTGAGTGAATACGAGGAGCTGCAGGAGGTCGAGGCAGCGCGCGAGCGCAACGATCTCGACGTCTCCGATCTTCGCGTGATGAGCGTTGCCGAGCTCAAGCAGGTCGGCAGCGAGCTCGAGCTCGATACCAAGACCGAGGATCGCAAGGACGACCTCGTCGACCAGATCCTTCAGCGCCAGACCGAGCGTGCAGGCCACGACTACGGCACCGGCATCCTCGACGTCGTCGATGAGGGCTACGGCTTCATGCGCCGCCACGGGTTGCTGCCGAGCGCTGACGACATCTATGTCAGCTCGAGCCAGGTGCGCCGCTTCGGCCTGCGCGTCGGCGATCGCGTCGCGGGTGCGGTGCGCGCCCCGCGCGAGCAGGAGAAGTACTGGGGCCTGCTCCGGGTCGACTCCGTCAACGGCGTCGACGTCGAGACCGCCCGCGCGCGG
>JBBQTO010000077.1:0-9719 GCA_038234575.1 Candidatus Limnocylindrales bacterium
CTGGACCGCGAAGTGGTACCACGACAAGGAGTACACGACCCTCCTGATCGAGGACATCGCGATCCGCAAGCTCGTCGGCGCGCGCCTCGCCAACGCGAGCGTGAGCGGCCTCGAGATCGAGCGAAACTTCGGCCAGGTCACGGTCACCGTCCACACCGCGAAGCCCGGCATCGTCATCGGCAAGGGCGGCCAGAACGTCGAGATCCTGCGCCAGCAGATCGGTGCGCTCACGAAGCGCAAGGTCAAGCTGGAGATCAAGGAGATCCGCCAGCCCGAGCTCGACGCCTACCTCGTCGCGATGAACATCGCCCAGCAGCTGGCCCGCCGTATTGCGTTCAAGAAGGCGATGAAGCAGTCGATCCAGCGGTCGATGAAGGCCGGCGCCAAGGGCGTGAAGATCATGGTCTCGGGTCGCCTCGGTGGCGCCGAGATGAGCCGTCGCGAGTGGGATCGCGAGGGCCGGATCCCGCTTGGCACGCTCCGGGCCGACATCAGCTACGGCCAGGTCCATGCCCACACGACCTACGGCCGAATCGGCGTGAAGGTCTGGATCTACCGCGGCGACATCGCCCCGATCCGCAGCGCGGCGCCGTTGCCCGCCGCGACGGCGCAGGCGGTCTGACGATGCTGCTTCCCAAGCGCGTCAAGCATCGCAAGGTCATGCGCGGCCGGATGTCCGGGCAGGCCAAGGGCGGCCACTTCGTCGCCTTCGGCGAGTACGGCCTGGCCACGCTCGAACCGGCCTGGATCACGAGCCGCCAGATCGAGGCGGCCCGGCGAGCCATGACCCGCTCGGTCAAGCGTGGCGGCAAGATCTGGATCCGGGTATTCCCGGACAAGCCGGTCACAAAGAAGCCGGCCGAGACGCGCATGGGCTCCGGCAAGGGCGCCCCCGACCACTGGGTCGCGGTCGTCAAGCCCGGCCGGATCCTGTTCGAGATGGCCGGTGTCGCCTCCGAGGAGGCCCACGAGGCGATGCGTCTCGCGAGTCACAAGCTGCCCGTCTCGACGCACGTCGTCGCCCGGGAGAGCACCGTCGAAGGAGGCGAGCGCTGATGGACCTCGGCAAGATGCGGGAGATGTCCGACAGCGAGCTCGAGGACGCCCTGCGCCAGGCAAAGCAGGACCTCTGGAGCGCCCGCTTCGCCCTGTCGACGCGGCAGCTGAACGACACGAGCACGATCCCGCAGACCCGCCGCTCGATCGCCCGGATCCTCACGGTCCAGCGCGAGCGTGGCACGACCCGGACGGCCGCCGCCGCCCGTAAGTCGGCGTAGGCGGATCCCGATGACTGGAGCAACCACCCCCGTGCAGGCACAGCGCAAGACCAAGACCGGCCGCGTCGTGAGCGACAGGATGGACAAGACGATCGTCGTATCCGTCGAGCGCCTCGCCCGCCACCGGCTCTACAAGCGGGTCATCCGCCTCACCACGAAGTTCAAGGCCCACGACGAGACCAACGAAGCCCATGTCGGCGACACGGTTCTCATCGAGGAGTCCCGGCCGCTGTCCGCGACGAAGCGCTGGCGCCTCGTCCGGATCGTCCAGCGAGCCGGCGACCACGGCTTGCCCGGCGGCGAGATCGTTGCCGAGGAGGCCGCGACGTCCGAGGCGATCCATGCCGCCGCCCACCCCGGCCGGGTGAAGGCCGAGGCCGAGGCGCGAGACGACGCGGACACGCAGTCGGCGAGCGATCGCAAGGCGTCCGGCGTCGATGGCGACCGCTCCGACGCGCGGTCCGATGACAAGGGCGCCTCGTGATCCAGGCGCAGACCCGCCTCAAGGTGGCCGACAACACGGGTGCCCGCACGATTCAGTGCATCCGCGTGATGGGCCGCTCCACGAAGACGACCGCCGGGATCGGCGACGTGATCATCGCCAGCGTCAAGCAGGCGATCCCGAACGCCGCCGTCAAGAAGGGCGATGTCGTCCGCGCGGTCGTGGTCCGGACCGCCAAGGAGTTCGGTCGCGCCGACGGGAGCTACATCCGTTTCGACGAGAACGCGGCCGTCCTCATCAACAACCAGGGCAATCCCCGCGGGACCCGAATCTTCGGGCCCGTCGCCCGCGAGCTCCGCGATCGGAACTACATGAAGATCGTGTCGCTCGCGCCGGAGGTGCTGTGATGCCTCGCGTCCACGAACACCAGCGCCCGAGCCGCGTCCCCGAGCTCCGCAAGGGCGACACCGTCGTCGTCCTGAGCGGCCGCGATGCCGGCAAGCAGGGCACGATCGAGCGGGTCATCCGGCGGACGGCGAGCCGCGGCGCGCTCCGCAGCCAGTACCGCCGCGGGACCCCGAGCGCCGGCGTGTCCGTCGTCGTCAGCGGCGTGAACATCGCGAAGCGCCACACGAAGGCTCCGCCGCCGAAGCAGGGCCGCACGGACCGGGCACCGAAGATCCAGCAGGGCGGGATCCTGGACATCGCGATGCCGATGTCGACCTCGAAGGTCATGCTCGTCTGCCCGAAGTGCCATCTCGCCACGCGGATCGGTCACACGGTCCTCGAGGACGGTCGCCGGATCCGCGTCTGCGGGCACTGCGGCCAGGCCGTGGAGGTAACCACCAAGTGACGCCCAGCGCGCTCCAGGAGCGCTACAAGGGTGAGATCGTGCCCGCGCTCGTGAAGCAGTTCGAGTACGCCAACCCGCACCAGGTCCCCAAGCTCGCCAAGATCGTCGTCAACGTCGGACTCGGCGAGGCGCTGTCGAACGCGAAGGCGATCGATGCGGCCGCGGGCGACCTCACGATCATCACCGGCCAGAAGCCCATCGTCACCAAGGCGAAGCGCTCGATTGCCCAGTTCCGCGTGCGGACCGGTAACTCGATCGGGCTGAAGGTGACCCTCCGCGGTCGCCGGATGTGGGACTTCCTGGAGCGGATGTCGATGCTCGCCCTCCCCCGGATCCGCGACTTCCGCGGCACGCCGGGCCGGTCGTTCGATGGCCGTGGCAACTACACCCTGGGCCTTCGGGAGCAGATCGCGTTCCCGGAGATCGACTACGACAAGGTTGACCGTCTCCGCGGGCTGGAGATCAGCATCGTGACGACGGCGAAGTCCGACGAGGAATCGAAGCGTTTGCTCGAGCTCCTCGGCATTCCCTTCGCCTCGTAGGCGAGGAGGGGAGAGCATGGCCAAGAAATCGATGATCGCGAAGGCGAAGCGGACGCCCAAGTTCCCGGTCCGCGGCTACCACCGCTGCGTGGTCTGCGGCCGGCCGCGGGCGTTCATGCGCCGCTTCGCGCTGTGCCGGATCTGCTTCCGGGAGCGAGCCCTCCAGGGTGAGCTGCCGGGCGTGACGAAGTCGAGCTGGTAGGACTCATGAATATCTCCGATCCCATCGCCGACATGCTGACCCGCGTTCGCAACGCGTCGCGGGCGCGGCACACCGAGGTCGTCGTGCCGGCATCGCGCACGAAGCGCGAGATCGCCCGCATCCTCAAGTCCGAGGGCTTCATCGCCGAGGTCACGGAGGAGCAGGCGGGTCCCGGGCAGGTGCTCCGGCTCCAGCTCCGCTACGTCGACGGCAAGGTGCCGGTCGTCTCCGGGCTGAAGCGGATCAGCAAGCCCGGCCTCCGCGTGTACGCCGGCAAGACCGACATCCCGCGGGTCCTGGGGGGGCTCGGCATCGTCATCGTCAGCACCAGCCAGGGGATCATGACCGGCGCGCAGGCTCGCAAGGCCCAGCTCGGCGGCGAATTCCTCGCGTACGTCTGGTAGGCCGAGATGTCTCGAATCGGTCGTCTCCCCATCGCCGTGCCCGCCGGCGTCGACATCGCCATCGAGGGCCAGCACGTCACCGTGACGGGGCCGAAGGGGACGCTGTCCCGCGAGCTCCATCCGGAGATGCTGATCGGCCGCGAGGACGACCAGATCGTCGTCCGCCGCCCGAGCGAGCAGAAGACCCACAAACAGCTCCACGGCCTGACCCGGACGCTCGTGAACAACATGGTCGTCGGTGTGACCGCGGGCTATCGCAAGGGCCTCGAAATCCAGGGCGTCGGGTACCGCGCGGCGCTGGTCGGGCGGAAGCTCCAGCTGAACCTGGGCTACAGCCATCAGATCGAGATCGATCCGCCCGCCGGCATCAGCTTCGAGCTGGAGAACCCGACCCACCTCGCCGTGACGGGCATCGACAAGGAGCTCGTTGGCCAGATCGCGGCGCGCGTGCGAGCCACGCGGAAGCCCGAGCCGTACAAAGGCAAGGGCGTCCGCTACGCGGGCGAGCAGGTCCGCCGGAAGGCCGGCAAGGCCGGCAAGATCGGCGGCAAGAAGTAGAAACCGAGGACGAGCGATCATGACCCAGGTTGCCAGCCGCGGCGCCGCCCGGCAGAAACGCCACGACCGCATCCGCCTGCGCCTCGAGGGCGATGGCGCGAGGCCGCGCTTGGCGGTGTACCGCAGCCTGAAGCACATCTCCGCGCAGGTGATCGACGACGCGTCGGGCCGCACGCTCGCGGCCGCGACGAGCCTCGAGAAGGAGCTCCGTTCCGCGACAGGCACGAAGACCGACGACGCTGCGGCGGTCGGGCGTCTCGTCGCCCAGCGGGCAAAGGCGGCCGGGGTCGGCCGCGTCGTCTTCGATCGGGCCGGGTTCCGGTATCACGGTCGCATCAAGTCGCTTGCGGACGCTGCCCGCGAAGCGGGTCTCGAGTTCTGAGGAGCGACCATGGCACGAATCGACGCTAACAAGCTCGCGCTCGAAGAGCGCGTCGTCCAGATCAATCGCGTGGCGAAGGTCGTCAAGGGCGGCCGGCGCTTCAGCTTCAGCGCGGTCATCGTCGTCGGCGACGGCGCGGGCCACGTGGGCGTTGGCATCGGCAAGGCCGGCGAGGTCCCAGAGGCGATCCGGAAGGGCGTCGAGGACGCCAAGAAGAACCTCATCAAGATCCCGATGGTCGGGACGACGATCCCGCACGAGGTGCGCACGGTCTACTCGGCCAGCAGCGTCCTGTTGAAGCCGGCGAGCCAGGGCACCGGTGTCATCGCCGGTGGCTCGGTGCGTGCTGTCGTCGAGGCCGCCGGGATCCGCGACATCCTCTCGAAGGTCCACGGTTCCACGAACCCGGTCAACGTGACGCGGGCCACGATCGAGGGCCTTCGCAGCCTCCGCTCGGCCGAGGAGCTCAGCGAGCGGCGCGGCGTGACCGTCCGCCTGCACATCCCGGGCCAGCCCGCGGCGGGGGTCCAGAATGGCCGGTAAGCTCCGGGTGACCCAGACGAAGAGCACGATCAGCCACATCGCGCGCAACCGCGCGACGATCAAGGCCCTCGGGCTCCACGGCATCGGATCGAGCGTCGAGGTCGTCGACAACGAGGCGACCCGCGGCATGGTCCGCCAGGTGCGCTTTCTCGTCTCCGTGGAAGAGTCCGGGGCCGAGGCGCCCGCGAAGTCCAAGCGCGCTCGCAGCGGCGGGGGCGAGGAGAAAGCATGAAGCTCCACGATCTCCGGCCTGCACCGGGCTCGCACAAGGCAAAGCGCCGCGTCGGGCGCGGAATCGCGTCCGGCCAGGGCAAGACCGCGGGCCGCGGCACGAAGGGCCAGAAGGCCCGCGCCGGCGGCTCGATCCCGGCGTGGTTCGAGGGCGGCCAGACGCCGCTTCACCAGCGCATCCCGAAGCTGCACGGCTTCCGGAACCCGTTCCGGATCGAATACGAGGTCGTCAACATCGGTGCGATCGCCCATCTCGCGGAGCTCGGCGCCCTCGAGTCCGGCGAGATGCCGGGCACCCCCACGAAGAAGCCGAAGTCCTCGCCCGCGCCCGTGACCGTCAACCAGGAGATCCTGCGGGCGGCCGGACTGATCCGAACACTGAACAAGCCCATGAAGGTGCTCGGGGCCGGCGAGCTGTCGACCGCACTTTTCGTGGTCGCCGACGCGTTCAGCGCCTCGGCTCGTTCGAAGATCGAGGCCGCTGGCGGCTCCGTGTCGGTCCTCGAGGTCCCCAAAGTGCGCAAGGCCGCCCTCGGCGTCACGCCGGACGCCGGTTCGCCCGAGGTCGAGACGAAGGCCGAGACCCAGACCGAAAAGAAGGCCAGGACCAGGTCCGAGGCCGCAGCGGTCCCGGAGCCGTCGCTGGACGTCGAGTCCGCCGAGGCTCCAGCCGCCGAATCGGACACGGGTCCGGCGGCGTCCGCCGCGGACGAGTCGTCGGGCGAGGCCGAGCCGACCGAGGCAACGGCACCGGACGCATCCCCCGGTGGCGACGCCGACGCCGAACCCGCCGCGCCTGCCGCCGCGCCGAAGCCGAAGGCCCGCGCGTCTCGGAAGCCGAAGGCCGCCGCGCCCGACGCCGAGGCCTAGCCGACATGTTCGAATCCCTGCTGAACGCGTTTCGCGCGCCGGATATCCGGCGGCGGATCCTATTCGTCCTCGGGATTCTCGTCGTCTACCGTCTCCTTGCGCAGGTCCCGCTGCCAGGTGTCGACCACACCCAGCTGAAGGCATTCTTCGACAAGAACACCGCCTTCGGGATCATCGACCTGTTCGCCGGCGGTGGCCTATCGCAGCTGTCGATTGTCGGATTGGCGATGAACCCGTACATCAACGCCTCGATCATCATGCAGCTCATGGCGGGCGTCATCCCGTCCCTCCAGGCGCTCAGCCGCGAGGGTGAGTACGGGCGGCAGAAGCTCAACCAGTACACCCGCTACCTGACCGTTCCGATGGCCTTCCTGCAGGCCTTCGGCATCCTGTCGGCGCTCAGCCACGAGAGCACCCCGATCCTGCTCGGCGCCCCCTTCGGGCTCGGCAATCCGACCTCGTGGGTCCAGATGGTCACGCTCGTCGCCGGCGCCGTGCTCCTGATGTGGCTCGGCGAGCTCATCACCGAGAAGGGGATCGGCAACGGCATCAGCTTCATCATCTTCGCCGGCATCGTGAGCCGCGCTCCCGCTGGTCTCGGCGCGCTGCTGAGCCAGCCGTCGCCGCGCGACATCGTCCTCTTCGCCCTCCTCGCGATCGTCGCGGTCGCGGTGATCATCTACATCCAGGAGGGCCAGCGCCGGATCCCCATCCAATACGCCAGTCGCGTCCGCGGCCGGCGGATGTACCAGGGCGGCCAAACATTCCTGCCACTGCGCGTCAACCTCGCCGGCGTGATTCCGATCATCTTCGCGATCAGCATCCTCCAGTTTCCTGCGCAACTCGCGGTCTACTTCTCCTTCAGCGAGGTTCAGGGGGTTCGCGACGTCGCGACCGCCATCGCGAACTTCCTGAGCTCGACGACGATCCAGTACGCGATCCTCTATTTCCTGCTCACCATCGGGTTCACGTACTTCTACACCGCGTTCACGTTCAAGCCCGACGAGACCGCCGAGCAGCTCCGTAAGAACGGTGGCTTCATCCCGGGTATCCGGCCGGGCCGGCCTACCCAGGACTACCTCGCCCGTGTCGTCTCGCGGATCACGATCGCCGGGGCCCTGTTCCTTGGGACCGTCGCCGTCGCGCCGGTCTTGGCGGGCGTGCTCGATCCATCGCTCCGTGGGTTGGCGATCGGTGGCACCGGCGTCTTGATCGTCGTCTCGGTCGTCGTCGAGACGATGAAGCAGATCGAGGCTCAGCTCATGATGCGGAATTACGAAGGCTTCATCAGATGACGGGATCTCGCCCAAGCCTCACCATCCCGGGCGCCTAGGTCGAGGAACGACATGACTGTCGTCGTCCTGCTCGGAGCTCCGGGTGCGGGCAAGGGCACACAGGCCCCGATTCTGGCCGCCTGCCTGAAGGTGCCGATCCTCGCCTCCGGCGACCTGTTGCGTTCCGTCGTGGCCTCCGGCAGCGAGCTCGGCCGGCAGGTGCAGGCAACGATGCTGTCCGGCGAGCTCGTCGACGACGACACGATCGTTCGCATCTTCCTCGACCGGCTCAACGGCCCTGAAGCCGCCAAGGGCGCGATCCTCGATGGCTTTCCCCGCACCCGTGGCCAGGCGGTCGCCCTCGATGAGGCGCTCGCCGAGCACGACGCGCGCGTCGATCGGGCGATCCTCATCCACGTGCCGCTTGACGAGCTGGTCACCCGAATGGCCGGCCGCCTCATCTGCCAAGCAAACGGCCATGTGTACAACTTGCAGTCGAATCCGCCGCAGCAGGCGGACCGGTGCGACATCGATGGGTCGGTGCTCGTTCACCGAGCGGACGACGGCGAGGTCACCGTCCGGGCCAGGATGGCCCAGCAGATGCCACCGCTCGAGGAGGTTGTCGAGTACTACCGATCGCGCGACGTCCTCGCCACGATCGACGGTCGCCTGCCGATCCCCGAGGTCACTACCCAACTCCTGAGCGCCGTCGACGTGACGGCTGCGAGCTAGCCGCGCGCATGATCACCCGCAAGTCACGCGGCGAGATCGAGAAGATGCGCCGCGCCGGCCGCGTCGTCGCGGAAGTGCTGGCCCTCGTTGAGTCGGCATTGAAGCCGGGCATCGCGACCATCGAGCTCGATCGCATCGCGGAGGCCCACATGCGAGCGGAAGGCGCTGTCCCGTCCTTCAAGGGCTACCTCGGCGGGCGTCGCTACGGCCGGGGTCCCCACGCGTTCCCGGCCAGCATCTGCGTGTCGATCGACAACGAGATTGTCCACGGGATCCCAAACGGGCGCCAGATCGAGGACGGCCAGCTGGTCTCGATCGATGTCGGCGCGATCGTCGACGGCTGGCACGGCGACGGCGCCAGAACATTCGTCGTCGGCAGCGTCCCCCGCGAGCGCATCGACTTGGTCGAAGCCACACGCCTGGGGATGATGGCCGGCATCGCGGCGGCCACCGTCGGCCATCGCATCGGCGACATCTCGGCGGCCGTGGAGGGCGTCGCGAAGCCGCACGGCTATGGCGTCATCCGGCAGTTCGTCGGTCACGGCATCGGCACCGACATGCACGAGGACCCCCAGGTCCCGAACTTCAGCACTCGCTCGCCGGGGCCCGAGCTGGCGCCCGGGGTGTGCCTGGCCATCGAACCCATGTTCACGCTCGGCGCGGGCGATGCGGAGGTCCTCGACGACGGCTGGACCGTCGTGACGGCCGACGGCTCGATCGCGGCGCACTTCGAGCACACGATCGCGGTGACCGACAACGGCCCGGAAATCCTGACGAGCATCTGAGTTGCTCACAAATACCGACCTCTGGTAACCTATGCGTTCGTGTGCCGGCCCGTCTGGCCGGCACAGCGTGTGAGAAAGGGATCCTGCACCGCCCGTGGCAAAGCGTGATGCGATCGAAGTGGAGGGGACGGTTGTCGAACCGCTCCCGAACACGATGTTCGCGATTGAGCTCGAGAACGGTCACCGCGTGCTGGCCCACATCTCCGGAAAGCTCCGGATGAACTTCATCCGGATCCTGCCGGGGGACCGTGTCCGGGTCGAATTGTCGCCATACGACCTGACGCGCGGCCGGATCACCTACCGATTGAAGTGAGCCGTCCAGCTGGACGAGCGCGAGCGACGCCGAGGAACCGTTGAAAGTCAGAGCCTCCGTCAAGGCCCGTTGTGACAACTGTAAAGTCATCCGCCGTCACGGCACCGTGATGGTGATCTGCACGAATCCCAAGCACAAGCAGCGGCAGGGGTAGGAGCGAGATGGCACGCATCGCCGGCATCGACATCCCCCGCGAGAAGCGGGTCGAGGTTGCGCTGACCTACATCTATGGCCTCGGCCTGCCGACGGCCAAGAAGATCCTCACGCAGACCAACGTCAATGCCGACACCCGCGTGCGCGATCTCACCGAG
>JBBQTO010000078.1:0-9653 GCA_038234575.1 Candidatus Limnocylindrales bacterium
GTTCGTCATGAGGATCTGCGATCCGGCGTCCAGGTAGCCACGATGGATCCGTCGCACGACCTCGGGATGAGAGAGGTTCCAGACCTCCGGGGGATCGCCGAACTGGAGACCCTCGGCGAACAGCATGGTGCCCATCGCGCCGTCGGCGAGCAGCGAGCCCCGCGAGAGCGCCGCGCGCCAGCGGGCGTTGCGCGCGCTGTCCGGCGCGACCGGCCGCGATCCGTTCGTGCCCTCGAACGCCGGGTTGTGCGCGGCCTGCGCGGCCGCCCGAACCGCGGCGGGGTCCGGGCGTTCGCCCCGAGAACGTCGGATCGTCATCCCGGCAGCGTACCGCCCCAGCGGGCTGATGAAGCGTCGAGATTCTTAACTTGCGACCAGCCGACCCGGTATCGTGGCGAAATGCCTGGTGAGGGTTTCTTCATGGCCATGGGCGGGCTCGGCGTGTCGCTCGCGGGCTTCGCTGGCCTGATCTCGGCGCTCGACCGAAGGCCGATATCCCGTTCGCCGGTCGCCGCCTACCGCATCACCATCGTGTTCAATGGATATTCTGGCTGACCATCGCAGGGTTTGGCACCGTCGCTGCCTACACGATTAGCGGCGGCGATCTGACCGTGACCGTTCGCTTCGGAACCCTGCTGCTCGTCGCGCCGCAGTTTCGCGGCTATTTGCAGATGCGACCGGGACCGGCATGGCCGAGTGAGCGCGAACGATGGTTCTCGATCGCTGTGATCTCAGGGCTGACGGCCATCACGCTCGGAAACCTGATCGTCGCCAGCCTCGGCTATCTCCAGTTCCTGATGCTGACGGCGCTGGTCGCACCCCTATCGATCTTCTACAACACGGTCCGCGAGGCTTCACGATGCGACCCGGACCCTGCTCCACCGGAGATCCATTCCGCCTGATCAGGTCTGCGCGGCTCGCCGACCTTCACCGGATCAGGCCTGCTTGATCACGATCCGCTCGATGATGTTCGCCACGTCCTCGCACTTGTCGATCGCCGACTCGAGGAGGGCGTAGATCTCCTTCCACTTGATGATCTCGAGCGTGTCGCCGCCGCCGGCGAAAAGGTCCGCGATCGCGGTGCGGGCGATCCGGTCACCCTCGTTCTCGAGGCGATGGACCTCGATCCAACGCGGCTCGAGGCCTTTGAAGCCCCGGAGGTTCGCGAGCGCATCCTGGAGCTGCTCGCACTGCTTGACGATGATCGAGGCCTGCTCGACGGCGACCGCGGTCGGGGCGTCGATCCGGTAGAGGATGAACGTGTCGGCCGCCTCCTCGATGAGGTCCAGGACGTCGTCGAGGGCGCTGATCAGGCCGTGGATGTCCTCCCGGTCGAACGGCGTGACGAAGGTCCGCTCGAGCCGGTGGCCGATGTCATGGCTGAGCTCATCGCCACGATGCTCGGCGTCGCGGATCTCCTTGGCCCGCTGCTCCGGGGCGTCGTACGTCCGGAGCATCGCCTCGAACAGGCGGGCTGCGCCGAGGACATTCGCGGCATCCTCGGCGAAGAGGTCGAAGAACCGTTCCTCGCGCGGGATCAGGCGCAGTCGCACGATGGCTAGGGTAGCCGCCGCGGCCCGGCGAGTGTGCGATCCTCGATCCGTGGATTGGCTCGTGATCGCGTTCGTCGCGGCGCAGGCGATTGCACTGGCAATCGCGATCGGGATCGCACTGTCGCGTGGCCGGACGCTCGAGGGCATTCGCGACGTCCTCGCCGCTCGCGCCGGATCGGGCGAACCAGCTGGCCCAGATGGCGAGGAGGTCACCGACCAGGTCCGGCGTCTTCGTCGCCGCGCCGAGAGCGCCGAGTTCTCGCTCGAGCAACGCCTCCGCGACCTGGCCTACCTCGCCGACCTCGTCGGGGTGGGCATCGTCCGGCTCTCCGACAAGCTCCAGGTGGAGGTCGCGAACACGGCAGCCCACGTCTTCGTTCGCCGGGACTCCGGATCGATGGTGGGCCGAACCGCAATGGAGGCCCTTGGAGACCACCGGATCGAGGCGATCGCCCGCCAGGCCCGAGACGCGGGCGCGGCCAGCGGCGAGGTCGTCCTGCCGGGCGAGTCGGGCGCGACCCTGGTGGTGCGGGCGCGGCGCTCGCCGATTCTCGGGGTCTGGCTGGTCCTCGAGGACGTCGCGGAACTGCGCCGCCTCCAGCGGATCCGGGCAGAGTTCATCGACAACCTTTCCCACGAGCTCCGGACGCCGATCACGACCGTCGGGCTGCTCGCGGAGACCCTCGCCCGCGACGCGGAGCTAGCCGGCGACGCGGTGCCGGCGAAAATGCGCGAGCGGATCGGGAAGCTCGAGATCGAGACCGGCAACATCGCCCAGATGGTGTCCGAGCTCCTCGATCTCGCCCGGATCGAAAGCGGCGGCCGGCAGCTCCACCTAGACGAGGTCGACCTGGGCGCGGTAGCCGTCGAATCCGCGGAGCGACTGCGGCCATTCGCGGAGCGCCAGGGGGTGGCGCTCCGGACCGAGATCGAATCCGCGCTGCCCGCGGTGCGAGGCGAGGCGGTCCGGCTCGGCCAGGTCTTCGCGAACCTGATCCACAACGCGGTGAAGTTCAGCCCGCACGGGAGTGAGGTCTGGGTCGGCGTTGAGCGCAGCGGCGAAAGCCTCTCCGCGTGGGTCCGAGACGCCGGAATCGGCATCGGCGCGACCGACCAGGCCCGGATCTTCGAGCGGTTCTACAAGGCCGACCGGAGCCGGGCTCACGGCGGCGGGACCGGGCTCGGCCTTGCGATCGCGCGCCACATCGTCGAAGGCCACGGCGGCTCGATCCGGGTCGCCTCCGTCGAGGGCCAGGGCTCGCGGTTCACGTTCACGGTGCCCGTCGCGGCGCTCGATCCGGCGCCCGATCCGGCGCCCGTCGGCGCGACGACCTGATCCCACAGTCGAGGAGAGGATGACGAGCCTGACCGTCGCGACCCTGAATCTGCGGAACATCGCCGATCGCTGGGACGAGCGCCTGCCCCTGTTGCTGGCGGACATGGCCGCGCTCCAGCCGGACGTCATGGGACTCCAGGAGTGCGTGTTCGCGACCCAGCAGGATCGGATCCTCGGGGCAGGCGGCGCCGGTCGCTACGATTCGCACCGGGGCTGGGCCACGCGGCCCGAATACGGCAACGCGACCCTCGTGCGCGAACCGCTCCGCTCCGGGCCACCCGAGCGATTCGACCTCGGCCACGGCCGCAGCGCGCTCCGGACGCCGGTAACGACCACGGATCGCGAGAGCCTCGACTTCGTCGTGACTCACCTCCATCACCTGACGCCGGACGAGGCGATCCGGGCGGAGCAGGCGGCGGCGCTCATCGAGTGGCTCGGCGTGCGAGACCCGGGCGCGGGCGGCCACCCGGGCTTCGGCAAGTCGGTCGCCACGGTCCTCGTGGGCGACTTCAACGCGGAACCGGTCGAGGCGGCCTATCGACTGATGACAGAGGCGGGCTTCCGGTCCGCTCATCTCGAGGCCAACGGCGCCGAGCCCGCGGTCACGTGGCCGTCCGGCATCCAGGCGCCCGGCATGGACGTCGACGGCGAGCCCGGCTGCCTCGACTACATCTGGGTCCGCGGACCGCTCGCGGTCGAGGCCTGCCGCGTCGTATTCGATCGACCCGCGGTCGACGACCCATCGCTTTATCCGTCCGATCATTTCGGCCTCATGGCCACCGTTCGATTCGGAGCGTGACGCTCCGGCTGGCCCACCGCGGCGACTGGCGCGTCGCCCCCGAGAACACGCTTGAAGCCATGCGGGCTGCGCTGGTGGTGCCGGGCTGCGACGGCCTCGAGTTCGACGTCCGCTTCGCCCGGGACGGAGCACCGGTCCTGCTCCACGACGCAACGCTCGAACGCGTCCAGGGCGTCGGCGAGCCGGTCGCGGCGCTGGACGTCCCCGCGCTGGCGCGTCTCGGCGTCCCAACCCTGGCCGAGGTCCTGGCGGTCGCCGGGCGGGAGCCCTTTCTCGACATCGAGCTCAAAGCCCTGCCGAACGAGGAATTCATCCGCGTCGTCGAGGCGGAGCGGGCGTCGGAACGCGCCGGGGCGTCGGGCTCCGGCGCGAACGGGCCGCCGCGCCTGCACCGGGCCGCGCTGTCGTCGTTCGACCCCGAGATCCTCGCCTGGGTCGCCACCCGCCGGCCGGACTGGGAGCACTGGCTGAACGCCCGCGATCTCGAGCAAGGGACCGACGATCGTGCCGTGGAGCTCGGTTGCGAGGCGGTCGCGGTGCTCTGGCGAATGATCGACGAGCGCTCGGTCGCCCGAGCCGGCGCCGCCGGGCTCGACGTCATCGCCTGGACCGTGCGGCGACGCCCTACCTTCGAGCGCATGGCGCGACTTGGCGTGAAGGCGGTCTGCGTGGAGGCCGCGGCACTCGACGGCTGACAACGAGAAGCGCCCGCCCCGGAACCAGGACGGGCGCTCAGTGAGATCAGCTGCTCAGCAGCAGGGGCCGGGGCAGTCGCAGGGACAATCGCACCGAACCATCGCGCTCACCTCCTTCCGTCACGTTGCGGGCCAGGAGCTCAGGTTGAAGTCGGATTCCCCGGGCGGAGTCGTCGCCGTGCTCATCGCGGGCACAAGAAGGACGCGCCGCGGGTTGCGGTCGCATCCGATGTGGATATTTCCTACTCCGTGCAGTCGCAGGAAGCGCTGGACGGATCCTGGCTCCGGCTGAAGAACGCCTGAACGCGTTCGAGCGTTGGCCGATAGCCGGAAGTGGTGCGGGCTCGTGCGTCGCGTACCGCCGCGAGCTGCTCTGCGTCGCGGCTTTGCTGCGGCGCGAAGCGACCCGCGATGAATGTCGCCGTCTGTGGATCCATCATTTGCGGTCACCTCGTCTTTCGTATCGATTGACGTAAATATAGCCTACATATCGAAGCTTGTCAATATCGATGTGGGTCGATTAGGATGGCAGCATGACTCGTAACCTTGAACCCGACGTCCGCCTCCTGGCGGCCCTTGCCGACCCAGTCCGCCTCGACATCCTGCGCGAGCTCGCTGGTTCGTCCGAGGTGTGCGCGTGCGACTTCACCGATTGCTGCGACGTCTCGCAGCCGACCGTGTCGCATCACCTGAAGGTCCTTCGGGAGGCCGGCGCCGTCGTGTCCGAGCGGCGCGGCAACTCGATCTTCTACCGTATTGCGCCCGACCTCGTGGCGCGAGTCGCGACGATCACGAGGGGCTTCGTCGGCGTCGGATTCGTGCCGCTATCGTCGCTGCAGCTCGGCTCCACGCCCGAATCCCCTACGAAGGCCGCACCGATCTCCTGACGGGACGGCTGGAGCGCCTCCGCCTCAGCGAACGAGGGCGTCCGGCCGGATCAGCCAGCGAAGGACCCCGGCCCCGGCGCCGGCGCTGACGTCGCCCGGTACGTCGAGCCGGGCGAGGGCTCCCTTCCGGAGCGGGATCGAACCCCCGACCAGCAGCGCGAGCAGATCGCTGAAGTCCGGATCGTGGCCGACGAGGATCGGACGGCGGAATGAACCCTCTCGCAGGATCGCGTCGAGCTCGGCCAGCCCGAAGCCTTCCGCCAGCCGGTCGTCGATCCGGACCTCGACACCGAGGGCCTCGCCGATGGCGGCCGCGGTCTGGGCGGCCCGGAGCTTCGGCGAGGTGACGATGGCATCCGGCTCCAGCTTGACCTCGCGCAGGTAGCGAGCCAGTCGCTGGGCCTGCTTCCGACCCTTGCTGGACAGTGGACGAGCGGCATCGGGGCCGGCCCACGCTTCGGGATCGCCCGCGTCGGCATGCCGGACCAGGATGAGGTCGAGTCCAGCGCGCTCGTTGCTCATCGCGCCGCGACATCTTCTTCGTTCGGGTGGGTTCGTCGTGCGAGCGGCACGAACGTTCGCATCCGGACCGCGATCTCCGTCATCACCCGCCGGAACACTGCCAGCCGCAGCGCGTCCGTGCCCTCCGCCTCGGCGGGATCGTCGAGGCCCCAGTGCATCGACTCCTCGGCGCCGGGAAAGACCGGACACGACTCGCGCGCTCGATCGCACACGGTCACGACGTAGTCGAATCGCTGTTCGAGAAACTCCGAAACGGGCTTGGATCGGGCATCGCTGATGTCGATCCCGATTTCCTTCAACACCTGGATCGTCATCGGGTGGACGTCGTCCTTCGGCCAGACGCCGGCGCTGAAGACCTCGAAGTCGCCGCCGCCCTCGCGGCGCAGGATCGCCTCGGCCATCTGGCTCCGGGCCGAGTTGCCGCCGCACACGAAGATCACCCGGATCGGCCGGATCCGCGATCCATCGCTCATGGGTTGAGGTCCTCCACGTCTCCGGTCGCGAGATACACGACGTCTTCCGCGATGTTCGTGACCCGATCGCCGATCCGCTCGATCCAGTGGGCCGTGAGGATGAGCCGGGTCCCTCGCTCGACCGCGGTGGGATCGGCGCTCATGACCTTGATCACGTCGGCGAAGATCTGGTGGTAGCCGTGGTCGATCTCGTCATCGAGGGCGGCGACCTCGCGAGCCCGGACATCGTCGACGTCGACGACGGCGTTCAGCACGCCGCGGACCTGGTCGGCGGCGAGGCCCCCGATCCGGCCGAGCTCAGCGATCGATGGCAGGGAACGGTCGTCGGCGAGGCGGCGGGCCTGCTTCGCGACACTGGAAGCGTGATCCCCGATCCGCTCGAGCTCGTAGCCGACGTGATGGAGGGCGAGGAGGAAGCGCAGGTCGCGCGCCACCGGCGACTGCGTCGCGATCGTCATCGCTACCGCCTCGTTCACGACGCGCTGGGCGTCGTTGACCTCGCCGTCGCCGGCGATGACTTCGACCGCCAGCTCGGCGTCGTGGTCGACCAGCGATCGAATCGCGTTGCGGATCTGGTTCTCCACGAGCGAGCCCATCCGGAGGATGCCGTCCTTGACCTGCTGCTCGTCACGATCGAGCGCGGCACGCGAGCGGCTCGTCTCGACCCGCAGGTTCACGGCCGGTTGCGCCACGGAATCCGTCATCTCAGCCAAACCTCCCGGACACATAGTCCTCGGTGAGACTCTGTGTCGGATTTGTGAAGATCTTGACGGTGTCATCCATCTCGACGAGATAACCTGCGCGATCCTCGCCCATCGTGAAGAACGCGGTCTGGTCGCTCACCCGCGACGCCTGCTGCATGTTGTGGGTCACGATGACGATCGTGAACGTCTCTCGCAGCTCCGCGATGAGCTCCTCGATCCGGAGGGTCGCGATCGGGTCGAGGGCCGACGCCGGCTCGTCCATGAGGATGACCTCGGGATCGACGGCGAGCGCCCGGGCGATGCAGAGACGCTGCTGCTGGCCACCCGACAGGGACGTCCCGTTCGCCCGAAGCTTGTCCTTGACCTCGTCCCACAGGGCGGCCCGGCGCAGGGACCGCTCGACGACCTCCTGGACGTGGCCTTTGGGCAGGCGGCCGGTCAGTCGCAGGCCCGCGGCGACGTTGTCGAAGATGGACATCGTTGGGAACGGGTTGGGCCGCTGGAAGACCATCCCGATGACGCGCCGGAGCTGGACCGGGTCGACCTCGGGGTCGTAGACGTCGACGCCGTCGAGGTCCACGGATCCCTCGACCCGGGCCCCGAGCGCCAGCTCGTGCATCCGGTTGAGCGAGCGGAGGAAAGTCGTCTTGCCGCAACCCGACGGGCCGATGATCGCGGTCACCGAATGCGGCCGGATCGTCATCGCGACGTCGCGAACGGCTCGAAACGCCCCGTAGTACAGGCTGAGGTCGCGGACCTCGATCCGGCCGGTATCCGACGCCAGCGCGAGTTCGACCGCCGCCTCGGCGATCGCGGGCCGGGGGGCCGTTGCCACGGTCACGGATTCTCCTTCATCCAACAGGGCGGCCCGCGGATCGGGCCCTGACGGCGACGTTGATGACGAGAACCACAACCATGAGCAGGAAGGCTACCCCCCAGGCCTGCTGGTTGAGCGTCGCGTTCGGCTGGGTCGCGTTGCGATAGATGAACAGCGGCAGCGCGTCCATCGGCTGGGCGAAGTTGCCGACGTTGATGAGCCGGCTCCCAAGCGCCGTGAAGAGGAGGGGAGCGGACTCGCCCATCGCCCGGGCGAAGGCGAGCATCGAGCCGGTCAGGATGCCGGTCAATCCCGTCCGCAAGACCACCGAGAGCACTGTTCGCCAAACCGGGACCCCGAGCGCCAGGGCCGCCTCGCGGAGCGCGCCCGGGACGAGTCGCAGCGTCTCCTCGGTCGTGCGCAGGACGATCGGGATCATGATCACCGCCAGGGCCACGCTGCCGGCGAACGCGTTGTACTGCTTGAACGGCAGCACGAGGAAGGTGAACACGAAGATCCCGACGAGGATCGACGGGACGCCGACCATCACGTCGGCCGAGAATCGGATGAGCCGCGCGGACCGGCGGTCGGCGAACTCGCCGATGTAGACAGCGCCGAGGATGCCGGTCGGGATGGCGATGAGCGACGCCAGGGGCACCATCTGGAACGTGCCCAGGATCGCGTTGAGCGCTCCGCCGCCGATCCCGAGCGCCTTCGGCTCCTTCGTGATGAGATCGAGGTTGAATGCGCCGATGCCGTTTATGGTGACGAAGGCGATGACCGCCGCGAGGGGCGTCACGCACACGATCGCCGCGGCAAACGCGAGGCCGCGCATCGCCCGGTCGTTGATGTTCCGTCGGCGGCCCAGCGCCGCCCGACCCAACCGCGATTCCGAGGCCGGCCCAACCGTTGCCCTGGCAGCGCTCACACGGGGCCGTCCCGCAGCGCACCGGACGCCTGCCCCACCAGGAGCCGAGCGACGATGTTGAGCCCGATCGTGATCACGAGGAGGATGAGCCCGAGCCCGATCAGCGCCGACGTCTGGAGGCCGACTTGGGCTTCGCTGAAGGTGGTCGCGATCTTCGACGCAATCGTCTGGGCCGTGTCGAAGACGCTCGATGGGATGTGCTCGCCATTGCCGATCACCATCGTCACGGCCATCGTCTCGCCGAGCGCCCGGCCGAGGCCGAGGATGATCGCCCCGACGATGCCAGAGCGTGCCACCGGCAGGACCGCCTTGCTAACCGTCTCCCAACGGGTCGCGCCGAGGGCGAGCATCGCCTCGCGCTGGTTGTCGGGGACGGAGCTGATGACCTCCCGCGAGATCGAGACGATCGTCGGCAGGATCACGATCGTGAGGATCACCCCCGCGGCGAAGAGGCCGATGCCGAACGGCGGGCCGGCGAAGATCGGCAGCCAGCCGAAGGCGCCGACGATCCAGGCCTCGACGGAGCCCTTCAGGATTGGGCTGAGCACGAAGATTCCCCACAGGCCGTAGACGACCGATGGAATCGCGGCGAGGAGCTCCACGGCGAAGGTCAAGGGCACGGCCACCCGCCGCGGGGCGAGCTCCGACAGGAAGATCGCGGTGAGAAGCCCGATCGGGGCCGCGAGGATGATCGCGATGAGCGCTGCCCCGAGCGTCCCGACGATGTAGGGCAGGGCGCCGTAGACGCCGGCGACGGGATCCCACGTGGTCCCCGTGACAAGTGACAGGCCGAACGTTCGGAAGACCTCGCTGCCGCTGACGGCGAGCTGGAGGGCAAGCAGGATCAGCAGGCCGACGACGACGAACGCGAAGATCCGGGTCCCGGACCTGAAGATCAGATCCGGAACCCGGGATCCTCCTCGCGCGAAGCGGCTGGGT
>JBBQTO010000079.1:0-9462 GCA_038234575.1 Candidatus Limnocylindrales bacterium
ATCTCCACCGGGTGACCGCGGCCGCGCAGGCGCTCCACGTAGCGCTCGACCGGACGAGCCGGCGTTCGCGTGTCGTTGCGGCCCTGGATGATCAGGACCGGCGCCCGGACGTCATCGACGTACGTCAACGGCGAACCCCTCCGGAACGCCTCGGCAACGGCTGGCTCGTCCGGCGCGCCATTGAAGAGCATCCGCTGGTAGCCGCGCAGCAGGTCGGTTGAGTCCTCGTAGTTCATCTGCCAGTCGGCGATCGCGACGCCCGCCATCCCGCCGGCCCAGAGCTCCGGCTGGCGGCCGAGTGCGAGCAGCGTCAGGTAGCCGCCGTAGGACCAGCCCGTGAGGAAGACCTCGTCCGGCCGCGCGACCCCCTGCAGGACGAGCCACGTTCGCGCTGCCGCCATGTCCTGAAGCTCGAGCTCGCCGAGGCGACCCCAGATCGACTGCTCGAACTCGCGGCCGAACGTCGTCGAGCCGTGGTAATTGAGGAGCAGCACGGCAAACCCGGCGTCGACGTACGCCAACGCCTGCGCATCGAAGTTCGGGACCGTGGCGGCCGTCGGCCCGCCGTGGGTCGAGAGGATCACGGGATACGGCCCGGGCCCGGCGGGCCGCGCGAGCCATGCCTGGACCGAGCCGTCGTCCGCGCCCGGAATCTCCAGGGTGGTGAACTCGGCGCCGGGAGGCACGACGCCGGCATCGAGAATGGTCCGGGTTAGCCGCCCGGTCGCCGGATCGAGCCCGACGAGGCGTCGCGGATGGGCGAAGTCCTCCCAGCGTGCGACGATCTCGTCGCGACCGGGATGGAAGTAGCTCGCGTTCTGGCGCCGGTAGCCGAGGAACGCACCAACGGGGTGCGCGAGCGGCCGGACGCGATCGGTCCCAAGGTCCCAGAGATGGAGCGACTGCGCGGCCCGGTCGATCCGACAGAGAAGCACCTGCCGGCCATCGGCCGACCAGTCGACAGGCAGCATGTCTCCGGTCGGTGCATCGTCGGGCAGGTCCCTCCGGGCGCCGGACGCCCGATCCCAGAGCGTGGCTCGTTCAGGGCCGGTCCGATTCGTCGTCGCGAGGACCCGCCCGTCGCCCGAGATCGGCGAGCAGCCAAACACGACGAGGCTCGTGCCGGGTCCGTCCCAGAGCTCCGGGCCCAAATCGCCGGTGTTCGCGTCCAGCGTCAACAGGCTGAACTCGAGACCACTCGAACGATGGCTGGACGACAGCACCAGGAACGACCCGTCGGCCGACAGGCTGATCGCCATGACCCCGGCGCGCGTGGAATGAATTGCCCTCAGGTCGGCGACACCGCCGTCGGCGAAATGACCGACCCGGGCGACGAAGGTGTCGTCTGACACCGTCACGAAGGCGATGCTCGCACCGTTTCGACTGAAGGTCAGGAGCTCACCGGCATAGGCCGCCAGGCCCGGCGTGAGGTCGACCTCCGGACCGCCGTCAGTCGGTAACGCGACGAAGTGCCCGAGCTCATTGCCACCCTCGTCCCGGAGATAGCAGACCCATCGACCGTCGGGCGAGAGCTCCCCGGAGGTACGGCCCGTCGGCTCATCCGTGATCTGGGTGAGGGCCCCGGTCTCCGGTGCCCAGGCGTACAGCTGCAACCTGCCGCTCGCATTCGAGGAAACCAATCCGCGCGTCGAATCGTTCGGGGCGATCGCGCTCAAGAGGATCGCGGGCGCCCGGAAGCGCGATTCCCAGTCGATGGCCGGGGCCTTCTCCGCGGGATCATCAGCCGGCGTGATCACCATCCGCGCCATCCTAACCAGCTCGCGGGGGCCCGGCGTCGTCGGAGTCCCCCGGGAGCGCACTCGAGACGTCGCCGTTCGAGACATCGGCGTCTGTCGGATCCCCGCCACCGACCCCACCCGGCTCGCCGGCGAGCACGACCCGCTGGGGTCGCGGGATCTCGATGCCGTTCGCCCGGAATGCGGCGAGGAGCCGCTTCCGGAACTCACCGCCGGCGGCCCACTGGTCGGGCGCCCGAACGGTCCCGAGGATCTTGAGCGTCACGCCGTACTCACCCAGTCCCGCGACGCGATCGACCCGCGGGGTCTCGAGGATCCGCCGGTTCCAGGCCGGGTCGCTCGCCAAGTCGCGTCCGACGGAATCGACGACCTCGATCGCCTTGTCGATGTCGGTCCCGTACGAGACGCTTACGTCCTGGTTGATCCGGGCCCAGACGCGGGTGAGGTTGCTCGCCACCTCGATCTGGCCGTTCGGCACCGTGTGCACCACGCCGTCGAGGTCGCGCAGGGTCGTCCGCCTGAGGCTGAAATCCTCGACCGTGCCCGAGACCCCGGCGACACGAATGACATCGCCCTTGCTGAACTGATTCTCGATGAGGATCAGAGACCCGTTGAGGTAGTCCTTCACCAGGCTCTGGGCACCGAAGCCCACGGCGATGCCGACGATCCCGAGGCCCGCGATGGCCGGCCCGATGTCGAGACCGAAGGTCCGAAGGATCATCAGCCCCGCGATCACGATCACGAAGAACCGGAGGACGTTGCCCCCGAGGTTATCGATCGTGTCCATCCGCTTCTTGAGCTCGACCGCGGACAGCTCCTGGGCGGTGCCCTCGGTTACCTCGCGATCCATGAGCGCCTTCACGATGCTGTGGACGAAGAGCTTCACGGCAGCCACGAGGACCAGCGCGACAGCGATGATCAGGAGGATCGGCAGGATCCGATCCTCGAAGATGGGCGCCCACGCCAGCCAGGGTGCCTTGGCGAAGTCCGGCATCGCCCGCAGCGTACCGGACTGAGCCTCCGACAGCGGCCTGACGGCGTGGTCGACGCCAGCCTGTCCCATGGCGTTCGCTGCGATGCTCGTTTGGCGGGCGCAATGAGAATGTAACGGCGCAGCCGCCGCCGCCGAGCGTATCGTTGGCGCTGCTTACGGTGGCCACGCGTCCGCCCCGACCTCAGATGGCTTCGCCTGAGCGGACGATCGCTTGAGGGAGTGCACCATGCGTCGCGTCCTTGTCGTTGCGATGTGCCTTGTCCTCGTTGGAAGTGCCTGCGGAACCTCGACCGGAACTCCCGGCGCGAGCACTGGCACAGGGCCGGTCGGCTCGAGCGGCGGTCCGAGCGAATCGGCCGGCGCCGCCTTCGATCCGTCGAAGATCACGGGAAACGTCACGATCGGCGAGTGGGACTCCTCGCCGGCCGAGCACAGCGCGCTGTCGTCGGCCCTCGCCGCGTTCAGCGTCACCTACCCGAACATCAAGGTCAAACAGGAAAACGTCAGCGGCGATTTCCGCGCCCAGATGATCACGCGCTTCGGCGCCCACAACCCGCCCGACCTCTTCTA
Organism: Candidatus Limnocylindrales bacterium; assembly: GCA_038234575.1. GTDB lineage: Bacteria > Chloroflexota > Limnocylindria > Limnocylindrales > CSP1-4 > UBA5189. The sequence continues at coordinate 3,322 of JBBQTO010000079.1, forward strand.
CGTGAATGCCGAGTATGCCCAGGACTGGATCGACAACGGTTTCCTCGCGCCGCTCGACGACTACATCGCCAAGTCAGCCTTCAAGACGGACCCGTTCTTCAAGAACTACCTCCAGATCTTCACCGGGTCCGACGGGAAGATCTACGGCCTGCCCAAGGATGGCAACACGATCGCCCTGGCCTACAACGCGGATCTGGTGCCAACCCCTCCGACGACGCTCGATGAGCTCGTCACCACGGCGCAGGGGCTTGTGGGCAAGAAGGGGATCAAGGCACCGATGTGCCTGAACGCGGCGCTCGACCGCGGACTGGGCTTCATCGAGGCCCAGGGCGGCTCCCTGCTGACCGCCGACAACAAGGCCGAGGCCATCGACACGCCCGCATCGAAGCAGGCGCTCCAGTGGTACATGGACCTGTTCAAGAACGGTCTCGGAACGACGAACAAGGCCCTGGGTGACGGCTGGTGCGGCGAGGCGCTCGGCAAGGGCGACGTCGCGATGACGTTCGAGGGCGGGTGGCTCCTCGGCTTCATGCAGAGCACCTATCCCAAGGTCAACTGGAAATTCGCCGAGATGCCGACCGGGAGCACAGGACAGAAGGTCACGCTCAGCTATACCGCCGCCTACGGAATCGGCGTCGACAGCGCCAACAAGGACCAGGCGTGGGCGCTCATGCAGTACCTGACCGGTCCGCAGGGGATGGCCGTATGGACCGGCGGCGGGATCGCCGTGCCGTCCCGTTCCGACGTCCCCGTCCCGGCCGGCTTCGACGTGATCGTCAAGGGAGCCGACTACTCCAAGCCTGGATCCGGCTTCATCAAGGGTTACAACGACATCCAGACCGCGTTTGCGAATGCGTTCGATGCCGAAATCACGAACAAGACATTCAATGTCGACCCGGTCATCGCGGCGACGGTGAGCGCGGTTAACAAGGCGCTGGCCCAGTAGGGATCGGAGCTGGATCCTGCCGGCGGCCGGCCCTCGCGGGCCGCCGGCGCCGGATCCGACGATGACCGCCTCCCGACTCCTGCCGGCGCGCAAGGCCGGCGCACGCAACGAGGCCTTGGCCGGGTACCTCTTCATCCTCGTCCCGATGATCATGTTCCTCGTCCTGAACATCGGGATGGTGCTGTACGCCCTCTACATGAGCGTGTGGAAGTGGAGCGTCCTGAAGGGACCGATCAGCTTCATTGGCGCGCGCAACTACCAGAATATCCTGTCCGACGAGAAGTTCTGGGTCGCTGTTCGCAACACGCTCTACTACACGGCAATCTGGGTTCCCCTCACGATGGCCGTCGGGTTGTTCCTTGCCGTCATCGTCAACCAGAAGATCCGTGGCCAGACATTCTTCCGCGGAGCGTTTTACTTCCCAGCGATCGCGTCATCGGCCGCGATCACCGTGCTCTGGATCTTCCTGGTGTCGCCCTCGGGCGTCTTCAACGAGATCCGCGGCGCGCTCGGATTGAACCCGCTCTTCCAGCTCCTCGGCTATGGGCCTAACCAGGACTGGATGGGCGATTACCACACGGCATTGAACTCGGTGATCATCTTGAACGCCTGGACGACATCGGGGACGTTCATGCTGTTCTACCTCGCGAGCCTGCAGTCGATCAGCCACGAGGTGTACGAGGCGGCGGCGATCGACGGCGCGAGCGCCTGGCAGACGTTCTGGAAGGTGACGTTTCCGCTGCTCCGGCCCGGCCACTTCTTCGTCGCGACCGTCGGCGTCATTGGCGGCCTCCAGCTCTTCGACCAGGCGTTCATCGGCGGCGGGCCGAACGGCGAGCCGAACAACGCGCTCCTCACGATCGTGCTGTACCTCTACAACGCGCTCTTCATCCAGATCAATTTCAGCTATGCCGCGTCCATGGGCATCGTGCTGTTCGTGATTATCTTCGGCGCGACCCTGATCCAGCGCCAGCTGTTCGGGCGGACGCCGGCGTGGTGAGTAGCCAGACTGACGCGATGGGTCCGGCGGGTCCCGTAGCCGTCGCGGCGTCTGCTTCCCCAGTCGGGGAGCGCGGGGGGCGCTGGCGGCGGCGTGTGGCCTACGTAATCCTGATCGGCTATGCGCTGCTGATGTTTTTGCCGTTCGCGTGGACGCTGATCACGTCGTTCAAGACGCTGCCGGACTCCACGCAGCTAACGATCATCCCGCAACCCTTCACGCTCGAGCCGTGGCGCTTCGTATTCGCGAATCTCACGCCGCCGATCCCGGTCATGTTCGGCAACAGCCTCCTGATCGCGGGCGTCGTCACGGTGACGAACCTTGCCCTTGGCAGCCTCGCCGGCTACGCCTTCGCGCGGCTGCGGTTCCCCGGCCGCGAGGTCTTGTTCCTCGTGGTCCTGGCGACGCTCATGATCCCGGACCAGCTGCGCCTGCCGCCGGTGTACGTTCTCTTCAGCTCCCTCGGCCTCACCAAGGGCGTGGCGGCGTACATCCCGGTGATTGTGATCAGTGCCATCTCGGCATCGAGCATCTTCCTGCTGCGGCAGTACTTCCTGACGATCCCCCGGGACATCGAAGAGGCAGCGCGCATTGACGGCGCTGGCTTCTTCACGACGTTCTGGCGGGTCATGCTCCCGCTTGCGACGCCCGCCCTCAGCGCGGTGACGATCCTGCAATTCCAGGGAACGTGGAACAGCTTCTTCTGGCCGGTCGTGTTCCTGTCCGCGGATCCCTCGCACTGGACCCTGCCGCTGGGCCTGACGCTGTTCAGGCAGTCGGGCGGCTTCGGCAGCAACTGGCCGCCGCTCATGGCTACAGTCGTGATCGCGACGCTACCGATCCTCCTCTTGTACCTCTTCTTCCAGCGCTACTTCGTCGAGGGCATCGCGGCATCGGGCGTCAAGGGCTAGGCGTGACGACGCGCGCGCGACCGGTGGTCCGCGACGACCCCGCAACCGCGTTCCCGGAGCCGCGTCTCCGCTCGGCATTCCGGCGAGCGGGTGAGGACTTCTACTTCAACTCGTGGCGGTTCGTGCCCGCGAATCTCGTCTGGGCGGTCACGGTGGCGGTGGTCATCATCGGAGCGATACTCTGGGCGCCGGCGATCCTCCTGATCGTGGTGGCCGCCGTTCCAGTCGCCGGGATCCATCGGATGGCAGCGCTTGTGGTTCGTGGCGAGGCCGCGTCCTTCGGCGACTTCATCGACGGCATGCGTCGGACTGCCGTGCCCGCCGTCGCAGTCGGCGCGGCGATGACGATCCTCATGGTCGTCTTCACGTCGAACGTGCTCCTCGGCCTCCAGCTCGACACGCCTTTTGGCTGGTTCCTTACAGCCACTGCCGCCTACGCGGACGTGGCAATCCTCATGGTCCTCGTGGCCTTCTGGCCGCTCCTCGGCGATCCGCAGCACGAGCATCTCCCACGACGGCGGTTGCTCGCCCTGGCAGGCCTCGTTTGTCTGGCACGGCCTGGCCGGATGTTGGTGCTGACCGCTCTGATCGGCGCGGTCCTCGTCGCGTCGACCGTGCTCGTGCCGGCGATTGCGCTCCTCGGCGTCGCCTACGCAAGCCTGGTCGCAACACGCTACGTCCTGCCGCTTGCCGATCGGCTCGAGGCACGGCCGGCCAAGCAAGACTCCTGACCGCCCAGTCCGCGTGAGCCTTCAGATCCAGGTCGGACCCAGCGTCATCATGATCAACCGCGATGACCGCGTGCTCGTCTGCCAGCCGGACGCACGCATTGTCGACGGGTTCGACGGCGGGTTCTTCGCCCGTGACACGCGGTTCGTGTCGGGCTACGGCCTCCTCCTCAACGGGCGCCGGCCGGTCCTGCTCAACTCCTCGCCGGTCGAGTCGTTCTCCGCTCGCTTCGAATTCACAAACGACGGCCTCCTCGACGCGTTCGGGCCGGTCGACCCACGGACCCTGTCGGTGCGCCTCGACCGGACCATCGATGGTGGCGTCCACGAGGATTACGACGTCATCAACTATGGCCGCCGTGCCGTCCGGCTGACGATCGAGATCGAGGTCCACTCGGACTTCGCGGACATCTTCGACGTGAAGGACGCTCATATCGTCCGGCGCGGCACGATGCAGACCCAGTGGTTCCGATCGAACGGCGAGTTGCGCGCGACGTATGTCAACTCGACGTTTCGGCGAGAGCTCGTCGTGAGCGTTGCCAAGGCGGATTCCAAACCCCAATTTGCGAACGGCCGCCTCGTGTTCGTGGCCCCGATTCCTCCGAAGGGCGTATGGCATACATGCCTCTACTGGCTCCCCATCGCGGAATCGCGGCGGCGGCCCGCGGTGCTGGAGTGCAATGCCATCACGCAACGAGTGCCGGGCGGCTCACGCCGTTTGCCACGCGTCGCGATCGAGACGCCGAACGTCACGCTGCGCCGTGCCTGGGAGCGGGCCATCCTCGACATGGAGGCACTTCGTCTCGAAGATCCCTCGTTCGAGCGGGGCGTCTTCGTCCCCGCGGCCGGCGTCCCCTGGTTCCTCACCCTCTTCGGACGAGACTCGCTCGTCGTCTCGATGCAGGGCATCTCCGGTTTCCCGGAGTTCGCGGTCGGCGCCCTTCGTCGCCTTTCGGTGCTCCAGGCAACCGAAGACGACCCCGAGCGGGACATGGAGCCGGGCAAGATCCCCCATGAGATCCGACATGGCGAACTTGCGGAGCTGGGAATTCTGCCCTTCCAGCCGTATTACGGGACGCACGACGCCACGAGCCTCTTCGTGATCGTCGTGTCCTATCTCTACCACTGGCTGGGCGACGTGGCTGTTCTCGAGCGATACCTGCCCAATGTCGAGGCGGCCATGAACTGGATCGATCGCTACGGCGACCGCGACCGAGACGGGTTTCAGGAGTACGCCACCCGTTCGACCCACGGCTACTACAACCAGGGCTGGAAGGATGCCGGCGACGCGATACCCGCCGCCGACGGCACCCTGGCTCCTCTGCCGCTCGCCCTCTGCGAGCTCCAGGGCTACGCCTACGACGCCAAGCTAAGACTGGGCGACATGTACGAGATGCTGGGTCGTCCCCGCGACGCGGAACGGCTCCGCAAGCAGGCGCATCGCCTTTTCGAGCGGTTCAACGACGCGTTTTGGTGGGAATCCGAGGGCACCTACTACCTCGGTCTGGACGGGCAGAAGCGCCCGATCGAGACCGTCGCCTCAAACGCCGGCCACCTCCTCGGATCCGGCATCGTCCCGAGCGAGCGAGCCGGTCGTGTCGTGCGCCGGCTGATGGCGGATGACATGTGGTCAGGCTGGGGCATTCGGACCCTCTCGTCCGATCATCCGGCATACAACCCGTTCAGCTATCACACAGGGTCCGTCTGGCCGCATGACTGCGCGACCATTGCCGGGGGCTTCCGTCGCTACGGCTTCACCGAGGAGGCCTCGCGCGTGACGCGTGGGCTATTCGACGCGGCCGAGCGATTCGCTGCCTATCGCCTCCCCGAGCTGTTCGCCGGATTGCCACGCCAGATCGGGAGCTTCCCCGTGCAGTACCTCGGCGCGAACGTGCCGCAGGCGTGGGCAGCATCGGCCATCTTCCGGCTCGTCGCGCTCATGTGCGGGATCCACGTTCGCAGCGACGCCAGCGGCTCCCACATTTACATGGACCCAGCGCTGCCGGACTGGATCCCTTCGTTGTCCATCCTGGGCTTGCGAGCGGGCCGCGGATCGCTGGATGTGGATTTCAGAGATGGCCAAACAGCGGTGCGAGCGAACACGACCCGATTCGAGATCGTGCATGGGCCGCCGCCGACACATGAACCGCGGCAGGGCAGAAGCCGGCGAGGCACCAAGGGCACGCGCGCTGGGGAACGCGGTTCGGAGGGGGCCGACGCGCCGGGCTAAACGTGAGGCGCCGCAGTCAGTCGGGATCGGTGCCCGCATGCGCCGCCGCGAGCTCGTGACCGAGACCGACGGCTGGCCGCTCGGCGGCGGTATTGGATCCCACCCGCTCCTCGAGAGCGGCATCGAGCGAGTCGGCGAAGATCGTCACGACCCGATCGACGATGTCCTCGCGTCCGTGGGCCTCGCAGAAGAACCACGGCTCCCGGGAGTCGGGCTCGGGCATCGCGCCGCGAGCATGCATGTTCGTCGCGACGGCGTCGTAGAGCTCGTGGTCGGAGGCGGCCCAATCCCGGTATTCGGTCGGGGCCTGCTCGGTGAACATGATC
>JBBQTO010000080.1:0-9462 GCA_038234575.1 Candidatus Limnocylindrales bacterium
GTGCGAAGATCGCATCGATCAGGTGTCCTTCTCGCTGGGTCGGTGTTGCTTCAACAACCCCATCGTCCCAGTTCAGAAGGGCACCTGTTTGCGTGTCCCGACAGCCGAATCAGCCCGGGTCCTCGGTGGATCCGGGCTAAACCGCGTGGCGGGAGGTCTGCAAAACCTCTATTCACCGGTTCGAATCCGGTCGTCGCCTCCAACTCCTCCGCCCTGAGCCAGTACGCTGATCGACGCCGGAGTGGCGGAAGGGCAGACGCGGCCGACTTAAAATCGGCTGGGGGCAACCTCGTGCGAGTTCGAATCTCGCCTCCGGTACACCCCCATCCGCGCTCGGGCACGTCCGCCCGCATTGGGCCCCTACCCCGTGACCGTCACGACCATGAACATGCCCGCCTTGAAGTGGCCGGGAATGTTGCACACGAAGAGGTACGTGCCAGGCGCCAGATCGATCGCTCGAGACTGCGACTTAGCAGGATCGATGTTCTCCCCGTCGCTGACGAGCTTGACGCCGGAACCGTCCTCGACGATGTCGCCGGTGGTATCGGTCGGGTAGGCGGCCGGTGCCAGGGCGCTCTTGAAGATGAGCAGCTCGTGCGGGATCGTCCCGGCGTTGGAGATCGTGAACGTCGCCTTGCCAGCCTTGAGCGTGCTGCCGGTGGCAACCTTCCACTCGGTGAGATCGATCGTCAGTGGCGCGTTCGCATCAACGGTCGGCGCGACGCTTGCTGGAGCCTGGGTCGCCGGCCCCGTCGTGCTGTAGACGAAGGACGGAGCCGGGGTCGCGGCGGCGCTACAGGCTGCCACAAGGGCGGTGATGACGACCGCGAGCATCGCGGTGCGGAGCTGGGCCATGGTTGGCGTTCCTCCAGATATTTAGAGCCCTCGAGCGCAAGGCGCTTGGGGAGTGCGGCAATACACCGCCTGGACCTTTGCTTCTAGCGTGAGTGTCGGCGACCGAGCGGGGCCCCCGAATGGGCCGCCAGTCACATAGTCCCGGGCCGGATGGACCTCGCCACGGAATCGGGCTGGGGCTCGGCCGCGGCCATGCCTGGACGAGCGTCCCGGTTCGGCGTGCCGTTCCGCCCAGCCCTAGATACGGTCTGCACTAGGCCCTCGCGGGTCACCGCCTCGATCCTGGCCAAGAACCAGAAGGCCGCCCGCCGCGCCGCGATCCCGAGAAGGGCGCGATCGAGGACGTGGCCGAGGACCCCGAACGGGGGTGCGTAATGGCCGTCGAGCCTGAGGCCGTCCGAACGGACGGTGAGTCGACCCACGAACACTGGAAAGAGCGGCGCCAACGTCGCGGCACGCCATTCGATCGGCACGCTCCAGCAGTCGATCCGGCGAACGGGTCGCCCGACGCTGACGATCGCTGCCTTGCGGAAGATCGCCCGCTTCTCCGGGCTCACCCGCAGTTCAAGATCGCAGAGATATCGCGCGAGGCCCAGCTCGTCAGTTCCAGCCGGCGGGCCAAGCCAATCCGTGGCTTCGTTGGCAAACGCCGGCCAGACCCGATCGAGGTCGATGGCGGCGCTTCTCGTCGCGGAGAGTCGAACGACCCTTTCGTCGTCGGTCTGCGGTCGGCGGTGGTCGGCTTCGTCGACCAAGGCGCGCTGGTCCGGCATGGTCCGACGATGACGAGCGGCTCGCGGCCTGAGGAGGGCCGAACCGCATCATTCCGCCGGGCCGTTCGGCACCGACGCGGAGGTCGCCCGGTCGTTACACGAACCTCACGCCGGATCCGGCCAGAGGCGGGAGAGGTGAAAGCCGGCGACGGGATGGTGGGCGCGAGCCTGATATCGAAGGTGGACCGGCCGGCCACCCTTTGCCAGCAGGTGGAACTGGCCCTCCTGGCGACCTGTGGTCAGGAAGGCGAGCCATTGATCGGGCGTGCCTTCCCGATCCCGGGCGCGGCGAGCTCCTCGATCCGGCGGCCGATCAGCTCGTCGATCGCGTAGCCGAGGACGGCGGTCGCGCCGCGCGTTACGCCGACTTAGGTTTGATTCTCGTCGGTGATCAGCATGAACTCACCCGTGCCCGCCGGCAACGGGGCGTCCTGGTAAGCGACATAGGCGCGGACGACGTCCAACGCAGCGGCATAGACCTCCTCAGCCGATGCGGGCCTCTCCCAGCGCCGCTCGGCCGCTCGCCATTGCGTCAGCAGGTCCGCGATCGAGCCGGATGGCATCAGGACTCGCCTCGAGTGGTGGTGGCGGTAGCGACTCCATGATGCGCGGCGGAGGACCCTCTCGCTGCCGGGAACCGCCTCGCGACGATAGATCTTTCGGGTCGCGCCGGGCGAGAGCCACGAGCCGGGCCTGGGGCCGAGTACATGATTCCTGTAGGGGTCGCCCGGTTGATCGATGCCGTGAGCGGCAGGTTGGCGCGTTCGGGTGGCGTTCCTGACGTGATTGCGTGGCGGCGCGCGACATCCTCCTCGTCGAATCGAAGAGTCCGTCAGATAGCACCGGGGAAGCAGGCGTACGGCGTGACGCTGAGCGTCCCCCTCACGCCGAGACTTTCGTGGCCACGTAGCGGGCAGAACAGAATGCACCTCGGTCGTGGGCATGTCGCCTCGCTGCAAGGTCGATGCCAGCGTCACCGACGCCGCGGTCGCTGCCCTCGGTGTCTCATCCGAGTTCCACGCACCGACAGAGGCACTTGCTGATGGCGCAGCGGCCGATCCTCATCGCGATCCCAGTCGACGACTCGGAGTTCGCTTCACGGGCCGAGCAGACTCTGGAGGACGGAGTGAGTGGTCCGGCGGCGATGCAGGCCACGCTGCGGATTGATTATCCGAAGGCAATCGTGCGGGCCCGCGACCTGAGCTCCGAACCGCACACGGTGTGGTATGTATACCGGGAAGGGCGCTGGATTCCGTAGCGCCTCGAGGGGTCGCCGGATGTCAGAGCTTCACGAGGACCTGCGCGCAACGGCCGCTTCCATCGCTGCCGACGCGGACAGGCTGGCTGCCATCGAGGATGAAAAGAAGACGATCGCGGACGACCATCCGCGGATGGTCGAGCTCAGCGTGGAGAGCGAAGGGCTGGCGAGGAAGCTCAGCCTCAAGACCACCGTCGAGCTGGACCTGGCACGGAAGTCCGGTGGCGACGACGGCAAGATGTGACTTCGCAACCGCCTTGTTCGCACCTCGACGAGGGGAACAGCTGGTGGTATTCCTCCCTGAAGTGGCGACTTCCTCCTGCGACCATGACGCGTAGCTCACCACTCAGGTCATCGTGTCGCGCGAAGCGTGGCTCAGTCGCTGATTCCGCGATTGCACGCGGTAGAGTTCGATCCTCGCGGGACCGGGCCGACCATCAGCTCGAATGCTGGCGTCGCGCAAGCGACACGCCGCGCGAGCGTCGTTGACATAGCCATGACCCCCGGTCACCCGGCCCAAAGCCGGCGGCCGGGATGGGTCCGCAGGCCGTGACATGCCGATGGTGGTCCGAGGGCGAGTAGCCGGGCGGTCCGACCTGCGAGCGGGCCGGGAGGGCCTTGTGGACGGCATCCCAGACGACCTCGCGGGTTCTCTGCATGGCTTACCCGGGCCGAGGTCCTGGGAATAGTTGCAGGCTGACGATCTTGCCGGCGACAACGCGATAGAGGGCGACCCACCGCATCTCGGCGCGGCTGCCATCGGGCATCAGCCAATTGGGGACGATGTCGTCCATCGCGACCCACTCGCCAACCTCGAACGAGGTCGGCACATCGGCGTGGACGTCCGGCATGCGCTCGAACACCCGCCCGATATCGGTCCGGATCGCGTCCGCGCCGTCCGACGTGGTCTTGCCTTCGCCATCGAGAATGACCGCATCAGGCGCGAATACCTCCAAGAAGCGGTCCAAGTCGTGCGCGTTGTAGGCCTCGTGCTCCTCGAGGACCACTGCCATGCTGCCCAAGGTCGTCAACGTCGTCGCCTCCAATGTTCTCCGCTTCGCGACCCTTTAGAACCGGATCTTGACAGCGGAGCGACCGCCAGTGTGGCGGGCCCGGCGACGAGCCTGACTGTCAACGGCGGCGCCCACGCGACGGTGGCGTTCGCGCGCTCTTGCAAGCAGCTCTTTCGTTTTCGCAAGGAGCGTTTTGCGGTGGGCGATGGGTCTCGTCGCCCCGAGCGTTGCGAGACGCGAGACTCGGTCTGCGGCCTTGCTCGCGCGATGGCGGTCCGCATTGGCCCGCCGCGAGGCTTGCGCCCGGGCTTTCTGGCATCTCTTACAAAGAGACGCGAACCCTTCGCCGCGACCGCGAAGCCGATGGAACGCGCTTGTCGGCTTCGCCAGGCCGCATATCCGGCACGTTTTCATTCGACCATTTGAGGAAAGCCGCCCTCTGGGGGAATCCCCCGATGGTCAGGCCTGGAGCCGCCTCCCAGCGTCCGCGAGTCAGACGGGGAAGGATGTCCTCACCCGCGGTCGCCACAACGGCGCCGCTGCCGGAAATGACCTCGCTGAAGCCAGGATCGAAGACCGCACGATAGTTGGGCGGCCACGTGATCAGGAGCTCCTGCCACGCCGTCCCCCGCCGGCCGCCAGGCGATGACGGCCATGCCAGATCGACCGAGGAGGACAGATGGACCCACTCGATTTCGTAACAGAGTCGCTCTCTCGGACGTTCCCCTCCAACGCGGACCGGTGAAGGGAGAGCGCGATGGCGCAAACGAAACGCAGCGGCATCCTCGAGCGGGTCGCCGATTGGACGGCGCGACATCCAATCGCGGCCCCGATCGCATGGGGCCTGGCGTCAGGCCTGACGTTCGGCGGGTACTTCTTCGGGAGTGGCGGGCTATATCGTCGGCCGCGCGGGTGTCGGTCGGAAGCTATCGGCCGGCGCATTCATCGTCGGCGTGACTGTCCTCATGATCCTGTTGATCCAGCGGATGGTGAGCTCTGGCTGTCCGAGTTGCGTGGACGCCGTGATCCCCGCCCCCTTCGTCATCGCGATACTCCTCATCCCGTTTCTCGTCGGCCAGCGGCTCGGCGGGCGAGCGCGTCGTCGGGCGGCCGACTTGTGAGGCGGCGCCGTTTCGGGTCAGGAGGCTCTGCCCAAATTCAGTAGGTCGTACGCGCAGCGGAGCCCGGAGCGACCAGGGCCGTTCTATGCTCGCAGCCATGCCGCTGACCCTGCTGTTCTAAGAGACGGGCGAGCTGAGACCTGTGACCGCGGGAGAGGCCCTCCAAGCTGCACTCGGAGTCGCTGTCGCAGCTCTCGAGGCGGCGTCGGCGGTAACCATCATCGGGGGCGCTGGGCTGGCGATCTGGGCGCTAGCCCGGCGGCGCGGCCTTACCGAGGCGCGTCACGCCCTCAGCAACGCCATCCTGTTAGCCCTCGACTTCGCAATCGGTGCCGACATCATCAAGGTGGCGGCAACGCCGGAGCTATCAACAGTCCTCGTCGTGGCCGGCGTGGTGGCAACCCGCATCGCCCTCACGCTGCTTATCGTCTGGGAGCTTCGACGGGAGCCGCCTGCGCCGGCCGGATGAGGGTGCCTCCCCAGCTGACACGCCTGCGCAGTACCGGCGGGCAATGACCGCTGACGGACCTCTCGGCTGTGGCGGCACGGCGAGCAGCCCAGCGACGCCAGCCGCAACCGCCTCGGCGGTCGTCACGGACTCGCCGCCGCCTTCGTATTCCGCATCAGAGGCCGCGCTGACGCCCGTGTGCCAGCACCGAACGCCACCTACCTGGGTCACCTCGGCAACGAACGCGAAGGATGGCGTCCCGGACCCGGACGGCCGGATCGCCTTCGGTGTCGCGAGGATCCAGGAGCCCCAGGGCCAGATCGTGTCACCCCTGTTGGTCATGGACGCCGATGGGTCCGACATGATCCAGGTCATCGACTGCGATGTATCGCGGCCACGGTTTTCGCCAGACGGGACGCACCTTGCCTTCGGGATCGTCGTGAGTGACGGGTCCTGGCAGATCGCCACCACGGCCGTGGACGGTAGCGACCTGCGCATCCTCACCAACGGGCCCGGGAATGCCCAGACGCCCGATTGGTCGCCCGACGGCTCCTGGCTGGTCTATGCCCGGTCCGAGCACAAGGCTGTCGTGGATGCGGGTGGGACGGAGACGCTGTGGCGGATGCATGCCGATGGCTCGGACCAGCGGCCGATCGGGAAGCCGGACTCCTCCGACTGGGAACCCCGGATCTCGCCCGACGGGCTCGAGGTCCTGTTCACCCGGGCCGATCCCGCCGACGGTTTTCGCTACACGCCGATGATCCGCACGCTGGCGACCGGTCAGGAGCGGGTGGCGAAGGTGGACACACGCGACCTTGAGCATCCCGACTGGAGCCGGGCCGGCCGGTTCATCGTCTACAAACCCAGCCCGAACGGGGCGATCGAGCGGGTTCCCGCGGACGATCCGGCGGCCACGCCCGAGCTCCTGCCCGTGGCAAGCATCCGCAAACCGCCACCGGCTCGGGCGAGGGCGAGACGGCCGCGCTGCTCGACCTGGACGGCCGCCTCCGCGGCTGTCTGCATGCAGTCATTGAGTTGGGACTGGCGGGAGACCTCGCAGGGTCGTCGCGGAGCGATCTCTTCGCCGCGTATCGCGTGGCCGGGGCGCTCCGGATCATAGCCTTCGTTCGGGCGGCGGCGGACGCTCCCGACGAGCGCAATCGATTCCGCGAGGACTGCGTGACCGAGGGTGTGGAGCTCGGGCCGACGTCTGCCTGATCACGCTTCGACCACCTCTCCTGCCCCAGCCGCGGCGGCAACCGGCAGGACCATCGCGCGCAGGCCGGTGGCTGGTTCGTATCGCGCCTCGATCGCGTCGCTGAGCTCCTGCACCGCAGCAGATCGGACGAGGTTGATCGTGCAGCCGCCGAAGCCCGCGCCGGTCATCCGGGCTGCGACGACCCCATCTACCGACCTTGCGATCTCGACGAGGGCATCGAGCTCGGGCGAGGTCACCTCGTACAACTCACGGAGCGAGCGATGGCTGGCGGCGAACAGTTCCCCGATCGCCGCGTCATCGTTGGCAGCGAATGCGGCAACCGTCGCTCGGACCCGATCGTTCTCGGCGATGACGTGCTCAGCCCGCTGGGCAACGATCGGATCGAGGCGTCCTCGTTCGCGGGCCAGCATTTGGGCGCTGACGTCGCGTAGGGACATGATCGAGGGATAAATCGCAGCCAGGGCAGAGACCGCGGCTTCGCATTGAGCCCGCCGCTCGTTGTAGGCCGACCCATCCAGCTTGCGCGGCGAGCCACTGTTGAGGACCACGAGCCGCAGATCCCGGGGCAACGGGATGGCCGCCCATTCGTGTGACCGACAGTCGAGCAGGAGCGCCCGACCCTCGACGCCGCAGGCCGAGGCGAACTGGTCCATCAGTCCGGACAGGACGCCAACATAGCCGTTCTCGGCGCGCTGACAGATGCGCGCAACATCGAGCGGGTCGCGGGCAGCGACTTGGGGACCGGCCAGCGCCCAAGCAGTCGCGAGTTCGATCGCAGCCGAGGACGATAGCCCGGCGTTCTCGGGCAGGGTCGACGCGACGACGCCGCGGAAGCCTGTGATCGAAACGCCTGCCTCCGCAAGGGCCCACGCCATTCCAGCGATGTAGTCCGCCCAGGTGCCGTCGCGCTCGCGCGGAGCGTCAAGGTCGACGACGGCCCGATCACCGGTGTCGAGCCGGGTCAGGTCCGCGCGGCGCTCGACCGTCGGGACCAGGGCGATCCGGATCTCGCGATCAATCGCCACTGGCAGGACCAGCCCCAGGTTGTAATCGGTGTGCTCGCCGATGAGGTTGACGCGACCTGGAGCACGCACCAGCCGGACCAGGTCCTCGTCGAACCCGCCGCCTGTCGCCTCCATCACGTCGCGCAGCGCCGCGCGCAGGGCCGCCGCCTCGAACGGAACCGTGGACATCGTGCCTCCCGGCCTCGTCGTCGAGCGTGGGCTCGAACCGAACGGGACCGCTCGCAGCGTATCCTCGAGCGCGATGCCAGATTGTCCGGGCCCAGTGCCATGCCGCTCCTGAAGCAGCCACACCGGCGATACGACCCGCTCTCCGACCAGTGGATCCTCGTCTCGGCGGAACGGACCCGGCGACCATGGCAGGGCAGCGTGGACGCCGGAGTCCCGCCACATCGGCCGCGCTACGACCCCGAGTGCTACCTGTGCCCCGGCAACACCCGGGCCGGGGGCGTCGTCAACCCGAAATACGAGGGCACGTTCGTCTTCGACAACGACTTCGCGGCCCTCCTGCCCGACTCGAGCCTCGAGCGCGTGGAGGACGGCCTGCTCCTCGCCGAGGGCGAGGCGGGGACCTGCCGCGTCGTCTGCTACGACCCCCGCCACGACCTGACGATGGCCGGAATGGCGCCCGCTGACGTTCGCGGCGTCGTCGATGTGTGGGCGGACCAATCGACCGAGCTGGGCGAGCGCTATCGCTGGGTCCAGGTCTTCGAGAACCGGGGCGAGGCGATGGGCGCGTCGAATCCGCACCCGCACGGACAGATCTGGGCTGGGACGGCGCTTCCCCGCGACGCCGTTCGCGAGGACGCCACCCAGCGCGACCACCTCGCCCGAACGGGTCACCGCCTGCTCACCGATTACATCGCCCAGGAATCGGGCGGGCCGCGGGTCGTCCTCGAGAGCGACGCGTGGCTTGTCGTCGTTCCCTTCTGGGCCGGCTGGCCGTTCGAAACGCTCATCCTGCCGAAGATTGACGCCTCGCGCCTGGCCGATCTGAGCGACGCCATCCGCGATGGGCTGGCGGATGTGCTCGTTGACCTTTTCGTCCGCTACGACCAGTTGTTCTCCGTGCCGTTCCCGTACTCGATGGGCTGGCATCAGGCCCCATTCGGTCCTGCCGATATGGCCGCCCTTGAGCAGCCTGCGCCGGACGTGAGCCATTGGCTGCTCCATGGACACGTGTACCCGCCGCTCCTGCGCGCGGCGACCGTCCGCAAGTTCATGGTCGGCTACGAGCTGCTCGCGGAAACCCAGCGCGACCTTACGCCCGAGGATGCCGCCGCCAGGCTTTCCGCACTGCAGGGCACCCGTAAGCCCGCCTCCCGGGCGACGTGATCGGGTCGCTCCGTCCCGGGCCCGCCAGAGCAACAACGCGGACCTCCGACGAGTCCTCGACCTCGGCGGCATGGACGTGCGGGCGCCTATCGACGATCGCCGCCCGCCCGGTGACGCGACCCACATCGTAGGTCAGCCCGGCCGCGATGCCGAACCGCGCGGCCGGGCTGACCTATAGCCCGCGGGGTGACCGCTCTGGCCGGGGCAGCGCTGGCGATCGCGTGCGTTTGCCCTGAGCCGCGCAGCAGGGGTGCGAGTCTCACCCCTGATCGGGGTCGGGCCGGCCAGTCCGATATTCGATCCGAAGGTTCAGATCCTGCGGATAGTTGCCGAAGGCGCGGCCGAAGAGGTTCAACCCCCCGACGTTTTCGGCATCCGGCCGGACACCGATCCTGACGACGATCGGCCGGCCGGCGTT